>JACADU010000074.1 GCA_013388415.1 Bryobacteraceae bacterium
ACTACATGCTGACCGAGTCCGACCTGCGGGACAGCAAGCCGTTCGCCGACGCGGTGGCCATCGGCGGCTGGCCCATGGATGATCACCCGCCCGGCGGCTTCGACCGTTCCGACATCCCGCCGAACACGTCGATTCGCACCAAGGAGGTGTTCAGCATCCCGCTGCGGTCGCTCTACTCGAGGAATGTCTCGAACCTGATGATGGCCGGCCGGAACATCAGCGCCACGCACGCGGCGTTTACGTCGACGCGGGTGATGGCCACATGCGCGGTCATCGGCCAGGCGGTGGGAACCGCAGCCGCCCGCTGTGCCGCGGAAAAGATCCTGCCGCGTGAGCTGGCAAAGGACGAGCGGCGCATGACGCGATTGCAGCAGACGCTGTTGCGCGACGATCAGACCATCCGCGGCTTAAGGAACGAGGACCCAGCCGATCTCGCGCGCCGGGCGAAGGTGATAGCAAGCGCCCATGAGCCATCGACTCCGCCCTCCATTGTTCTCGACGGGTGGGTGCGCGACATCCCCGGCAAGGAGGTCCACCAATGGACAGCGCGGATGGGGCAGGCGGGCGCATGGATCGAATTGCAGTGGGAGCAGCCCGTCACCCTCAGGGAAGTACAGTTTACGTTTGACACTGGTTTCCAGCGGGAGCTGACGCTTTCCAGTTCGGACGGAACGATGAAGGGGATCATTCGCGGACCGCAGCCTGAGACGGTAAGAGACTACCGGGTGTTGGCCGCGGGCAAGGAGATCGCGCAAGTCAAGGGAAACGTGCAGAGGCTCTGCCGCCACAAATTCGAGCCGGTGACAACAGACCGGCTCCGGCTTCAGGTGGATGCCACCAACGGCAGCGATCTGGCGCGGGTGTTCGAGATTCGCTGTTACGCATAGCCGGTGTCCGGCCGATCCCTCACGGGCGCGGCTGTGTGGAGGCGTTAAGGCGATCAGGAGTTGCGGGGCTGCCCGGCGAGGCGTATTTTGGGATCGTCTTATCCTGAAAGGAACTTCGTATGGGTTGCTGCATGCACGAAGGAATGTCCCGCCGGCAGTTGTTCTCCACGGCGGCCGCGCCTGCGGCTTTGCCGCTGGTGAACGCCGGAGTCCCCGTCGGACTGGAATCAAAGAGGATCCTGCGGGTGCAGCCCGTGCTGACCTACGAGATCCCCAAACGGCGCGAAGGCGCCAGTTGGAGACAGTGGGGAGGGCTGCAAACCGAGGCCGAGCTGAACGAGGAAAAGGCTCGCATCGGCAGGGACCTCGCGGTCATCAAGGCCAAGGGTCCTGCTTCGATGGAGTTCCTGCCGCTGAGGGAAGCCGCCACAGTGGAGCAGGCGAAGGAAGTGGCGCAGTTGGGCTATGATGCGGCGATCATCTACGGCGCGGGCGGCAACAACAGGATTCTCGAAGCCGTGACGCGTCCGGACCGCTGGAACATGATCTTCATCCGCCACCGCAGCGGTCCAGTGTACCTCTGGTATGAAATCGTCCACCCGCGCTATCTGAGGAAGACCGTCGATCAGTATGGGCAGCCGGGCGTCACCGTGGAGGACATCGTGATTGACGAGCCCGGCGAAATCGCCTGGCGGCTGCGCGCGCTTTCAGGGCTCAAGAATACGCTTGGACGGCGCGTTCTCTGCATCGGCGGGGCGTCGGGATGGGGCGCGGGCGGGCGGAAAGCGCCTCAAATCGCCCGCGACCTCTGGAAGCTCGACCTGGTTGAGTTCAGCATCCCGCAACTCGGCGAGCGAATGAAGACCGCCTATGCCGATTCAAAGATGATGCGAGAGGCGCAGCTCGCTGCGGGCAAGTACCTGTCGTCGAAGCAGGTGAAGCTGGAAGTGCCCAAGGAGTCAGTGGAGCGCGCGTTCGTGCTCACTCACGTCTTTCGCGAGCTGATGAAGGAGACCGGTTCGACGGCGATGACGGTGAACCAGTGCATGGGCGCCATCATGGGCGCATCGCAGACCACCGCGTGCCTGCCGTTGAGCGTCCTGAACGACGAGGGTTACTTGGCGTTCTGCGAATCTGACTTCGTGGTGATTCCTTCCGGGATTCTGTTGAATGGGATTGCCGGCGTGCCGGTCTTCCTGAACGACCCGACCTATCCGCACCACGGTCTGGTTACGATTGCGCATTGCACTGCGCCAAGGCGTTTGGACGGGAAGACCGACGCCCCGGTCCGTATCTTGACGCACTTCGAATCCGACTTCGGAGCCTCGCCGAAGGTGGAGATGCGCATGGGCGAAAAGGTCACAAACATCGTGCCTGATTTCGACGCGAAGAAGTGGGTCGGCTTCCTGGGTGAAGTCGCGGGCAATCCGTTCATGCCAATCTGCCGCTCGCAGGTAGACATCGGACTGAATTGCTCGGACCAGCGTCTCGCCGAGGAGATGCGCGGTTTCCACTGGATGACCTCATACACTGACGCCTTGAAAGAAACCGGCTACGCGGTGAAGAAGCTTGGGATCGAATGGCTGGACCTCACCGCAAAAGGGTAATCTGAGATCCGAAGGCGGACTTCGGATTTGAAACACCTCTTGTTGTTGGCGCTGGCGGCGGGCGAGGTCGTCGCGGCGCAGCCGTTGCGAGTGGGCATCGCAGGGCTGGTTCATGGCCACGCGGCGGGCTTCTTCCGCAATAACCTCGCGCGGAGTGACGTCGAGTTCGTTGGGGTCTCCGAGCCGGACGCCGCCGTGCGGAACCAATACGCACAGAGATACAGGCTCGATCCAGCGAAACTATTTCCGGCTCACGCCGAAATGCTGGATCGCGCCAGACCGGAAGCCGTGATGATCTTCTCGAGCACATTCGACCACAAAGAGATCGTCGAACTGTGCGCGGCGCGCCGTATCCCCGTGATGATGGAGAAGCCGCTGGCTGTGAGCCTGGAGCACGCCAGGGTGATCGAGGCTGCGGCCAAGGGCGGCGGCATTCCAGTGATGGTGAACTACGAGACGACGTGGTATCCGGTGAATGCGCCCATCGAGAGGATGGTCCGCGAGGGGAAGCTCGGCGTTATTCGTCGGATTGTCACGCATTACGGCCATCAGGGGCCGAAAGAGATCGGCGTGGGACCGGAGTTCTTCGGGTGGCTGACCGATCCGGTGAAGAACGGCGCTGGAGCGTTGTTCGACTTCGGCTGCTATGGCGCGAACTTCGCCACATGGCTTTTCGGCAACGAACGGCCGCTGTCGGTCTCCGCGATGACTCACACCAATAAGCCCGAGATCTACGCTCGTGTGGACGACGAGGCGACGATCACGATTCAGTACCGGAAGGCGCAGGTCATCGTGCAGCCCTCATGGAACTGGCCGTTCAACAGGAAAGACATGGAGGTTTACGGTGACAAGGGCCTCCTCATTACGTCCGATCCCCGGCAGTATCGCTTCAGGACGGCGGGGATGAGGATGGAAGAAGCGGCCACAGCCGCGCCGCTGCCGGCGCCGCAGGACGACGTGATCCGCTATCTGACAGCGGTTGTGCGAAAGCAGCTTCAACCGGCGCCGTCGGCTTTGTCCAGCCTCGAAAACAACATGATTGTGACAGCGATTCTCGAGGCGGCTCGTGAATCCGCCCGCACGGGGAGGACAGTGAACTTGGAACCGCGCAAGGGGGAGGCGCATTGATGGAAGCTGTGTCAGAGAGGGCCCTCTCCGTCTCAAGCACAGCAGGTTGCCTTTGCCGGGTTCCGCTCCGGACTCGGCGCATTTGGAGTCCCTCAGGATTTCCAACACGACGGTCTCCGGCTCGCGCCTGAGCCTGGCTTCAAAGCTCTCCCGTTTCTCTTCTGGCAGCGCGGCAGGCAGGTCGTGCGTCCTCTCAGCCCCCTGCGCGGTACGTTCTTCAAGTGAGCGCTTCGGCCGGTAGTACTGTATCCGGCAATCCCGAAGGTCTCAGCGCGCCGCGGCAACCCAATCCGGGCTGAATTGGGCGTGCCGGATGGTCTTGCGCGGCTCGCCTTCCTTCAGGTGATTCAGGAAGACGCTGTAGGTCGCGTGGATGGCGCCGTCCGCGCCCTGAATGATCGATGGGTAGTGGAAACTCGACCGCGCGCCCTCCGTCCGCTCGTCGATCTCAAGAGCGCGCGACCACTTCCACGAGCGGCCTTCATCATCGCTCAGGGACAATGTAAGCCGCCAACGTCCTGTTTCTGTGTCGTTGTTGATCATGAGCCAGCGCCCGTCCTTGAGAACCTGGACCTCCAGCCCCGTCCCTGAGTTGGCCATCTCGTGGTCGCGGGCGAATGTCCACGTCTCGCCGTTGTCCAATGACTCGGCTACATGAATCCGCTTCGGCGGAGGGCCATTGTCGCGCATGTAGGCGAGCAGCGTTCCGTCCTTGCGCAGGGCAAAGCTGGGTTGGATGTTGCCTCCGCCGGCAATGGGTTCCGAGGCATGCCATGTCAGCCCGCCGTCGTCGGAAATGCCCACGAGAGAGAAGCTGTACCCGTCGGAGTAGAGCGGAACCAGAATCCGTCCGGAGAGCAATTGCAGCGGGTGGGCGCGCGTCATCCAGCCCATCCGCGAGAAGTACTTGTCCTTGGCGCGCGACACGATGCGTTCATAGCGGCTCTGCCATTCCGCGGGCAGCGTCCTGGCAAACTCCTCAGTCTTCTCCACAATGCGAACCGGCTTCAACAGCATGATGTCCCCGCGGTCCCACGCCGGCGCGCCGTCGCCCTGCCATCTGGAAGTGACGCGATAGTTGTTGATCGCCGTCTCCCACTGGTTGGCGACGATGGTCTGCCAGAACAGCCAAAGCCGCTTCTGGTTGTCGAGCCAGAGGACGGGGTTGGTGTCGGGGAAGCCCGGCTGGTCAGCAAGGACGAAGGGCGCCGACCATGCTTTGGCGCCTTTCCTCTTGCGCGCGCCCATGATTTGCACGTCGTCAGCCGTGCGTTCGCCCGAGCCGCGATACCAGCACGCCATCAGGTCGCCGTTAGGCAACTCGACAATCGCCGAAGCGTGGTTGTGCCGCGGATCCAGGGGGAAGATGTCTTCCTTCACCGGCTCCGGAGGCGGAGCCATCAGCAGGGCAATCAGGATGAGATTCATTTCCGCACCAACACAGGAGGCGCAGCGGTTTCCGCCGCGACGAGAATCACTGGAAGGTCAGCCTCTACGGGGATGTTGCTTGGACATTCCGCGCGGATCTCCGAGACTCCGGCGAAGGTGGTATTCAAGACGGAGCGCACCTCGCAGACATGGTGTCCGACGGAGACATAGGGCTCCCAACGGCCGATTCCGGTCGCCAGAATCAGAAGGTTCCCATCGAGAAGCCCGGCATTCGCGATGGAGGGCGCAGCGGGCACGAGCGCGATCTCCGTAGAGAACTGGCCGATGGAGAGCGTATAGCTTGGCGCTTCAAGCCGCGGCGCCTGAAGGATCTCCCTGCCAAACGGGACGGCGCGAGTCAGAACTTCAATCGCCGACCCCGGCGCGACGGCGCCTGTGAAAGGCGACAGAAACGGCTTCACCATCATCGGGCTGAGGATCGGCTGGTCGAGCGAGTAGTACACGACAACGGCTTCGTGGTCGCTGAGCCGGTTGGGCGTTTCGTGATTGAGACGCTCAAACTCGGCGGTTGTCGTGTTGATCGAGGTGTAGGCCAGCCGCGTGACATTGGCCGCAAACTCCCTGTTGGCGAAGACGTGATCAATGGTCTGCCCGAGCCCTTGAAAGGAGTAAGACACCGTCTGAGCCGGTGGCAGGCGCTGGGTCAGCAGCTCCAGAGGGCCGCGAAGCGCCGAGAGCGGGTCGTCGCCGGGCAGATTGGGGAAGGCGAAGGCGTTGAAATCGCCAACGGCCGCCAAGGGGGTTCCCGGGTTGTCGGCGCCCAGCCGCGCGACGAGATCTCGGAGCTGTTCGGCCTGGAGCCGCCGCTTGAGACGAATTCGCGGCCCCGAGACGGGGTCCTCGACACCGGTCATCGAGCGGAAGTGATTCGCGATGACGATGAAATCGCGATTTTCGACCTTTGCGTACAGCGTCAAGGGCGGGCGCTCATTGAGGGTTTCCGTCCGTCCGTCGGGGCGGATATAGGTGTCCTGCCGCCCCCACTGAAAGACGTCGATTGGTTCGACGCGGGCTGTCTTGACAAGAAACCCCGTGTCGATGCCGCCGGGATCGGTTCCCTCTTCAAGATAGGCGCGGTACTGCGGGTAGGCGAATCCATTGTCGCGGGCGGTCGAATTGATGTCGCTGGCGATTTCCTGGAGCACCCGCAGGTTCTCGATCTCCATGAGGGCGACAACGTCGGGCGAGTGCAGCGTTGTCAGCACGAACCTGACCAGTTTTGTTCTCCGGGCCGAGTAATCGGCATCGGACAGGACGGTGTCGCTGACGCCGGGGTCGTCGACGGAGTCGAAGAAGCGCTCGCAGTTCAGGCTGGCGATGGAGATTTCGCGCGGCGTCGGAGGGACCAGTTGCGGGCGCGGGTACGGGCTGGGGCTGAGCGTGCCGGCCGCTGTCACCACCAAGGTCCAGGCGCGCTGTCCGAAGTCGAGCACTCCGGTCAGCCCGTCGAAGCTCATTCCCGCGGAGGCGGGCGGAGCAACACGGTTCGAATCGAGGCGCAGCCGCTCGGGCACGGTGCTGCTCTCGGCCGTGCGCAATGGTCTGGCAAAGCCGGGAAGGACCCCGAAGAAGATGCCGTTGTTGGCGCTTGGCGATGTCACGATGAGCTTCCCTGTGCGAACGCGCATCCCTTCGAAGGGCTCCAGGGCCTCAAAGCCTTGGCTGGAGTTCATGAGCGAACGCGTCAACTCAACCGGATTCGGCAGATCGGCCTGCCCCTCGAGAACAGTGGCCTCAGCGATGCGCGTGAGCTCGGTCACTGGTGGGGAGCCCGGGTCCGAGGCTGGGGCGAATTCCGTGACAACGCCCCGGACTCTCACGAGCGCGCCGGGAACGATTTGTGGGGGAGGTGCGGAGCCAAGGAAGATCAGCAGTCCCTCGCTGGTCCGCGGGTCGCCATCGGTCCATTCGGGCGGAGATTGGATGTAGAAGCTTGAGGGTCTGACGGCGGTCACCACGCCTGCGGTTGTGACGACGTCGCCCACGAGCGGTGAACGGCTGGCGAGGCCTTGAATGGAGGAGATTGGCGTCGCATCCGGCGGCAGCGCCGGCACTGCGAAGAAAGCCAGAAGAATCGTGAACATAGAACTGGTCGGAAGACTACTTTAACGCCACCGGCTTGCCGCCGGATTCCTTGCTCCGCTGCGCGGCATCCATGAAAGCGAACATTTCCAGTGTCTCGTTTTCTTCGACAGGGGGCGGCCCTCCCTTGAAGAACTTGATGATTTCGGCAACGAGATCCTGGTAGCCGGTGTAGAAGTCGGCGCCGGAAACGAGCGATTTCCGTTTAGCGAAAGTGGTGGCGCCGAAGCCGGCGTAGTCGTTGTCGAGGACGACAGTGCCCAGCCGCCCATCGCTCCAGCGCCCAGAGACGACGTCGCCATTGGCGCCGGACACGCGCGTGACTTCGACGCAACCGCGGCCGAGGAAGGTGTAAAGAATCTCGACGGAGTGAATGCCATACCAGGCGAGGTCGAGTTGATGCGTCTTGTCGGTCGGGCCTGGCCCCCAGACGACAGCGCCGCGCAGCTCAGGCTGCTTGAGCGCGGGGATGCCCCGGCTGAACCGGAGAGACGAGGCGGAAAACCAACGAACGCCGTTCTCGCGGCCGATGCGCGCGATCTCCCGCGCGTCAGGCAAGGTGGAGGCGAGCGGCTTGTCGATGAAAACCGGCTTGCCCGCTTTGGCGATTTCGCGAAACTGCGGCAGGTGCTTGCGCCCGTCGACCGACTCCAACAGGATGGCTTCCACCTTGGGCAGCAGCGCCTGGATGGACGGGACGATCTCCACGCCGTACTTGGATGCGAGTTCCTCGGCGTACTTGTCCACGCGCGAAGCCGAGGATTCAAGGTCCGCGCTTCCGCCTTTGAACGCGGCGACGACGCGAGCGCCGGGAATGTAGTTCTTGTTCGAGGGGTCGTTCAGCATCGCAGTGAAGGCGCCGGCGTGCGAGGTATCCGTGCCAATGATGCCGATGCGCAAATCGGCCGCCGGGAGCAAAACGGCGGCGGCCGCGGCCAACGGGAGGATCTTCATGGGCGCATTGTACACTAGGGCTTTCCAGTGGACCTTGCAACTCCCGTCACCTACGTGAAGGGCGTGGGCCCGCAGCGCGCGGAACAGCTCATGGCCAAGGGTCTGGCCACAGCCGGCGACCTGCTGTACTACCCGCCCTTCCGATATGAAGACCGCTCGAATGTGAAGCCGCTTTCACAGCTCGCGCCGGGAGAAGTCGCGACGGTCCTGGCGACGGTGAAGCGGCTGCACAAGCCGCGCTTCCGCCGCCGCGACCTTGGCCTCGTCGAGGTCATCTTCGAAGACGCGGCCGGGCATAGCCTGACGGCCAAGTGGTTTCACGCGCACTATCTGGACCGCGTGTTCGCGCCGGGCGTTCGAGTCGCGCTGTTCGGCAAGGTGGAGTTCGATCCCTATCTGCGCGAGCTGTCTCTGCTGCACCCCGAGTTTGAGGTGCTTCGCGACGATGACGAGGACGGCGGCGCGAGCCTCCATACGGGCCGCATCGTGCCGGTTTACGAAGCCGCGGGCAAGGTGACGGCACGCGTGCTCCGCGGCGTCATCAGCGGACTGCTGGACAAGGAACTCCGCCTGGTCGACGCGTTGCCTCAGGTCATTGTCGAGAAACTGAAGCTGCCGCCGCTTGCCCAGGCGCTCCGCGAGATGCACTTCCCGTCAGCCGAAACAGAAGCGCGCGTCTTAAACGCCTGGCGCAGCCCGGCGCAATGGCGGATGATCTTCGAGGAGTTTTTCTGGCTCGAAGCGGGAATGGCGTTCAAGCGGAAGCAGGCGCGGCTGGAAAAGGGGATCGCGTTCGATCTCGAGCCCGCGCGCGAGCAGGTTCGCCGGATGCTGCCGTTCAAGCCCACGGCGGCGCAGAAGAGGGTTGTGAGGGAGATCGCTCAGGATATGGCTGCGCCGCAGCCGATGTCGAGGCTGGTTCAGGGGGACGTCGGCAGCGGGAAGACGATTGTCGCGGCGCAGGCGGCCGTCATCGCCGTCGAAAACAAGCATCAGGTGGCTGTCCTGGCTCCGACGGAGATCCTCGCCACGCAGCACTTCCTTTACCTGAGCAACGTCTTCAAACCGCTGAATTACCGTGTTGTCCAACTGGCGGGCTCGATGACGAAGAAAGAGAAAGAGAGCGTCAAGCGGGCGATCGCGACGGGTTACGCCCAGGTGGTTGTGGGCACGCACGCGCTGATTGAGGAGGACGTGGAGTTCGACCGGCTCGGCCTGTGCATTATCGACGAGCAGCACCGTTTCGGCGTATTGCAGCGACAGAAGTTGCAGAAGAAGGGGGTCACGCCCGACGTGCTCGTCATGACGGCGACGCCGATCCCGCGCACGCTCGCCCTCACCATCTACGGCGATCTGGACGTCAGCGTGATCGACGAGCTTCCGCCGGGCCGCAAGCCCATCAAGACCATTCACAAGACGCATGTCGAGATCGAGCAGGTGTGGAGCTTCGTGAAGCGCGAGGTCATGGCGGGCGGCCAGGCATACGTCGTCTACCCCGCCATTGAGGAAACCGAGGACAAGGCGATGAAAGCGGCTGAAAAAGCCTACGCCGACCTTTCCCGGCTGGTCTTTCCCGATTTGAGGGTCGGGCTGCTCCACGGCAAGCTGGCCCAGGAGGAGAAAGAGTCGGTGATGGAGGGGTTCAAGCGCGGCGACGTGCAGATCCTGGTTTCGACAACCGTAATTGAGGTCGGCGTCGACGTCCCAAACGCATCGGTCATGGTGATCGAAAACGCGGAGCGCTTCGGGCTTGCGCAGATCCATCAACTCCGCGGTCGGGTGGGACGCGGCGCGGCGCAAAGCTACTGCATTCTCGTCACCGACAAGCTCGGCGACGCCGGTAAGGAGCGGATCAGAACGCTGGTTCAGTCGAACGACGGATTTCACATCGCGGAGATGGACCTGAAACTGCGCGGACCCGGCGAGTTTCTTGGCACGCGGCAGAGCGGTCTGCCGACATTCCGGATTGGCAATCTGCTGCGGGATCGCGAGATCCTGGAGATTGCCAGGTCCGAAGCGCAGAATTTCGTGGAGCGGCCTCCTTCGACGGAGGCGCTGATCGCAGCGCTCGAGTACATTCGCGAGCACTGGCAGAGGCGCTACGGGCTGGCCCTGGTTGGATAAGGGCAGTGGAGCAGTGCGAATGAGAGTGATTGGTGGTGAGTTTCGCAGCCGCCGGCTGAAAGCCCCGCCGGGCGACAGCGTGAGGCCGACGCCCGACCGTTTGCGGGAGGCGCTGTTCAACATCCTGGCGCCGCGCATCGAGGGATCTGTCTTCCTGGACGCCTACGCCGGTTGCGGCAGCGTTGGCATCGAGGCCATCAGCCGGGGGGCGCTCAGGGCGATTTTTCTTGAAAAGAGCCGGCCCGCGCTGAGGTGTCTCGAGCAGAACATCCAGAGCCTGGACATCGGCGCGCGTTGCGAGGTGCACGCCGGCAATGCTGCGCCCGTGATCACCCGGTTTGAGGCGGGAATCGTCTTCCTCGATCCGCCATACCCCCGCGAGATCGAATACGAACGTTGCCTCGAGGCGCTTGGCGACGCGCCGCGGCCGCTGATCATCGTGCAGCACGCCTCGAAATTCACGACGCACCTGAGAGAGACCTACGGCCGGATCAGGCGTGTGCGGATTCTCAGCCAGGGAGACAACTCTCTCAGCTTTTACGAACCGCGTTAGGCGGGGTCACCGCTCTCTTATAGCCGGGGCTCGGAAGCATGGCCGAACAGGAAGCGGTAGCCTGGGTCGAGCGTCCGCTCCTGCCAATCAGCGAGCAAAAGCAGTTCATGGATCTGGTATGGGTTGGTCTTGCCGCCAGTCACCTTGTTTCTGATGACCTCGAAACCGTGTTCGATGCCGCTGGCTTCGTCGATGTCGATGTCGGCCGCCCATTCGTCCGCGCTCTTTTTCCGCATTAGCGTGACCTGAAGATTGGCGTGGGCATCGCGGCTTTTGTAGCTCTCTTCGCGGACGTATCCCGGAAGCGGCGTGTGCAGGCTGCCGTTCACGGTCTTGAACCTGTCCGAGCGTTGTAGGAAGGCGGGCATTGAAGCGGCGACCTCGCAGAAGCAGCGGTCCTGCTCGATCTTGAGGAGGCGTCCCACGTGCCGAAGGCAGCGGTCAGCCGTGCCGTGCCGCGCCTTGGCGGCGACGTTCAGCAGGCACGCCTTCTGCATGGGGGAGAAGGAGTCGTATCGCGTGGAGCTGCCGACGACGTTTCTGACGGCGGCGGCAAGCGATCCGAAGGCAGGCGCGGCGATGCCTTTTACTTTCTTCACGTCCGTGACCAGCAGAACGCGCCCATCGCTGGGCGTGTTCTTCGCGCCGGCGATCATCCGCTGGAAGAACGAATAGGGGCGGAAGTGCGGAGCGCCGGCAGTGACCTGATAGAGCGTGCCCGAGCCGCCGAGGCATGAGATCCCGTTGACGGTGATTTCGGAACGGGCGGATTGCCCGGCGTCTACTTTGGCCTTCTCTCCCCCCGCGCTTTTTGGGGCGAACTCCACCCAGAGCCCGGCGACGGGAGCGCCCGTCAAGTCAGACACTTCGAGTTTCAACGTCCCTGTTGGCATCCTTCACCTCAGGCGAAGCCGTGCTGCTTGCGATGGTGGCCGGAATCGTAGGCCTGAGTGGTCTTGAATCGCTCGTAGCGGCCGTCGGAGATGACCTCGCGATGCTTCTGTTGAATGGCGCGAAGCTCTTCAGGAGTCATCGGCTTGAAGCCGCGAGCGATTTTGATGGCGCGGTCAAGGTCGGCCTCGGAGGCGAGGCCCACCACCTGCACGGAGACAGGCTGGGAGAGGCAGTAGCGGTAGGCCTCTTCGACTGTGACGAGGCCGTCAGTAATGAAGCGGCCGTCGCCGCCGCACCCCTTCATGCCAACGATGCCGATGCCGCGCTTTTCGCAGACGGGCATGACGCCTGCGCGGAAGCTCTCGAACGCCGAGTCGAAGACATTATTGGGCATCTGGCAGGCGTCCCAATCGAACTTCAGCGCGAGCATGTTCAGATGGATGCGCGGGGACTTGTGTCCGGTGAAGCCGATGAAACGCACCTTGCCCTGTTTCTTCGCCTCGAGCGCGGCGCGGAGGCCGCCTTTCTCGAGGACGAACTCGGGGTCGTTGTAGTAATTGCACTCGTGAAACTGCCAGAGATCGATGACGTCTGTCTTGAGGCGGGTGAGAGAGTCTTCGAGCTGTTTCATCGCGCCGGCATAATCGCGGTCGCAGACCTTCGTCATGAGGAAGACTTTCTTTCGTTTGCCGTCCATGGCGAGGGCCTTGCCCATGACCTCTTCAGCGCGCCCGTTGTGGTACTCCCAGGCGTTGTCCATGAAGGTGATGCCTTCGTCGATTGCCTTGTGGATGATGCGGAAGGACTCCGCCTCTTCCTTGGGCCGTGCGGCATGGTGGCCGCCGAGGCCGAGCATAGACACACGCACGCCGGTCTTGCCGAGCGGGCGCGTTTGAATGGGGGCGCTGTCCGCCGTTTGAGTCATGGCGGCCAAGCCGGCCACCCACTCGCGTCTCGTCATCGAATCCGCCATCGTCGTAATCCCTCCCGTACCGCCGATTGTAGCCTTGTTTTGCGCCTCGGCCTCAAGGTTTCTGAATGAGGGGAGGTCCCAAACCCGCCGGCGGAGGGCCAATCCGCTCGAAGACGACTCCGGCTTCGCTCCTCAAGCCGGTTTGCCGGGGCTTCCAGTATTGGGGATTGCGGCTGACGGCGGCGGCGACGACATCGGGGGAGTCTCTGCCAAGAATCACGGTGTGGACAGAGCACCTGCCGATCAATTCCGCAACCTCGGCAGGCGACCGAACCGCAAGGCGCGCATTCCACGGATCCCATCTGCCGCGCATGAACAGCTTGGTGCCGCGGTAGACGGTGAGTCCGGCGGAGGGTTTCCTCAGCGCGGCTTCGGCGATGACATCGCCCTCGAAAGCCGCAGAGCCTGCGACCAGCCAGGTTTGTGGCCTCCCGCTTCGGGCCAGCAGGCTTTCCACCATGGGGCGGACGCCGGAGTCCGTGACGTCTAAGCGCACGGAGGCGGCCACGACCGGGAGGATGAGCCAGCCGCACCATCGGGATAATCCTCCGGGACCACAGCCGGGGATGGAGCGGAGGAACTGAGTCAAGCCGGCCACCGCGAGGATGGCCATCGAGGGCGTGAGGGGCGCGTAATGCCGAAACGCCTTCGACGGCAGAATCAACGTGAAGAGCAAGTAGCCTGCCGCGACGGAGCAGGCGAGCAACGAAGCGGCCGTGCGCCGTCTGAACCTCCACGCCCCGGCAGCGGCAAGGATGGCGCCGGCCAGACCCAGGACCTTGGTCACGAAAACGGCATTCGCCAGAGGGGTTGCGACGAGCCACGAGAACAGCAGCTTGGGCTGCAAGTACCCGTCGCGTGCGTCATTGAAGAAGGCGAGATACCAGGGGCCGGCGAGCGCCAGCGAGAACAGGGCGGGCCACCAGAAAGTCCGCTCGCCGAGCAGGCTCCATCGCTTTCGCGCGAGGACGCAGAATGGGGGAATCGCGAGGAGGATGACGCCGGTCGGTTTGGTGAACAGTGCGGCCGCGGCGCACGCGCCGAGCCATGCGGCCGGTTTCCAGCCGGGCTTCCGCCAATAGAGCATGAAAGCGACAAGTCCGCCGGTGACCCAGACGGCAAGCATCAGGTCGGCGAGCATCGAGCAGCCGATATTCAGGATTGCCGGCGCGGCCGCCACGACGATCCCGGCCAGCACGCTCCGCCTGATTCCCAGGACGAAGCTTCCCAGCAAGACTGTCAGTCCGGCGACGGCGCCGGCGAGCAGCGCCTGAAAGGCGTGGATCCAAGGCGGAGAATTCGGCGTGAAGGTCATCCAAAGGGCCAGGCACGCGTGGTAGAGGGGCGGCCAGTGTCCGATGGCGGCTTTTTGGAAACGGTGGTAATAGTCGAGGGCGAACTCCATCGGGGAGCGGCCGGCGGCGATGCCGGTTTGCGCGTATTCGCGGATCAGGAGCGCGGAAACCAGGTGTGCGGGACTGTCCGGATCGGATCCCCAACCGGCGTTCCAAACGCCCATCGACCATTGAACCAACAGCACAATGGCCGTTCCCGCCACTCCCGTGGCCAATCCCGCTCGCTTCACCGGAGTGCGGATCATTCGACAAGATTCTAATGCGGCGCTGACCGGCCAGGGGACCTCCGCTGTGCAGATGGCGTGGCGAAGGTGCGAAAATTGCCGTTTATCGGACCCGTGGCGCGGGATGGTCAAAGAACGGCGCCGCGAACAGAGCAAGTCTGATGTTCTCCACTTTCAAAGCAGACGTAGACCGCTATCTGGAAGGGGACACCTCGGCCCGCCGGCTTCTGATGGCGTGGTTCGAGATGTCGTTGTGGGCGATCGCGATCTTCCGGTTCGGCAAATGGGTTCAGCGTTGCCCCATCGGCATCGTGCGGAGGTTTCTGCTGATCTTCTATTTCCTGGCCTACAAACTTTCGGAAGCGATCAGCGGGATCCGCATTTCGAGCGAAAGCGAGATCGGTCCGGGACTGGTGATCCACAATTTTGGAGGCGTGCTGATCAAGGGGAGAATCGGCAAGAACTGTACGGTAGTCCAGGGAGCCCAGATCGTTTCGCGGGCTGACGGCCATAACCGCGGATGGCCGACGCTGGGGGACAATGTGTACGTCGGCTCCCGCGCCAAGATCCTGGGGGACGTCAAGATCGGCAATAACGTTCGTGTCGGGGCGAACGCCGTGGTCATGAGGGATGTGGAAGACGACTCGGTTGTGATGCCGCCGGAGTGCAAGATCATCAAGGGTTTCTACAGACGCAAACCGGCTCCGCCGCGACCCGTGGCTGGGCCTTCGAAGGAGGAATCATGACGCTGCGCGATCGAGTCGCGAGCTTGTTGAAGGAGACCGTATGCCGTGGCAAGGACTTCAACATCAGCGATGAGGATTCGCTTCTGGAGAGCGGGTTGCTGGATTCGCTGGGCATGCTGGAACTGGTGGAAGTGCTGAAGAAGCGCTTGGGGGTCATCGTGGATGAGGACGATCTGATGCCGGAGAACCTGGATTCGGTGGCGGCGCTGACAGCCTTTCTCGAGAGGAAGGGCGTTCAGGGGTGAGCGGGGAAGCAGGGCTCTACGCGCAACTGATCGGACGCCGGGCGGGCGTAACGGATGCCGCGACCGCGGTCAAGCATCATGACGATGTCCTGAGCTACGGCGAACTGGCCGCCTTGGCGCTCAAGGCGGCGGCGCTGCTCAAGTAAGAGGGTGTGGACGCGGGGGACCGCGTGACGCTGATGCTCGAAAACTCGATCGAGTACGTCAGTCTGTTGCTCGGCGTCTGGGCGGCGGGAGCGGTGGCGGTGCCGTTGAATGCGGACACGACCGGGGAGGCGGCTTCGAAGACACTGGCCCACGCTCGGCCCCGTCTGGTCGCCGCGCGGGCGCGCGCCGTGGACAGGCTAGGGCTGCGGGGGACGGGGCTGCGGATTTTGGAGATTGGGCCGCGATTTTCCGCCTTTCGGGAAAGGCTCGAGGGATTGGCTCCGGCGGAGGTGGCGGAAGTGCGGGAGAGCGAGCCCGCGATGCTGCTTTACACGTCCGGAACCACGGGCGCCCCGAAAGGCGTTGTCCTCAGCCACGCCAATCTGCTCGCCAACACGCGCTCGATCGTCGAGTACCTAAGGCTGAACGGGAGCGACAGCATCGTCAACGTGCTGCCGTTCTTTCACAGCTTCGGCAATTCGGTGCTGCTGACGCACCTGGCGGCGGGGGCGCGGGTGGTGATCGAGAACAGGTTCGCATTCCCCGCTAAAGTGGTGGAGACGATGCAGCGCGAACGCCCGACAGGTTTCGCCGGCGTCCCTGCGACGTACTACATTCTGCTACACCGCAGCCACTTCGCCGATCACAACTGGGAGTTCTTGCGCTACATCTGCCAGGCAGGTGGCGGGATGAGAGTGGAGACGATTGAGCGGCTGCGCAAGATTATGCCTGCAACCGAGATTGTGATCATGTACGGCCAGACGGAGGCCTCGGCACGGCTGTCGTATCTGCCGCCGGCGATGCTCGAGCGGAAACTCGGGTCCATTGGAATCGGGATTCCGGGGGTTGAACTGAAGGTGGCCGGGGAAGATGGCCGGGAGCTGCCGGCGGGGGAAACCGGCGAGCTTCTGGCCCGTGGTCCGAACGTGATGCTGGGTTATGCCGACGATCCCGAGGCGACGTAGGAGGCGATCGCGGACGGCTGGCTGCGGACCGGGGACATGGCGTGGCGGGATGAAGATGGCTACTTCTTCATCGTGAGCCGCAAGAGCGACTTCATCAAATCGGCGTCCTACCGTGTCAGTCCCGGCGAGATCGAGGAAGTCATCGCGGGCTGGGGCGGAATCGAGGATGCGGCGGTGATCGGCGTGGAGGATCAGCTATTGGGCGAGGCGATTTGCGCCTGCGTGGTTTGCCCTCCGGAGCGCTTCGACGCCGAGGCGATCCGCAGGCATTGCCAGGAGCGATTGCCGGCTTACAAAGTGCCGCGGTGGGTCGTGCTGGAGCCGGAGATACCGCGGACTGCTTCCGGCAAGAAGCAGTATTTCAAGCTGCGCGAGAAGTATCGAGACCTGGAGAAAAGAGCTTCCGCGCGATGATCCGGACAGTCTGGAACGCATGGGAGGAAGAACCGCTCGAGTTGAACTGGCCGGAGGACTGGCCGCTGAGCGAGTACAGTCTGGCGGACGGTGAGCCGTGGGGCGAGGAGGCGGTGGAGGCGGCGCTGCGGGGTGCGTTGTCGATGGCGTCGGTGGCAGGGCGGCTGGCAGGGGCGCGATCGGCATGCGTGCTCGTCGACGACCACACAAGGCCGGTGGCGTGGGGGCCAATCCTACGCCGGCTGATCGAGCTGATGGGGGAACTCGGCCTCGCTCCGGACCGGGTGACTGTTCTGGTTTCGCTGGCCGGGCACGCCCGGATGGCCGAGGCGGAAGTGGGCTGGAAAGTGGGGCGGCTGCCGGATGCCGTGCGGTTCGCGCAGCATTCGCTGGAGGGGCCGTTCAAATGGCTGGAAGCCGGCGGCAAGCGGGTGGGTGTCAATTCGCTCTACGCCGAAGCCGGTTTCAAGGTGGCGCTGGGCTCGCTGATTCCCCACCCGTTTGCGGGTCTTAGCGGTGGAGCCAAGGCGGTCATGCCGGGCGTCGCGGATCTGGAGACCATAAGAAGGAACCACAGGCTGGTGGCTTTCGGGAGAGGGAAGGTTGCCGATCCGGCAAACGGAATACGGCGGCAGATGGAGGAGATCACGGAGGCAGTGGGGCTCGATCTTCTCGTGAATGCCGCCGTGAACGGGAGGCGGGAGGTGGTTGCGTTGTTCGCGGGGCCGCCTCGTCAAACCTACGCGGAAGCCTCGGCCTGGGCCAGAAGATGGTCGGCTTGTCCACCGGCGCGGCCGCACGACGTGGTGATACTGAACGCCTACCCGAAGGACCGGGAGATGCTTCAAGTGTCGAACGCGTTCAACGTACTCGCGACGCTGCCCAAGGACCATCTGGAGCAGGTTCGCGACGTGGTGCTCATCGCGCGGGCGAAGAGAGGACTCGGTTTTCACGCGCTGTTCGGCCCGGGCGGACCGCTCTATTCCAAGGCTTCGGTTCCGTGGTGGATGGCGCACGCGAAGCTGCTGGTCTATTCGCCGGGGCTGGCGCCGGAGGATTTGCAGCAGAGCTTAGGCGGGGAGTTGCTCGGAAGGTGGGACGAGGTTCTTGAGAGGCTTGCCGCTGGTGGAGCCCGCAGAGACGCCGGCATCTGGCATCAGGCTTCGCTCCAGACGGCCGAATGATGCCGCGTGCGCGGACGCCGCCGGGCTGAAACGCTCCTTAAGGCGCAAGAAGGGTTTTTCAATCAAGTAGTAGGAGCCGGTGGCGGCACCATAGATCAGCGCGAGGGCCACCATCAATTGCGACGCCATCGGCCAGCCGTCCAGCAGGCGGCGGACAGGGTCCAGGATCGGTTGCTGCCACAGGTAAGTCGAGTAAGAAATCGTTCCGAGGTAGCGCAGCCAGCGCGCATTGAGCCAACTCCACCAGGGCGAGTCGGAGAAGGCGATCAGTTGCGCGAGCAAGACTGCCACGAGCAGAGGATCGAGGACGAAGGCTGCCAGGAAGCGGTAGTCGTTGCCCAGACGCTGGTGAGCCAACGTCGACAGACCGAGCCCGGCGATTGGCAACAGTGCGAGGGCAGGATGCCCACAACAGGCTCGCCAGAAGCCCGGCCACCAACCGCGGCGGAGGGCAAAGGCGAGCAAGCAGCCGACCAGAAGATGGTCGGCCCTCGCCTCGAATCCCTCATAGATATAGACCGAGGAGACCTTGAAACCGGCGTGTAGGATTGAACGATAGATCCAGACGCCGATGATCGCCGCTGGCAGCCAGAGTGCCGGTCCGCGCCGTGAGCGGAGAACCAGGAGGAAACCCAACGGCCAGAGGAGGTAGAACTGCTCTTCGACGGCGAGCGACCAGGTGTGAGAGAGGGGGGAGCGGAGGTGGTCGCCGGCCAAGCCCTGGTAGTAGTTGTTGACGTAAAAGAACGAGCTGACGGCTTGCCCCCAGTCGATGGGCTTGTCCAAGGCCAACCGAAGCGCCATGACGACCACCCAATAGAAGTAGAAGGCGGGAAAAATGCGCAGCGCGCGCCGGATGTAGAAGCCCTTGAGGCTGACGGAGCCGGTTTGGCCGTGTTCCCGCAAAAGCAACCAAGTGATGAGAAAGCCGCTTAAAACGTAAAAGATGAGAACGCCAGTGGGCCCTGGAATGCTGGAAAACCCGAAATGGAAGGCGATGACGAGAAAGGCGCCAGCGGCTCTCACGGCGTCAAGGGCGGGGAGGTTGCGGCCGGAAAGGTGCCTCACCAGGCGGGGAGGCAGAACACCTGGAAGGAGACTCGCGGGGCTGGCCACCAGGGATCCTGGCATATGGATATTGTTGCAGAACGGTTGAATTGCTCTCAGACTTTAGACTTTGGGTGTGGTGGCATCGGCTTCGGGTTGCGCTGCCGGGATGTGGCCGGACAAACTGAAGATTGCCAATGGGATTATGCAAAGCGCCGCACACTCCGCTGCGGGTCTTCGTTGTTTTCGGGACGCGGCCTGAGGCCATCAAGCTTTGTCCAGTCATCCTGCACATGCAGGGCAGACCGAAAGAGTTTTCGGTGGTGACTTGCGCCACGGCGCAGCACAGGGAGATGCTGGACCGCGTTTTGGCGGCGTTCGAGGTGAGGGTCGATCACGACCTGAACATCATGCGGCCAAATCAATCGCTTTCGGAGTCGACGTCGCGAATCATCGCCTCGCTGGACCCGGTCGTCAGGAAGGAGAAGCCGGACCTCATCCTGGTCCAGGGGGACACGACGACGACTTTCTGCGGAGCTCTGGCCGGCTTTTATCACAAGGTTGCTGTCGGACACGTGGAGGCGGGATTGAGGACGGGGGACTTGTGGGCTCCCTTCCCCGAGGAGGCCAACCGCGTGCTCACGAGCCGGCTGGCCTCGCTTCATTTCGCGCCGACCGAGGCGGCGGCGGCGAACCTGCGACGCGAGGGGGTGGACGAAACGAGCGTTTTCGTGACCGGGAATCCCGGCATCGATGCGGTGCTCTGGATGCGTGACCGGCTCGCCAGCGGCCAGGCTCGTGGATTTGACTGGACCGGGGATCCGGCAAAAAAGCTGATTGTCGTGACCGCACACCGGCGCGAGAGCTTCGGGCAGGGATTCGTCAGGATTTGCGATGCGATCACGCGGCTGGCGAAGCGCGAGGATGTTGAAATCGTCTATCCGGTCCACCCCAACCCGAACGTGCGCGAGCACGTGGAATCGCGGCTTCGCGGCCTGGCGAATGTTCATCTGATTGAGCCGCTCGACTACGTCCCATTTGTCGATCTGCTCAGGCGAGCCTATCTGCTGCTGACAGACTCGGGCGGGGTGCAGGAGGAGGCGCCGTCGCTGGGCAAGCCGGTGCTCGTCCTTCGGGAGAAGACGGAGAGGCCCGAGGCGGTTCGCGCGGGGACCGTCAAACTGGTTGGCACGGACGCGGACCTGATCCTGCGCGAGGCATCGCTGCTGCTGGACGATGCAAACGTCTACGGGAAGATGTCGCGGATCCACAATCCCTACGGCGATGGGACTGCATCGAAACAGATCGCGGACTCGATCCTGAGAGCCTGCGGGCAGCCCGTGTGAGGAAGGTGAAGTGCACGTCTTTCGCTACGCCGATTACGGGTTCCTCGGCATCCTGCTGCTGACCGGCGCGGGGATGCTCCTGGCGGCGAGGGGGGGCTTCTTCAGGCGCGGCGGCAGGGGATTGCGGCTGATTCTGGCGGGCTGGATTCTGCTGTTGATCTGCGCGTGGTCGCCCTTCGCCACGGCGATGATGGGGCTTCTGGAGTGGCAGGCGGGGGAAAGAACGGCACAGCCGGGCGACGTCCAGGCCATAGTGGTTCTCAGCGGCGGGCTCTATCACGTCATGCCGCCTGAGCCGGCCGTGGTTCCCGGATTCGGAACGTACAGCCGCTGCCGCCACGCCGCGTGGCTCTACCAACACGGGTGGCGGGTGCCGGTTGTGGTCACGGGAGGCGCCGCTCCGCTTGGCTCCAACTTTGCGGATGTGATGGCCGAAACGTTGCGAAAAGAGGGCGTTCCTCCGGATGACATCCTGTTGGAGCGAAGGTCACGCTCAACGCACGAAAACGCGGTATTCGCCGCTCAATTGCTTCACCCCCGGGGAATCCGCAAGATTCTGCTGGTCACCGAGGCTTACCATATGCCGCGCGCGAGAGGAGCGTTCGCCAAAGCGGGTTTCGAAGTGCGTGTTGCGCCCTGCCTCTATCGCACGCGCGAGTTCCAGGGGACGTGGTCCGACTGGCTGCTGCCTCAGCTCAAATCCGTCCGCATGTTCGAAGACGCTTTGCATGAATTCATCGGGCTCGTGATCTACCGGCTCCAGGGGATCGCCTGAGGCGGACAGTCTTCAGGCCCAGCGCCAGTCGAAGCCTTCCGCCTGAACCTCCTTGTGCCTGCGGACGAGGGCCTCGCTCATCCGCTTGAGGCGGGCGGGTTCGCGAAACGCCAGATTCACCTTTTCGCCAGGGTCGTCTTTGAGGTTGTAAAGCTCGAAACGGTCGAGAGAAACTCCCTTGACTTCGTCCATATATTCGAGCTTGAAGGCGCCGGCGGCGGGGCGCGCGCCTGGCTGAGCAGGGATGCCGGCGATCTTCCAGTCGCCATCGCGGAGGACGGCTCGCGGTTCGCCGAGCGGGTTGAAGTAGTGCCAACTGAGGGGGTGGAGGCGGTCGAGAGGCTTGGATTCGAGCGCAGGCAGAATGTTCATTCCGTCGAGGGTTCTGCCTGTGGACGGCTTGATGCCGGCCAGGGCGCACGCAGTGGGCAGAATGTCGACGTTGCAGACCGGAGTACGGGATGTTGAGCCGGGCTTCGTGCGGCCCGGAAAACGGGCGATGCCGGGGACGCGGATGCCGCCTTCCCAAAGGTGGAGTTTCATGCCGCGGAAGGGCCCTGGAGAGCCGTAGCTGTGATTCGCGTTCCTGTAGCGGTTGAGGGTTTCAGGCCCGTTGTCGCTGGTGAAGAAGACGAAGGTGTTGTCGCGCTGGCCGCGTTTGTCGAGCGTATCGAGAAGGCGGCCGAAGGCGCGGTCGATCTGAGAAACGTTGGCGAAGTACTCGGCCCGGTCCGGCGGCTTGGCATCCGGGTAAAGCCTGACGAGGTCCTCGGCGGAGGCGACAATCTCGTGGGGCTCATGAAAGCAGAGGAAGAGGCAGAAGGGCTGCTTTGAATCGAGATTGTCGAGCCACGAGGTGGCTTCATTCACGATGATGTCCGCGGAGTAGCCTTCGAGGGGACCGGCGGGCTTGCCGTTGCGGATGAAGTTGCGGGGGTTGCGGTGGGACGGGACGGCGTTGTTCTGTGTGGAGAACCAGTGTGAGAAACCGTGATCTCCCGGAGTGGTCTGGCCGGGTAAATCCATGCCGCCGTTCAGGTGCCACTTGCCGGAGTGACAGGTGGCATAGCCCGACTGCTTCAGCAGAGTGGCGAACGACGTTTCCTCGCGGCGAAGGTGCATCGGCGAACCTTCGGGGATCCAATCGTAGATGCCGGCGCGGTAGGGGATGCGGCCGGTGACCAGACCGGCGCGCGAAGGAGAGCAGACGGGCGCTCCGGCGTAGCAATCAGTGAAACGAACGCCTTCGGCGGCGAAGCGGTCGAGGCGAGGCGTCTTGATGAGGGGATGGCCGAAACACGAGAGGTCGCCGTAGCCAAGGTCGTCGCAAAGGGCGATGACGATGTTGGGTGGACGGCTGCTGGAACGCGCTTGAAGGATGGCCGGGGCGCCGGGGAGGGATGAGAGGAACTGTCTCCGCCGCATGAGTCTACGATATCTTGCTGGATGATGAGACGCAGGGACTTTGTTGCGGGATTGGGCGTCCTGGCGCCGGAGCGGAAGCCGAACATCGTGCTCGTCCTGCTGGACGACCTGGGGTACGGCGATTTCGGGTGCTACGGACAGAAGATCATTCAGACTCCGGTGGTGGACCGGTTGGCGCGCGAGGGGACGAGGTTCACCGATTGCTATGCGGGCGGGGCAGTGTGCGCGCCGTCGCGGGCGGCGCTGATGACCGGGCTGCACGGCGGCCATGCGCCCGTGAGGGCCAACGCGGGAACGATTCCCATCGAGCCCGGGGACGTGACCATCGCGGAGACCCTGAAGCAAACCGGATATGTCACGGGCGGCTTCGGCAAATGGGGGTTGGGCGACGCCGGAACGGAAGGCAGGCCGACTGAACAGGGATTCGACGAGTGGTTCGGCTACCTCCACCAGGTCCACGCTCACAGCTATTACACGGACTATCTGTGGGATGGGGACAGGAAAGTGATGCTGGAAGGGAACCGGGGCGGACAGCGCGCGGTCTACTCGGCGGACTTGATCAAGGACCGGACGCTCAGCTTCATCCGGAGGAACAAGGCGCGTCCGTTCTTCTGCTACGCGGCTTGGACGCTGCCTCACGCGAATTTCGAAGTTCCGGACCTTGGAGCTTACGCCGCGCGTGCGGAGTGGCACGAGAACGAGAGGGCGTATGCGGCCATGGTCAGCAGAGCCGACGCGCACATCGGCGAGCTGTCGGCGCTGCTGAAGTCGGAGGGTCTGGAGCGGGACACGCTGTTGATCGTGACGAGCGACAACGGCGCGCCCGGCGGATCGAACAAGGGCTTTGAGCGTTTTCGAAGCAATGGCCCGCTGCGGGGGACGAAGGGAACGCTGTACGAGGGCGGCATCCGTGTGCCAATGATCGCGCGGTGGCCAGGCGGGGTGCCTGCGGGGCGGGTTTGCAGCGCTCCCTGCGCGTTCTGGGATTTCGGGCCCACATTCGCCGAATTGGCGGGGACAAAGATGAGCGGCGTGGATGGCATTTCGCTCATCCCCGAGATTCTCGGCACGGGCCCTCTCACCCGGCGCCAGGCGCTGTATTGGGAGTTCCATCAATTCAATCTAAAGACGATGAAATGGCAGGGGGAGATGAAGCAGGCGGCGCGGATGGGAAACTGGAAGGCGGTGCGGCAGCGGCCCGGCGGGCCCCTCGAACTCTACGACCTCAGCACGGACATCGGCGAATCGCGGGATGTTTCCTCCGCGAACCCGCAGGTCGTAGAGCGCATGGAGCGCATCTTGCGGGAATCCCATACGCCGCCCCGGCCGCACGACAAGGGCCGGGCAACTCCCGTGGCTGATCTGTAGAAAAGCCGTGCTTCGGGATGCGGCTGAGTGAAGGTCTGAGAGTTGCGGTTCAGATTGACGGCGCACCCTCCCGCGCGCATGCGCCGGGCATCATTCGCGGAAACCGAACCGGTCAAATCGAAGACTGCGGACTGAGTCATCGCCGGGACGGCGTCACCCATCTCACCGGAACAAGCGGCGGACCTTCCGCTGGCGGCGTCCGGTTTCGTGCCGGGTTTGTGCTCGGTGAACAGCACTCATCGTGGTGACTCCACGATTGCCCGGAGGGATATACTTTGGAAGGCTTTTCGATCAGGACTTCACGCTCCGATTAGGAGGCTTTGCTTCATGCCGTTTCGCACCCTGGCCGTGTTCCTGGCATTCATGGCGATGGGCTTTGCCGATGCAGTAGGGCCGTTTGTCAGCCTCGCGAAGGCCGAGTTTCAACTCAGCAACACGGTGGCGTCGCTGATCCCGTTTGTCGGGTTCAGCATGTTCGGGCTGCTGTCAGTGCCCGTGGGGCTGATGCAAGACAAGCGCGGCAAGAAATTCGTTCTCGTGCTGGGTCTGCTTGTGGCGTTTGTGGGGCTGTTGAATGCGTCTTTCGGCCTGACGGAGTTTTGGCGATTCCTGGTGACGGTCCTGATGGTGGGCGCTGGCGCCGCGATTTTGCAGGTGGCGGGCAACCCGATCATGCGAGACGTGAGCGAGCCGGGAAAGTACTCACGGAACCTCTCCCTCGCACAATTCGTGAAGGCAATCGGATCGCTTTCGGGGCCGATGATTCCCGTAGTGGCGGCGCGATACTTTGGGGCGGACTGGAAGGTGATCTTTCCCATCTACAGCGCCTGCCTGCTGGTGACGATTCTGGCGATCGCTCCTCTGCGCGTGGAGGAGAAGAAGCAAGAGGCGCGCGCGGCGACGCTCGGATCCTGCCTCGGCCTTCTGAGAAACGGATACGTGTTCGCCATGGTGATGGCCATCTTCGTCTATGTGGGCGCGGAGGTGAGCGTCAGCGCAGGCATCCCGCTCTATCTGAAGGAGAGGTTCGAGATCGACATCAACAAGGTGGGGCTTCTTGGCACGGGGCTGTTCTTCATGGCGTTGACAGTTGGGCGCTTCTCGGGCGGAGTGATCCTGAATTGGATGCCGCCGCGCCGGTTCTTTCTGGTCACATGCGCTGCCTCGATTCTGGGTCTGCTTGGGCTATATGTGCCGGACAGCACTGTGGCGACGGCGAGCTTCTTCGTGATCGGCCTCGGATTCGCCAACATCTTCCCCCTCGTCTTCAGCCTGGCTGTAGAGAAGATGCCGGAGCACACCAACGCGCTTTCGGGGCTGATGGTCACCGCCATTGTCGGCGGAGCGTTTCTGCCGCCGCTGATGGGACTTGTGGCCGATGCGACATCCGTGCAGGCGAGCTTCCTTGTGCCAATGGCGGCAATTCTCTATATCACCTGGGTCGCAATGATCAACAAGAAGGAAAAGGCATAGGCTATGCGCGACTTCTCGAACGATCACCGGTCAGTGATGACGCTGGATGCCGGCGGCACCAATTTCGTGTTTTCGGCGATGCAGGGCAACAAGCAGGCGGTTCAGGCGTTCTCGCTCCCTTCGAATGGGGATGACCTCGAGCGCTCCCTCGCCGCGCTGGTGGAAGGCTTCACGCGGGTCCGGAAGGGGCTGGCTTCCGCGCCTGCCGCAATCAGCTTCGCCTTTCCTGCTCCCGCGGACTACGTCAACGGCATCATCGTCAGTCCGAGAAACTTGCCGGCTTACCGGGATGTGGCTCTGCGGGCGTTCCTGGAGGACAGGTTCGGGCTGCCGGTTTTCATCAACAATGACGGGGATCTTTTCGCCTATGGGGAGGCTACCGGCGGATTCCTGCCTTGGGTGAACGCGCAACTCGAAAAGGCGGGAAGTCCGAAGCGGTTCCGCAATCTCCTCGGCGTGACGCTCGGGACCGGCTTTGGCGGCGGGATCGTGCGCGATGGCGAGCTGTTCACGGGCGACAACTCGGTGGCAGGAGAAGTGTGGCTGCTCAGGCACAAGCTCGAGAGGGACCTCAACGCCGAGGAGGGCGCGTCCATCCGCGCCGTCAGAAGGGTCTACGCCGAGCGCGCCGGGATCGCCCCCGATGAGGCGCCGGAGCCAAAGCTGATCTTCGGCATCGCGGAGGGCAATGCGCCAGGCGACGCCGCGGCAGCGCGAGAAGCGTTCAGGCGGATGGGGGAAGTCGCGGGCGACGCGATCGCCAATGCCGTGACGTTGATCGACGGGCTGGTCGTAATCGGCGGCGGGATCGCTGGCGCGCATCGTCAATTCATGCCCGCGATCCTTGCGGAGCTGAACGGAGAGTACCCCGCGCCGAACGGAGAGAGATTCCGGAGGCTGATTCCGCGGGCGTTCAACCTCGAGGATCCGGAGCAGCTCGAGATCTTCCTTCGCGGAGAGACCAGGCAGTTGAGGGTCCCCGGCAGCGGACGCCCGATTCGATTCGATGGCATGCAACGGATCGGTATCGGGGTTTCGCGCCTCGGCACAAGCGAGGCCACGGCGATCGGGGCATATGCTTTCGCACTGAATCAGCTGGACCGGCAGGCGGCGGTCGGGTAGGAGAAACCAATGATCCGGCAATCCTTCGTTCTTCTGGCGGTGCTTGTCGCAGCGCAGACGCCGCCGCCCACAAGGGGAGTTGGCGTCTATCCTGGCGATCCGCGAGAGGACTTTTCTCCAATCATGCGGCCCGCGCCGGCGGGGGTCCGAAACCTGGCCTACAGGCGGCCGGCATGGCATTCCTCGAGCTACGACTACAATCTGACCGCCCAACTGGTCACGGATGGCATTCGTGACACACGGCTGCCAAGGTGGGTGGCGACGTCGTCGAGCGAGCACGGTGTTCTCAGGAAAAACGAACGCGAGTGGCTGCTCGATCACAACATGATGACGACGGTTGTCCTGAAGGGCTCGAC
>JACADU010000191.1 GCA_013388415.1 Bryobacteraceae bacterium
GGCCAGCGCTGCTGGATCCGGTAGGCCGCGGCGAGACCGACCGCGCCGCCGCCCACAACCAGGACTCGCTTTCCGTTCATCTCTGTTTCGCCGTCAATGCCTCTCTGGCGGCTGCGGCGATCCGCGCCGCCTCGCCGCCGCTGTTCGCAAGAGCCGTGAGGTGTCCCATCTTCCGGCCGGGCCTCGCTTCCAGCTTGCCGTACAGATGCAGCTTCACTTCGGGAAAGGCGCAGGCCGCGCTCCAATCCGGCTCGCCATGGTCCCAAAGATCGCCGAGCAGGTTCGCCATCGCGGCCGGACGGAGGAGCTCAGTGGACCCCAATGGGAGTCCGCATACGGCGCGGAGTTGCTGCTCGAACTGGCTGGTCAGGCAGGCGTCGAACGTGAAGTGTCCGGAATTGTGGGGACGAGGCGCGAGCTCATTGATGAACAGGCGCCCGTCTTTGGCCAGAAAGAACTCCACGCAGAGCACGCCGGCGACATCGAGCGTCTCGAGCACGCCGCGAGTGATTTCGACAGCTTCCCGGCAAAGTGACTCGACCACCGGCGCGGGGGCCACCGTCATGTCGAGGATGTGGTTCAAATGATCGTTCTTGACGAGCCCGTAATGGGCGAAATCGCCTGCCAGCCCGCGGGCTGCCACCACCGAAAGCTCACACTCGAAGTCGATGAAGGCTTCGAGCACAGCCTCATGACCACCCAGCAGCGACCAAGCCGCCGCGGCATGGCCTTGTGAAATGATCTTGTGCTGGCCCTTCCCGTCGTAGCCGAAGCCGGCTGTCTTCAGGACGGCGGGCGTTCCGATTTCCCGCAGAGCGGACCGCAGGTCCTCAAGCGAGGCAACAGCGCGGAAGGGGACGCAGGGGAAACCGTGCCTGGTGAGAAATTGCTTCTCTCTGAGCCGGTTCTGGGTGGTGTGGAGCACCTCGCCTCGCGGCCGCACGGGAGCAAACTCCGCCGCCGCCGCCGCCGCCGCCGCAGGAACGTTTTCAAACTCGAATGTCACCACCTTCACACGCGAGGCGAACTCCCTGACCTCATCGAGGTCGTCATAGGAAGCCCGCACCTCCACGTCGGCGACTTGCCCTGTCGGGGTGTCGACATCCGGAGAGAGGGTGTGGACGCGGTAGCCCATTCTGCGGGCGGCGATGGCGAACATCCGGCCGAGCTGCCCGCTGCCCAGCACTCCAACCGTCGAGCCTGGCGGGACCGCCCGGATCATTCCAGGGTTTCCTCGAGCACCTTTGCAGTCTGCCTGGCGCGGAACTGATCCAGCTTTGCGGCAATTTCAGGCCGGCTGAGCGACACGATGGAGACCGCCAGCAGCCCGGCGTTTTTCGCGCCCGCGGGACCGATGGCAAGCGTGCCGACGGGGATGCCGCCCGGCATCTGCACTGTCGACAGCAGGGAGTCCATCCCGTTGAGCGCCTTGCTTTGAATGGGCACGCCCAGCACGGGGATCGTCGTGTGCGCCGCGACGACGCCCGCAAGGTGCGCCGCTCCGCCCGCGCCCGCGATGATTACCTCGAGCCCGCGAGCGCGAGCCGACCTGCCGTACTCGGCGGCCATGTCAGGCGTGCGATGGGCGCTCACGACGCGCTTTTCGTGGGGGATCCCGAATTCGGCCAGGGCGTCGCAGGCCTGTTTCATGGTTTCCCAATCGCTCCTGGAGCCCATGATGACGCCAACCAACGGTTTCTCTGCCATGTTCTACTGCCCCTGTCCCAGCGAATAACCGGCCTTGCCGTCGAAGCTGTAGAGGTGCTCCGTTTTGACCCAATCCAGCCCCGCGGCGGCGACACGCCCGAGCAGGGAGAGGATTTGGGCGGGCGCGACGACGGGCTCGGCGGTTGCGCTTTGGAAGCGGCAGCGCCAAGAGTCGCAGGTGATGGTGTCAGGCAATGGATCGGGATAGACCTTCACACCCCGGTTGGAGATCATCACCAGCTTGAGACCGTCGCCGGCGACAGATTCCATGAGCTTGCCGACGATGTTCGGATCTCCCGGAGCATGGTGAATGAAGACATCGGCGCCCACGAGCTCACGCTTGCCCGGCGCGGGGGCCTTCAGCGCGCCGGCGCGCGCGCCGGCGGCGACGCCCTGCTTGGGCGCCGCTGCGTATCGGACCGGCTTCAGTTTGACCGGTTCCTGCCCGAGCCGGCCAACGACCGCCGCCGCGAACTCCTTCGTCCCCACGACCTCGGTGGTGAGTGGATTCGGCGTAGGGCTCTCGCTCTTGGCGATGTCGTATGTATGGACCCCGTCCTCCAGCGTTTTCAGGAAGGCGTTGTGAACGCGCTCGGCGACGTCAGCCTGATCGATATGCACAAGCATCATGACAGCGCCCAGCAGCAGTCCGGAGGGATTCGCCTTGTTCTGTCCCGCGCGCCGGGGAGCAGAGCCATGGATCGCTTCGAACATCGCGTACTTTCTGCCGATGTTGGCCGAACCGGCGAGGCCGACCGAGCCCGCGATCTGCGCAGCGACGTCGGAGAGGATGTCGCCGTAAAGGTTGGGCATGACGACAACGTCAAACGCGCCGGGGGTGTCCGCCAGCTTGGCCGCCCCGATGTCGACGATCCAATGTTCTTTCTCGATCTGAGGGTATTCGGCCGCGATCTCATCGAATACCTTGTGGAACAGCCCGTCGGTGAGCTTCATGATGTTGTCCTTGGTGAAGCAGGTGACCTTTTTGCGGCTGTTCCGGACGGCGTACTCGAATGCGTAGCGAACGATCCGCTCGCATCCGCCCCGCGTGATCACTTTGAGGCATTGAACCTGATCCGGCGTGTGCTGGTATTCGATGCCGG
Source organism: Bryobacteraceae bacterium (assembly GCA_013388415.1). Taxonomy (GTDB): domain Bacteria; phylum Acidobacteriota; class Terriglobia; order Bryobacterales; family Bryobacteraceae; genus JACADU01. The sequence goes on from JACADU010000191.1 coordinate 2,811, forward strand.
CGTAAAGGTCCTCCTCGTTTTCGCGGACAATCACCACATCCATCCCAGGATGCCTGGTCGGGATGTAGGGATCGTAAGCGACGCATGGCCGAACGTTGGCGTAGAGCCCAAGGAGCTTGCGGGTGGTCACATTCAGGCTCTTGAAGCCGCCGCCCTGTGGCGTCGTGATTGGAGCCTTGAGGAAGACCTTCGTCCTGAGCAGGCTGTCAATGGAGCTCTTGGCGATGCCAGCGGTGTTGCCGCTCAGATAGACCTTTTCGCCGATCTCGATCTCTTCGATGTCCAGGCGGGCGCCTGCCTCTTTCAGGATGGAGAGGGTCGCGTCCATGATTTCCGGACCGATGCCGTCGCCCTTGGCGACTGTGATTGGTACAGTTTGTGTTGCCATGCAGAATTTCGTTTGGGATGAAACCAATAGGTTACCTGATGGGGCAGTCCTGCCGCCTTCGATCCCGCCGCCGGCTACTTGCCCAAAGTGAGGCGTTGACGGACCTCCCGCAGCTTCTCCACACACTCCTCCCGCGCGGCGCCGTGCTTCCACGCCGGCACGTCGAGCGGGGAACTCAGCAACGCCAGAGCCAGCATCAGAACTCTTCGCGCCCGACGTAGAGTTCGCTGATTTCGGCTTTGAAGTTTTCGAGCACCCTGGTTCTCCGAAGCTTCATGGTGGGGGTCATCTCGCCATTCTCCAGGGAGAAGTCGCGCTCGAGAACCTTGAACCGGCGAATCTGCTCGAAGGGCGCGAGCTGGCGGTTGACGGACTTGACGATCCGCCTCACCTCCTGCTGCACCGCTTCGCTCGTGCGCTCGCTCTCCGGCGCGTTGACTGTGATCAGCGCCGTCATGTAGGGCAGGCGGTCGCCGATCAGCAGCACCTGATTGATGAGCGGTTCGAGCTTGAACAGTCCCTCGATCCGCGCCGGATAGATCTTTTTGCCGTTGGAGCTGACAATCAGCTCTTTCTTCCGCCCGGTAATGAACCAGTACCCGTCGCCGTTGACGCGCGCGATGTCTCCTGTGTGAAGCCAGCCATCGCGCAGGACGGCGGCGGTGGAAGCAGGATCCTTGTAATAACCCGAGAAGACGGTCTCGCCCCGGATGAGCAGTTCGCCGTCTTCAGCCGCCTTGAGCTCCACGCCGGGCAACGCCTTGCCAATTGAGCCCGCAATGGGACGGTCGATGGGGTTCAACGCCACGACGCCGCCTTCGGTCAACCCGTACCCCTCGATGAGCCTCAACCCGATGGAAGAGTAAAACGTCGCCAGCTCCCTGCCCAGCGGAGCCGCTCCGCTCACGGCGAGCCGGAGCCTTCCACCGAGCCGCTCGCGGATCTTGGCGAAAACCACTTTGTCGAAGAACTTCAGCGAGGACTTTACCCACGGCGCAGGCTCCCGCCCCGCCTCCTTCGCTCTTGTCGCCTCATTGCCCACACCCACGCCGAGGTAGAAGAGCCGCCGGATCAGCAGGGGCTTCTTTCGAATTTCGGTGGTGACGCTGGCGTAGATGCGCTCCCAAACGCGGGGCGGCGCAATGATGAAGGTCGGCTTTACTGACCGCAGTTCGGCGGGCATTTTGGACAACCCCTCGCTGAAATAGACGGGCACGCCCATGCGCAGCATGAGCAGTTCCATGACCAGCCGCTGGGTAATGTGGGCGGAAGGCAGAAACGCGAGGGAGCGGTCCTCGTCGTCGAGATCGATCACCTTGGGGCCCAGATCGACGTTGGCCACGATGGCGTTGTGCGTGACCAGCCCCATTTTCGGCTCGCCGGTGGCGCCTGAGGTCAAGTACAAGATGGCGTGGTGCGAAGGCTGGACCTCGGCTTCAATCCGCTCCATCAAGAGCTGATCGCCGACCATGGCCTTCACGCCGAGTTCGCGGAGGGCTTCGAGCGTCGTCGCCCCTTCGGCCTCACCCTCCAGCAGGATGCGCGGAACGGCGAGAACGCCCAGCCCGGACGCCTCCAGAGTTCTGAGCATCTTGGGGTTCTCGACAAAGACCGCCTTCGGTTCGCAGTTGACCAATGTGCGGACTTGGTCGGCGGGTGGCAGGCTCGTGTAAACCGCCGCGGCGATGGACCCATTCGTCATCACTCCGGCGTCGGCGAGGTAGAACTCGGCGCGTGTCTCCGAAGCCAGACCGACGACGTCGCCCGCCGCGATCCCCATGGCGCGAAGCCCGCAGGCGATCTCCTCGGCGGCTTGGCGGTATTCCACCCAGGACCAGGTCCGGTAACCTCCTCTGCCATCCGGCTGGTGCAGCGCCGGCGCCGCACCCCAGACGGACGCCGACCGCTTTAACAACCTGTAAACAGTGCGTTGTTCTCGGGGCAGGTCTCCCGCTTTCTTTCCCATGAGTTATCCCATCAGAGTAAAATACGCGGCATGGCCTTTGAAAGAGAGCTGCAGGTTGCCCTCAGCGCCGCGGCGGAAACCGGCGCCCTCTCGCTTCGTTACGCTGATGAAGGATTTGACGTCGAGACCAAACCGGACGATTCACCTGTCACCGCAGCAGACAAGGCCTGTGAACAGCTCATCGCGGGCATTCTCTCGACGGAATTCCCCGACGACGGTCTATTGGGGGAAGAAGGCGCCGCCGCCGACGGTTCAAGCGGGCGCCGCTGGATCATCGATCCCATCGACGGCACTCGCGATTTCATCCGCGGGAACCGTTTCTGGGCCAACTTTCTGGCGCTCGAAGACGCCGCGGGGCCGGCTCTGGGCATTGTCAGTTTCCCCGCGCTTGGCGAACTCTATTGGGCGGCTCGTGGCAAGGGTGCGTGGCGCATCGTCGATGGACGCGAGTCCCGCATGGCAGTTTCAAAGGTTTCCGAAGTCAGCAAAGCCGTCGCCTGTGTGAACGGGCTTTCCGAAGCCGCCTTCAGGCCGTTCGCGGAGAAGCTGCTTCCGTTCATGAGCCGCTTCTCCTCGGTGCGCAGCATGGGTGGCGCGCTCGATGCCATGCTCATCTGCTGCGGGCAGGCGGACTTCTGGTTCGAATCCTCGGCCAAGCCTTGGGACCTGGCTCCGCTGGCCATCATTGCCCGCGAGTCGGGCGCGCGGTTCCTGAGCCATTCGGGCGAGGAGACGATCTATGGCGGCAACGCCGTCGTCTTCACACCGGGTCTGGAAGCGGTGGCGCGCGAATTCCTCGAGCTGGGCTAGCCGAGGGACTGTCCCGCTCCCGGCTGCCGTGGTTTTCAAAAGGTCAGGCGGAGCGCCAACTGGACTTCTCTCTCACCGCTGGCGCCGAGGATCTGTCCGAAATTGGCGTTGTTGACGTTATTGACCGGGTTGCCCCAGCGGGGCGTGTTCGTGAGGTTGTAGGCTTCGGCGCGGAACTCCACTCTGTACTTTTCGGAAAACCGCAGATTCTTGATCAGCGACAGATCGTAGTTGAAGAAGCCCGGCCCGCGGAGGCCGTTGCGGCCTGCATTGCCGAACCGGTTCGCCCCGGGAGCGGCAAAGCTGCGGATGTCGAACCAAGTCGGTCCGCGGCCCGCTTGCCCGCTGTAGACTGCCGGACCGACGACGTCGGCGAAATTGCTGTTGCCGGGACAGTTGCATGGAGTTGCGTCCGCCACCGCGGTGAATGGCGCGCCGCTCACTTTTCGGAAAACACCATTCAACTGCCAGTCTCCGAGAATCCATTTCGCCGCACCCTCCTTGGCCCAGGGTTTGCCTGTCCCGAACGGAAGTTCGTAGACATGGCTGGCGACGAACATGTGCGTCCGATCGTAGCCCGTCGGGCCGTAGTTCCGCCGGATGTCGGTCTGGACGATGAAACCGCCCTGGTCGTCACCCACGCCCAGCGTCTTCGAGTATGTGTAGGCCGCGGTGAACTGAAGCCCTCGGGAGAAGCGCTTGGTCAGATTGGTCTGTAGGGAGTTGTAGTTGTTGTTCAAGCCGTTGGCGCGCAGATCGACGTTGGCCGTCCTGCCGAACTGGACGAAGAAGGGCCTGCCGGCGGAGCCGGTTCCGGGTAGCGCGGCGTTCAGCTGCCGCTGGTAGGGGATGCGGCGGCCGAGCGAACCGACGTAGCCCACATCCCAGGCCATGCCCGCGCTGATCTCCCGCTGGTAGGTGAGGTTGTAGCTGTGCACGTGCGGGCTCGGATAGTCGGTCGGGACCACGAAGAACGCCTGATTCGGCGCGGGATTGATCACGCCGTTCGGGGGCAGAGGAATGTCGGGGACCGGCGGCAATTCGCCAAACGTCCCGGTCACCACGAAATCGTTCTCCACGCCGTTCTGAATGTTGTAGAGCACCGGGAATTGAGTTGACAGAGTCCCGCCGGTGAACCCGAACCGGCCGGTGTAGAAGCTCACGCCGTACCCTCCGCGCACGACGCTCTTGCTGCCCATCCGGTAGGAGAAGCCGATCCGCGGCCCGAAGTTATTCCAATCCGTTTTGACGTTGTTGCCCAGATCGTTCTCGCCGAACCCGGCGATCAACAGGCTGTTGGTGTTGGGGTCGTCATTCGACGCGCCGCCGGCATAGCGCGGCGTGATGGGCGGGGAGCGCTCCCAGCGCAGTCCGAGGTCGAGCGTCAGTTTGGAGGACACCTGATAGGTGTCGTGAAAGAAGAGGAAGAGCTGCGTCTGGCGGTTGGTGGGCGTGATGGGCATGTAGGTGCGGCTGGTCTGGTCGGTCGCGCCCAGCATGTAGGCGGCGAAGGAGTTGCCGAACTGGCCGAAGGCGCCGAGTCCAGGGCCGCCGGACAGCGCCGTCGTACCCGGATTGAAATTGAACATTCCCCGCGGCCCAAAGTTCAAGCCCTGCGGCTGGAAGCGGTCCATTCTGTTTCTGTGGATGTCGACTCCCCACTTGAAGTTGTGTCTGCCGCTCAGTTTGTTCCAGGTGTTGATGAAATTGAAGAGGTTGTCGGCATTGATGAGCGGATAGACCACGGGCGTTCCCATCCCCTCGAAACCGCCGGAAATATTGATCCGCGCCATGCCGGTCGAGGAGATTGGGTCGGGATTGGGATTACGGATGCCAAGCGTCTGGTTCGTCACGGTGGTCATGTCGAGACCGTTGACGTTGGTGTAGTAACGGTTGTAGCCCGCGCGGAACTCGCCGAGCAAAGTCGGAGAGAAGTTCCTGGAGAGGTTGACGATCGCCGTCACCGTATATGGCGTGCTGAGCGTGCTCTGCCCGATTGTGTTGCCCAAGGCGGCTTCGCTGAGAACGCGGTAATCGGAGAAATTGAACTTGGCGAATCCTCGGGTGTTGTCGTTGAAAACGTGGTCGACGCGCCCGTCGTATGAATTGCCGTCGTACTTGAACGGGGTGTTCACGATCAGGTTGCTGAGCAAACTGGGCTGGTTCGGCCTGGCGATCTGGGGATTGAGCTTGGAGGCGATGGGGTGGATCCTGGCTGCCGGAACCAGGTTCCCTGCCAGCGGCGTCCTGCCGGTTCCGTTGGGATTGCCGGTATTGGGGTCGTATATAATGAGTCCCGCTACGCCGCTGAAGTCGCCGGCTTTCCAGGCGTCCACAGGGACGGTCGTCGTGACAGTGCTCGACTGTCTGAGTTTCCGGCCCTGATAACCGCCGAAAAAGAACGTCCGATTCCTGACAATGGGTCCGCCGAGGGTGCCGCCATACTCGTTCCGGACGAAGTTGGGCTGCGGTTGCGGTTCGACATTGAAGATGTTGCGCGCCCGCAGCGCTCTGTTCCGGTTGA
>JACADU010000051.1 GCA_013388415.1 Bryobacteraceae bacterium
ACTGCTTCTACTGCCTGAGCATGTGGTCCGCCGCGCTCGTTGCCTTCCCCCTCGCCCAGAGCGCGCTTCATTATGTCTACCTCAGCCTCGCCCTCTCAGCCGGCTCGATCCTCCTGGAGTGCGTCGCTCACCGGCGCGGTGATCCCGCGCCTGCCTGCGAGAAACCCCCGGCATGGGACCGGTCGGCGAACGAAGATGTCCTGCTGAAAGAGATCGAGATCCGGGATGGCAAGGGTGGAGCGTTCCACCACGCGCACGGATTTGGCGATTAGCGCCCGAGCGTCAGGGCAAGCCCCGCCCTGAAGGCTTGCGGCCATGGGTCGCGGTTGACTGTCCGGGACCGCGCACCCGTCTGTTCCCTGGCTGCCACTGGCCGCCTCGGCGCGGACGGGATCAGAGGGGGGGATGCGGCGTTTTCCGCCACCCCTCTTCCTTCGCCGGCAAGCCCTCAGAGCGGCAGGACTTCCTCGCGGTCCGGATCGAACTTCAGCCGGCGCTTCTGCACGTAGGCGATGTTGCCGAGATGGGAAGCCATGGCCGAACGGTGGCCGATGTAGACATCGCCATTGGGTAGTTTTCTGGTCCGGCAGCAGTCCAGGAAATTCTCGACGTGGTCGATGGTCTGCTCGCGCGGGCTGTCCACCCGGACCGGCTGCGCGCCTCGGCCTGCCGGTGTGAAGATGAAGTGGCTTCGCGTGATCCACAACCGGCCCTCGGTGCCGCAGATTTCCACGCCTGCGCCGGTGATGCCGGGCGCCAGCGTCCCCTCGAAAGTCGCCACCCATCCGCTGGGGTACTCCAGAAGGACGTTGATCGTGTCGGGCGCGGTCCGGCCGTCCTTGTAGCAGAAAACCCCGCCCGCGGCGACCGCGCTGACAGGGTTGTCCTCGTCCAGCATCATGTGAACAACATCAATCCAGTGGGTGAAGAGGTCCGTGATCTGCCCGCCGCCGAAATCCAAATAGGCGCGGAAGTTCCAGTACTGCTGCGGGTCGTAGTCGCGCCATTTCACCGGCCCGAGAAAACGCGCCCAGTCGAGATTCGACGGCTTCGTCGCCATTCGCTCGGGCGCCTTCATCAGGTGCGCGCCGTTGCCGTGCCACCATGTGCGCGCCAGCGTGATCTTGCCGAGTTTCTTCGTCTTGAAGTACTCTTCCTTCGCCTGGAGGTAAATCTTGCCCGAACGCTGCTGCATGCCCACCTGACAGATCCGGTTGTTGATCCTCGCCGCTTTGACGATTGGCGGCCCCTCTTCGATTCTGAGCGTCAGTGGCTTCTCGACGTAGACGTCGCGGCCGGAGTTGAGCGCGTCGATGGCGGTTGCGGCGTGCCAGTGGTCCGGCGTGGCGATCAGCACGGCATCGAGTTCTTTGATCTCGAGCAACTTGCGATGGTCGGCGAATCCCTTTGATCCGGGCGCCTGAGTCTGCGCTTGGTCGACACGCTCGGAGAAGACGTCGCAGACCGCGGTGACGTTCACCTGCCCGGTTTTGATGAACGTGCCCATCACGCCCCGGCCCCGGCCTCCGGCGCCGATCAGGCCGAGGTTGATCCTGTCGTTTGCGCCGAGAATCCGGTTGTAGGACGCGGCGGCCGGCATGATTGCGGCCCCGCGGACCAGAGTGCGGCGGGTGAATCCCGTGGTCTTCAGCATGGCCTGAATTTTACCGCAATGCGATAGACTCCCTAACATCGTGAAGATCTTCCTCGCCCTGATGTTCTGCGTGCCGCTGGCGGCGCAGCGGACTCCGCTTCAAGAGCGCATTGTCGCCCTGATGGGTGGATTGCCCAACGAAAGAACGCCTCTCAACGCCCGCGTCACGGGCGGCTTCTCGCGCCAGGGATACCGCGTCGAACATGTGGTGTTCGAAAGCCTTCCTGGCTTCCGTGTGACCGCCAACCTCTACATTCCGTCGGAAGGCAGCGGGCCGTTTCCCGCCGTGCTCGGCGCGGCAGGCCATTCCGACATCGGGAAGGCCAACGGGACTTATCAGGCAGTGTGGATTTCCCTCGCCCGGCGGGGCTATGTCGTTCTCGCATACGATCCTCCGGGACAGGGCGAGCGGCTCGAGTTCTTCGACAAGGCCACAGGCAAGTCGCGCCTCGGAGCGGGCGTTCGTGAACACATTCAGGCCGGGATGCAATGCCTGCTCACCGGCCAAAGCATTGCCAGATACTTCGTCTGGGACGGGATCCGCGCCTTCGACTACCTTTTGACGCGCAAGGAGGTTGACCCGAACAGGATCGCCGCCGCCGGCAACTCCGGTGGAGGCACGCAGGCCGCATTGCTCGCCGCGGCGGAGCCGCGCCTGGCCGCCGTCGTCTCCTCCTGCTACATGACGTCCTGGGGGATGCTCATCGAGAAGCCCGGACCGCAGGACATGGAGCAGGTCATCCCGGGCTTCCTTTCGGCCGGCCTCGACTTCATCGACTTCATCCGCGCGCTGGGCAAGCCGTTCCTCATCAGCGCCGCCACTCGGGACTTCTTCCCCATCGACGGGGCGCGCCGGACTTATCAGCTCGCGAAAGCAGCCGGCCTGCCCGTGGAGATGGTGGAAGCCAACGAAGAGCATGGCTGGACCAAGCCGCTGCGCGAGGGCGCGTACAGGTTTCTTGACAAGCACCTGATGGGCGTCGAACGCGGCGCGGCGGAAGGCGAGATTGCTCTCGAGAAGGAGACTGACCTCCGCGTGACGCCAACCGGCCAGTTGGCCACATCGTTCGGAAGCGAGACCATCTCGTCGCTGAACGCGGCAAGGGCCCGTGAACTCCACGCCAGGCGCCGGGCGGCGCAGGGCGCCGACCTTCGGTCACTGGTCGCGAAACGGCTGCGGATTGAGTGGAAGCCGCTCGGCCGGCTGCCCGAAACGACGGTCGACTTGCCCATCAGTTGGCCGGAGAGCTTGCAGTTCATGCCCGCCAAGAGCGGATACTCCTCCGAGTACCAGGCGGCGGCGCGAATGTGGCTGCACGGCGAGTCGCTCCTGAAGCGAAAGGTGCAGTTCGTGCTGGAAGCTGCGGCCAAATCCGCCTCGCCGGTCAGCATCCACGCGCGTGGCAGCGATGCCCCGGCCGTCCTGCTGGCGGCGGTTCTCGAGCCGAAGATCGCGCGCATCATCGAA
>JACADU010000192.1 GCA_013388415.1 Bryobacteraceae bacterium
AAGATCGCGCGCAGCGCATCGATGATCGGCTGCGATTCGGCGCGGCGCATGTCCAGGCGGTCTGCGTCCGGCAAGCCTTTGGCCCGAGTCTCGATCTCGAACAAGCTCTTGATAGGCCGCAGGATATTTCGGGCCAGATCCGTAAGCGCCCACCAGAACCATTATTGACAGGCCTGCTATCCTGACGTGCGTGTTGATGGTGTAAGTGTACACGTTCAGGAGGGTCTGCATGCCTCGCTCAACGGATACCCGGAAACTGGCGTCGTGGCGAAGGCGATTCGAGCGGTTCTCGCGTAGCGAACTGGCCGTGGGGCCGTTTTGTGCACGGGAGCGTGTCTCGGTGGCCTCGTTCTATTACTGGCGTGAGAAGGTCGGGGAGTGCGGGCGTGGCGGCGAGGGCCGGCCGCAGACTGATCGGCGGAGCGTCTTCCAACCGGCCGCGGTGGTTCCGACCGCACCGGCGATCCGCATTGAGTTGCCCTGCGGCGCGCGGATCGAGGTGGGGACTGGGGATCTGGAGGTGGTGCGTACGGTGGTGGGTGTCGTGGCGCGATCGGACGATGGCCGTCATGGGAGTGATGGAGCATGCTGAGTATTCCGCCCACCGTATCGATCTTCCTGTACACGCGGCCCGCGGACTTGCGCAAGGGGTTCGATGGATTGTCCGGCCTGGTACGCAGCGAGTTCGCGGCCGATCCGCTCGACGGCAGCCTCTTTCTCTTCATCAACCGCCGGCGCGATCGGCTGAAGATCCTGCACTGGGACGGCGCGGGCTATTGGCTTTACTACAGGCTGCTCGAGGCGGGCACGTTCGAGACGATCCCTTCGAATGGTCCTTGTGCCCAACTCGATTCGACGCAACTGGCCATGCTGCTGGGTGGTGTATCTCTCGCTACGGCGAAGCATCGCAAGCGTTATCGCCGCGCATCATAGAAGTGCCGTAACAAGCCAGAAAGATTTCACTTCTTTTGGATTCTTTTCTTGCTAATCGTTGCTTGTGGAGTATACTTGTGATGTGAGCGATGAAGCACGTCAGAAGGATGCGGCCGGCATGGATGCCACCCCCGAGATCATCATCCCCAACGACCTGGCAGGCTGCCGGTCCTTGATCGAACAACTGGCTTCGACGGTCACGTCGCAGACGAGCACCATCGACATGCTGCGTCGCGAGAAGCAGGAACTCGAAGCGGCCTACGCCGAACTCGTCCAGCGGGCGTTTCGCCACCGCAGTGAGCGCTACCTCAATGATCCGAATCAGCTCCGGCTCGATCTGGGCGGTACGCCCGATGCGGCCGACGCCGTCGAGGGACTCGCCCAGGCCGTTCAGGAGGCGGGGCTGCCGGTCAAAGCGCATGTCCGACGCCGTCGCGTGTGCAAGCCGCGAAGCGAAGCGCTGCCGGAACATCTGCCGCGGTACGAAGTGGAAGCTCGCGTACCGGAGGGGGCCAAGCACTGCCCGCAGCATGGTGAGCGGACGCTGATCGGCTACGACCGGGTGGAGAAGCTGGAGTTCGAGCGTCCCAAGCTTCGCGTCCGCGTGACCAAGTATCCCAAGTATGCCTGCCCCGGCCACGCCGACTGCGGGATCGCCTCACCGGAACGTCCCGCAGGGCTGGTGGAGGGTGATCGTTACGACACGAGCGTGGCGGCGGAGATCATTACGGCCAAGTACGGCTTCCATCTTCCCGTGTATCGCCAGCAGGACCTGTTCGCGGGCAGCGGCTGGACGCCGGACCGATCAACCCTGCTGAACCTCCTGGTCGCATCGGCCGCGCTCCTTCGGCCGCTGGCCGAGCACATCAAGCAGGCGGTCCTGGCCGACGATGTCCTGGGCACCGACGAGACACGCGTCACCCTGCTGGTGCCGCCGACGATTCCCGATGTCGATGCCAACGATCCGAAGTCTCAGCGGACGCACGAGGTATTGAGCGAGGCGGCCGCCGCGGGTCGCCGAAGCGTATCAGCGCGGATGTGGGCGTATCGGGGTGTGAACACGCGGTTGATCGTGTTTGACTTCACGGTCAGCCGGCACCGGGACGGCCCGGACCTGATGCTGGCGGAGTTCGCGGGCACATTGCTGGCGGATTGTTACTCGGGGTACCAGGGGATCAGCCTGCGCAGCGATGGGCGGATCCGGCGGGCCGCCTGCAATGCCCATGCCCGACGCAAGATCTTCGATGCACGGGAAGTCTATCCGCTCGAATCGAGCGTGGTGCTGGCCAAGTATCAGCAGCTCTACGACATGGAGGATCGCGCCCGGGCGGCGTCGACCGAGGAGCGGCTGACGTTGCGTCAAAGCGAGGCCGTCCCCGTCTGGCGGTCGCTGGGTGAGTGGCTGGAGAGCAAACCGGCCGCGGATGTGCTGCCCAAGAGCAAGCTCGGCGAGGCCCTGGGCTACCTGCGCAACCACTGGGAACCGCTGCAGACCTACCTGAGCGACGGCCGGGTTCCGATGGACAACAACGAAGTCGAGCAGTTGATGAAGCAGGTTGCCATCGGAAGAAAGAACTGGCTGTTCATCGGCAGCGTGCCGGCGGGCGACCGTGCCGCGGACTTCCTGACGCTGGTCAGCAGCGCGGTCCGCAACGACCTGGACGTCTGGGCCTATATCAAGGATGCGCTCGATCGTCTGCTGGCCGGCGACACCGAC
>JACADU010000027.1 GCA_013388415.1 Bryobacteraceae bacterium
CTTCGTCGAGAAGCCGCACGCCATCGACCCTGACGGCATCCAAACCGTGCGGGCGGCCGTCGAAATGGCTGCCGCCAAGCGGCTTTCGGTCGTCAGCGGCCTCCAAAGCCGGTACCACCCCGGTTACAAGGAAACGATGCAGCGCGTCCACGACGGCGCCATCGGCGAGATTGTGGTCATTCAGGAAACCTGGCTCCGCCCGCCCTACGTCATGTATCAGCGCGCGCCCGGCCTGACCGAAGTCGAGTATCAGGCCAGCAACCAATATCACTTCCACTGGCTCTGCGGCGACGACGTCCCCCAGACTCTCATCCACAACCTGGACCGCTCCAGTTGGGCGATGCGCAACACCGCCCCTGTCCGCGCCTACGGCATGGGCGGCCGCTCCACCCTCAAAGGCGAGATCTACGGCAACGTCTTCGACCATCACGCCGTCGTCTACGAGTTCGCCAACGGCGTCCGCATCTACGCCTACTGCCGCACCATCGACAACTGCTACAACGAGAATTCCAGTCTCATTCTCGGCACCAAGGGCCGCTGCGACCTCCTGAGGCTCACCATCACCGGCGAAACGAACTGGAAGCAGCCGGGCTCCCCCTCGAAGAACAACGCCTATGACCTCGAACACGTCGCCCTTTTCGGGGCCATCCGTTCCGGCACGCCGCTCAACAACGGCGATTACATGGTCCGCAGCACGCTCATCACTCTGATGGGCCAGTTCAGTTGCTACTCCGGCAAGGAAGTGACCTGGGACCAGATCTCGAAATCCAATTACGTCCATCTGCCCCGGCCAGAGGATGTTCGCGCCGACATGGAGCCGCCCGTGCGGCCCGGTCCGGACGGCAGCTACCCCGTCGCTTTCACGCCGGGGGTGTCGAAGCTTCTTTGAAGCTGGCCTTCTGCTGCCGCCACGGCGCCACTTACGATAAGGAGAAGTGTCTGCATGAAACGCCTCCTCCTCGCCTTCGGCCTTGCTTCGGCCTTCCTCGCCGCCCAGCCCCCGGCACGTCAAATCTCCCTCGCCGGCGAATGGCGGTTCAGGCTGGACCCGGCCGACAAAGGCATCGACGAGAGGTGGCAGGCGTCGGACCTGCCCGAGAAGATCCCGCTTCCCGGCGCGACCGACGAGCATCAGCGCGGTACGAAGAACGAGAAGATCGAGCCCCGAAGGCTGACGCGCGCCTGGGAATACGTCGGCCCCGCCTGGTATCAGCGCGACATCGAGATCCCCGCCGAATGGGAGGGCAAGCGGATCCTTGTTTTCCTCGAACGCTGCCACTGGGAATCTCAGCTCTGGCTCGATGACCAACACATCGGACTCCAGAACAGTCTCGTCGCCCCTCATATACACGAACTCGGGCTTCAGGTGAAACCGGGCAAACATCGCCTGACGCTCCGGATCGACAACCGCCTGAAGATCAATGTCGGCCCCTGGGCCTCGGCCGTCACCGAGGAAGGTCCCGGCAACTGGAACGGCGTTGTCGGCCGAATCGAACTGCAAATGACCGAGCCCGTCTGGATCGACGCCTTGCGCGTCTTCACTGAAGTCACGAACAAGTCGCTGCGCGTGCAGCTCAGGATTCGCAACCTCAGCGCAAAACCCGCGCAAGCCGAATTGACCCTGCGCGCCGCGCCCCGCGGCGGAACGGCGCCCCCGGCGGAGATGAAGAGTCAGGTCGAGATCTCCGCCAGGCCCGAATCCAGCGTTGAAGCGCCGCTTTCGCTCGGCAGCGCCGTGCAGCTTTGGGATGAGTCCTCGCCCGCGCTCTACGACCTCACGGCCTCTCTCGGCCCAGGCGAGGTCCAGACTGTCTTTGGCATGAGGGTCTGGAGCAAGAAAGGCACGCAGTTCATGCTCAACGGCAGGACCATCCTCCTCCGCGGCAACGTGGACAACGGCGCCTTCCCGCTGAAGGGCTACCCGCCGATGGACGCCGAAGCCTGGAAGCAGCGTCTGAAGACCTATCAGGATTACGGCTTCAACCATGTCCGGTTTCACTCCTGGTGCCCGCCGGAAGCCGCGTTCGCCGCCGCCGACGAATTGGGAATGCTGCTCCAGGTGGAGAACCCCATCTGGATCGGCGACGGCAGAATCTCCGCCGACTCTGCCCGCACCGATTTCATCCGCGCCGAGGCCAACCGCATCGTCGACACCTACGGCAACCACCCCTCTTTCGCCCTCATGTCCATGGGCAACGAACTCGGCAGCGGCCTCGACCCGTTCCTGTACGCCCTTGTCGAGCAGCTTCAGAAGAAAGATCCCAGGCGCTTCTACACCAGCACTTCGGCCCCCGACAACATCCTGCGTCCCGACGACTACTTCGTCTCCGCCGGACCCCAATGGAAACACCTCCGCGGCGACCCCAGACTGGAGCAGAACAGCCCCAACACCGATTTCGACTATCGTGAATATCTCGCCGGACTCGACCGCCCCACCATCGCCCACGAAATCGGCCAGTGGACCGTCTATCCCGATTTGAACGAGGGCCGCAAGTACACTGGCTCGCAGCAGCCCCGCTACTTCGAGCTCTACCGGCAGTCCGCTGAGAAGTACAACCTTGCCGGCCAGCTCGACTCCTTCCGCGCCGCCTCCGGCAAGCACATGGTCTCTCTATACAAAGAAGAGATCGAGAGCATCCTCCGCACCCCCGGCATCGCCGGATTCCAACTGCTGGCCCTGGCCGACTGGCCCGGCTTCGGCCCCGCCTTCACCGGAGTCCTGGACGCGCTCAACGACTCTCGCGAACTGATCACTCCAGCGTCCTACCGCCGCTTCAACAACAGCACCGTCGTCCTTCTGAAGATGAGCAAACGCGAGTGGACGGCTGCCGAGACCTTCTCCGCCGATGTCCTGGTCGCCGACTACAGCCCCGATGTGCCCGGCCGTGGCGGCGCGGAATGGGTGGTCCGGACAAAGGCCGGACAGAAAGTCGCGTCTGGGGCATTGCCGCCTTCCAACTCGCCGGTCGGCGGCCTGCGGCCTTTCGGCGCGATTCAGTTGCCGCTTTCCCGGTTGAGAGCGCCGGCTCAGTATTCAATCGAGGTCTCGGCGGAGGGCGCCTCGAACGACTGGGACTTTTGGGTCTATCCCGCAAGGCTCCCGCCTCAACGGACACGCGGCCTTCTGGTGACGAAGACGTGGGACGGCGAGGCCCGCGCCGCGCTCAAGAGCGGCCGCAAGGTCGTGTTCCTCGCGCCGGCGGCGGACCTCGCGCTCACCGTCCCCGTCAGCTTCACCACCAGCTTCTGGAGCCCTCAGTGGTTTCCCAACCGGTCTGAAACCATGGGTATCCTCTGCGACCCCAAACACCCCGCCCTCGCCGCCTTCCCCACTGAACCGCACTCCGGATGGCAGTGGTGGCACATGATGAGCCGCGGCCGCGCGCTGATTCTCAACGATGCGCCCGCCGCCTTGCGCCCCATCGTGCAGGTCATCGACAACCCCGCGCGCAATTACAGGCTCGGCGCCCTCTTCGAAGCCCGCATCGGGAAAGGCAGGCTCCTCGTCTGCACCTTCGACCTCGAAACGTCCCTCGACTCGCGGCTCGCCGCGCGCCAGCTTCGCGACAGCCTCCTCCGTTACGCGGCTTCCAACCGCTTCAACCCGCCCGAGGAACTCGATATCGAATTCCTGGACAAATTGTTTACTCCTGAAAGAAGAACTCCGCAATGATCAAAACCCAGATCGCCGCCGGCGAAGCTCGTGCCGGCGAGGGGCTGAACGCCGTCAACAGTCACGCCATGGTCAGGAGGCGCGAACACGCGCCTTTGCATGGATGGAAGGAGTCTTATGCGATGATGCTGGCGGTTCTTGTGCTCGCGGCGCTGCCGCTGGCGGGCCAGACTGGCGTGATCCCTCTCGAAGGGACCTGGCAGTTCCGCCTCGACGCCGAAAAGTCCGGCTCTCACATGAAGTGGCATGAACAGCGCTTCGAAGGCGATGTCATCTTCCTTCCCGGCAGCACCGATCAGGCGGGCTTCGGCCTGAAGACCGCCGCCGCCTCCCGCGGCTGGCTGTCCCGCCCTTTCGTTTACGAAGGAGCCGCCTGGTATCAGCGCGAAGTCGTCGTCCCCGGCGCATGGCGCGGCAAGCGGCTCGAGCTCTTCCTGGAGCGCCCCCATTGGGAGACCAGGGTCTGGCTCGACGGCAAAGAGCAAGGCATGCGCAACAGCCTCTCCACCCCGCATGTCTATGACTTCGGAACGGCGGTCGAACCCGGACGCCACACGATCACGATCTGCGTCGACAACTCCTATAAGATCGACGTCGGCCGCAACGCGCACAGCGTCACCGATCACACCCAAACCAACTGGAACGGAATCGCCGGCCGCATCGAGCTTCGCTCGGCCGATCCGGTTTGGATCGGCCAAATCCACATCACTCCCCAACTGGCCGCGATGTCCGCCCGGGTGCGCGTCACCGTCCGCAACGCCACTGGCCGCCCGGTCACCGCCCGCCTCTCCGCCGCGGAAGTCACCACCCAAATCGAAGTGCCCGGCGCCGAGGCCACCGCCGAACTCATCGTCCCTTATCCCGGCGCGAAGCCCTGGGACGAATACGAAGGCAACCTCCAGCCCCTCACTGTCAGCCTCGCCGCCGGACCCTTCCGTCACCAATGGCAAGGCCGCTTCGGCCTGCGCGAAATCGCCGTGCGCGGCAGACAGTTCACTCTCAACGGCCGCCCCATCTTTCTGCGCGGCACGCTCGAGTGCAACATCTTCCCCCTCACCGGCTATCCGCCGATGAACGTCGAAGGTTGGGCCAGGCTCTTCCGGATAGCCCGCCAGTACGGGCTGAACCACTTCCGGTTCCATTCCTGGTGCCCGCCGGAAGCCGCCTTCGAAGCCGCCGACCTGGCCGGTTTCACGCTGCACGTCGAACTCCCGGTCTGGAGCGGCGCCGTCGGCAAAGACCCCGTGCTCACCGAGTTCATGAGAGAAGAAGGACGCCGCATCCAGGACGTCTACGGCAACCACCCCTCCTTCACCATGCTGTGCCTGGGCAATGAACTCCGCGGCGACTTCGACGTCATGGACCAAATGCTGGGCGAGCTCAAGTTGCGCGACCCCCGCCGCCTCTATACCTTCTCCGCCGACCACGTCCGCCGCGTGCCCGGCCCCACTTCGGACTACTACGTCGCCCACAATACTGCTTCCGGGCCGGTCCGCATCCACGGCGCGCGCTACGCCAGGACGAACGACGGCGCCATGCGCGATCACTCCGCCCATGCCGCCCGCTTCACCATCCCGATGGTCGCCCACGAACTTGGACAGTGGGTGACCCTGCCTGACTACTCCGAAATCGGCAAGTACCAGGGCGTGCTGAAGCCGCGGAATCTCGAAGCCTTCCGCGCTCAGATGGAAGCGCGCGGCTTGCTCGGCCAGAACCGCGAATTCCACCTCGCCTCCGGGCGCTTCGCCTGGCGCCTCTACAAGGAGGACATTGAAGCCTCTCTCCGCACGCCGGATTGGGGCGGAGTGCAGTTGCTCCAGCTTCAGGACTTCCCCGGACAGGGCGAAGCCCTCATCGGCTTGCTCGACTCCTTCTGGGAAACGAAAGGAATCATGGAGCCCGAGGAAATGCGCGGGTTCTTCGGCGCGACGACCGCCCTGGCGAAGTTCGCCAAGTTCGCCTGGACCAATGATGAAACGTTCACCGCCACGCTGATGGCGGCCCACTACGGCAAAACGCCCCTGAATGGCGCCGTCGCCGAGTGGTCCCTTACGGACGGCTCGGCGACTGTCGCTTCCGGCGCCACAAAGCCCGCCGAAATCGCCCTTGGCCAGGTAGCCTCTCTGGGCGTCATCAACGTCCCGCTTGCGAAGGTCGCCAAAGCCTCTCGCCTGCGCCTCGAAGTGAGGCTGCCCGCCGCGCGCACTCAAAACTTCTGGGACATCTGGGTCTATCCCAACCGCGAGCCCGCTCCCCCCGGCGGCATCCTCATCTCGCGCTCTCTCGATGACGCGGCCAGAAGAGAACTCGCCCAAGGCGGCAAAGTTCTGCTCACCCTCCCCGCCGGCGTTCAGACCAGCGGCGCCATGCCCATGCGCTTCCTGCCTGTTTTCTGGTCGCTGAGCTGGTTCCCCAAGCAGCCCGGCCATCTCGGCATCTACTGCGACCCCGCGCATCCGGCGCTCGCTTCATTCCCCACATCAAACGGCAGCGACTTCCAATGGTGGGACGTCACCGAGAACTCCGCCGCCTTCATTCTCAACGACACGCCCTCCGCTTTCCGCCCCATCGTCCAGGTCATCGACGACTACCACCGCAACCACAAACTCGGCGCCGTCTTTGAAACCAGGGCCGGCCGCGGCCGGCTTCTCGTCTCCTCGTTCGACCTCGTCAACGATCTCTCCACCCGTCCTGCAACGCGCCAGCTTCGCGCGAGCCTCCTCGCCTACATGGCAAGCCCGCAGTTCGATCCTCAATTCGAGCTTCCGGCGGCTCTCCTCGATCGCCTGTTCGCCAACGCCGCGCCCAAGGAGCCCCAATGAACCTTCAGCCCGATCTCCCGCCGCCGTGGGTGCGTATTCGCCCATGTTCACCGCGCCGCTGAAGTCGCAGCTCGGACGCGTCCCGTGAACGCGGTGAGACCTGCGAAACCGCGCTGCATCGGCCGCTCGAGCCCGTCTAACGGTCGTCTCAAGGGGACCAGCCGTCGTCCGGCGGGCGTCGGCGCGTGAACAAGACTGCGCCCCGGATTCAAAACGATGGGCTCCTCAACGGCAAGTCGTTGCCAGTTGAAGCTCATTCAGGGCGTTCATGGCGCGGAGCCAATAGCCGCAGACTGAGGATTGAGGAAATGAGCTTTTGAGGGAGCCGCGGGGGAGTTCCCCGGTGAACAGCGCAGCGCCGGGCGGTGGCGCTTTGGTGGTGGGCGCGGCAGGACTCGAACCTGTGACCTACTGCGTGTGAAGCAGGCGGTACGTGTCTCTGCACTCCTTGCCGTGATGTCTAGATTGATTGCCTTCAATGACTTTGAGCACCGACTCTGCACCAGGC
>JACADU010000028.1 GCA_013388415.1 Bryobacteraceae bacterium
GACCTGCGCACCCCAACCCCGGCAACCCGAATGGACCGGACAGCGAGTGGCCAGGCGCCATGCCGGAGAAGTCCCAACGCAACGAGCTGAACGCCAAAATGGCCGCGTGGGGCCTCGAGTTCAGCGGCATCGCCGCCAACCTGTGGGGCGAGAAGCTCATCAATACCGACGACCCGACCAAGTACCTTCACGAATTCCGCCGCAACTGCGAGTTCGCCCAGGACCTCGGCATCCGCGGCATCCGCGTCGACACAGTCCAGCCGCCGTCCATCCTTCGCGAGATCCCCTACCAGTCGGCCTTTGATCGCGTTGTCGACACCTGGAAGACCTGCTGCGCCATCGCCGCCGACTACGGCCTCACCGTCGTTTGGGAATTCGAACCCGGCTTCGCCTTCAACAAGCCGGGCGACATCGTCCGCATCCACGATGCCGTCAACAAGGACAACTTCGGACTCATGTACGACACCTGCCACGGGCAGATGGTGGGCGTCGTCGGCGCGCGGCAGGAGGGCGAAAAGGAGGTCTTCCCGAGCCAGGTCGAATTCATCCGCTCCCTCAGCGGACGCATCAAGCACATCCACCTGATCGACTCCGACAATACCTGCCACAAGGACGCCTCCGGCGCCGACGAAACCAGCGCGCATCCGCCCTTCGGGCTCGGCGTGCTCGACTTCGACACGATCCTGCCCGAGCTCGTCAAAGCCAGCCGCCTGCCGCACGACTGGTGGACCATCGACCTCTGCTTCTGGCCCGACGCCTGGGCGGCCACGGAAACCTGCAAGAAGCGCGTGAACGAACTCGTTGAGAAGTACGGATAAGGAAGGTTGAAAATGAAAGATCTTCGCGTCGGACTCATCGGCTGCGGTTTCATGGGCCGCACCCATTCCAATGCGCACCGCCGCTTGAACAACTTCTTCAAGCTCGGTCATCGCTCCGTGCTCAAGGCCATCTGCGACACCAACGCCGCCAAGGCCTCGGCCTTCGCCGAAACATGGGGCTACGAGCGCGTCGAGACCGACTGGCGCAAGCTGATGGAAGCCGGCGACATCGACCTCGTCGACATCTGCGTCCCGAACTTCGCCCACAAGGAAATCGCCATCGCCGCCGCCAAAGCGGGCAAGATGGTCATCTGCGAGAAGCCGCTCGCTCTCAACGTGGCCGAGGCGCGGGAAATGGTGGACGCTGTCGAAGCCGCCGGCGTGCCCAACCTCGTCATGTTCAACTATCGCCGCGTGCCCGCCATCACGCTGGCCCGGCAGTTGATCGACAAAGGCAGGATCGGGCGCCCCTTCCATTTCCGCGCCGTGTTCCTTCAGGACTGGACGATTTCGGCCGACGTCCCGCAGGGCGGCGATGCGCTCTGGCGGCTCGACGTCAAAGCCGCCGGCTCCGGCGTCACCGGCGACCTGCTCGCGCATAACATCGACTGCGCTCTCTACCTCAACGGGCCCATCACCCGCGTCGTCGCCCGCACCGAGACCTTTGTCAAGGAGCGCGTGCATCAACTCACCGGCAAGGTCGAGCCGGTCGGCATCGACGACGCCTGCATCTTCATCGCCGAGTTCGCCAACGGCTCCCTGGGCGTCTTTGAATCCACCCGCTACGCCCGCGGCCACAAGGCTCTCAAGACCTTCGAAATCAATGGAGCCGACGGCTCGCTGGCCTTCAACCTCGAAGAGATGGAGTATCTGGACTACTTCCAGTACGCCGGCTCGGACTCCGACACCCGCGGCTGGCGGCGCATTCACGTCACCAACAGCGAGCACCCCTACATGGACAAGTACTGGGTGCCCGGCCTCGTCATCGGCTACGAACACTCCTTCCTGAACACGCTGGCCGATTTCGTCGCCGGCATCGAAAGCGGCTCGCCGGCGCAGCCCAACTTCCGCACCGCGCTCCAAACACAGAAAGTCTGCGAGGCCGTTCTTCAGTCGGCCAAGACCGGCCAATGGACCGAAACAGGAGTGGAACTGTGAAGACGCGGCTCACCCGCAGAGCCGCTGTGGCGGCCGCCTCCGCCCCCCTGATCGTCAGACCCAAAACGGCCTTCGCCACTCAGGCCAACTCGGCCATCGGCTTCGGCGTGATCGGCACGGGCGGCCGCGGCCAATATGTCGGCGAGCTCATGACCAGAAGCCCCAAGGCCCGCATCGCCGCCATCTGCGACAAATACCCCGACCGCATCGACGCCGGCAAGACCAACATTCCGGGGGCCGACAAGGTCCCCGCCTATCGCGACTATAAAGACCTGCTCAATGACAAAAGCGTCGACGCCGTCCTCATCGCCACCCCCGTGTTCCTCCACCCGGAGCACTATGAGGCCGCCATCGCCGCCAGGAAACACATCTACTGCGAAAAGCCCGCCGGCGCCGACGTCGCCGGCTGCATGCGCATGCTCCGCGCCTGGGAAAAGCGCGACAAAACCAAACGGATTCAGTTCGGCTTCCAGCAGCGCTTCAGCTCCCAATACTTGAAGTCGTACTCCTACCTCAAGAGCGGCAAAATCGGCGAAATGAAGCTCATGATGAGCTACTGGGTCCTCGGCTACCTGCCGCCCACCGCCGGACCCAAACCGTATCCGGACCTGCCCGAGGAGGAACAGCGCATCCGCCGTTGGGGCAGTTGGATGAAGTACTCCGGCGGCCCCCTCATTGAGCAGGATTGCCACGGCATCGACACCATCAACTGGTTCGGCGGCGGCGTGCATCCCCTCAGCGCCGTCGGCCGCGGAGGCCTTCGCTACCCCGTCCCCTACGGCGACTGGACAACGGATCACCACGACATCATCTACCAGTATCCGGACGGGCTGGAAGGCTGGCTGATCTCGATCAAGCACACCGCCGGCTACCGCGACGTCAAAGAGCAGTTCTACGGCTCCAGGGGAATGCTGGAGACCTCGCGCCGCTACATGCGGCTGCACGGCATGACGCCCGATGTCCGCTTCAAAAGCGCCGACGACCTGCGCGACACCAGCCTCATGGAAAAAGAGGAGTCGATCAAGGACATCACCCTCGAAGCGACGACGGCGTTCTTTGATGGCATCATCGCCGGCGAGCCGCTCGACATGACCAAGACCTCGGTCGAGTCGACTCTCACCGCGCTTCTCGGCCGCATGGCCCTCGAAACGAAACGCGAGGTCACCTGGGACGAGCTGCTGAGGTCGGCGTGAGCGCTCAACTCAGCGCCAGCCGCGTGACCGTCTCCACATGGAAGGTTTGCGGAAACAGGTCCACCAGGGTCATCGACTCGATTCTGTAGCCGGCTCCGAGCAGCCCCGCCAGATCCCGCGCCAGTGTCGCCGGGTCGCAGGAAACGATCGTCATCTTCGCCGGCTTCAACCGCGCCAGGTGTTTCACCACGTGCTTGCCCAGCCCGCTGCGCGGCGGGTCGGCAAGCACGAAGTCCGGCGCAGCCTCGAGCCCCTCCAGATACTGCTCGCTTTGAAGACGGTGCGCCGTGACCTTCAACCCCGCCCGCCCCGCGTTGTGCTCCAGGTCGCGCACCGCGCTTGAATCCGTCTCCACCGCGTCCACCTGCTCGAACCGTCTCGCCAGAGGCAGCGAGAACAGCCCGGCGCCGGAGTACAAATCGAGCGCGGATCCGCCCTCCGCCCCCTCCAGCGCGCACTCCACGAGGTCGCCGGTCAGAAACCGGTTCACCTGGAAGAACGACCCGTGGCTCACGCGCAAGGTCTCCCCCGCGGCTTCGTAGTCGAGCGAACCCTCGTTCGCCCCGCGGATCTTCTCCCCCGCCCACTCGAAAAACTGCCCCGCGACTCCCCTCGCGCCCTCCGTCGAGAGCACGTTCAACATGGTCCTCTCGCCGTTGGTGAACAGTTCGATTTCGCGCACGAATCTGGGCCACCGCCGGTCCTTCGCCATCTCCCGCAGGGCGGCAAGCGCCTCGTTGATCGCCGGCGCCGCGATCGGACAGGACTCCAACGGAACCAGATCGTTCGAAGCCCACGCCAGCATGCCGATCCGCCCTTCCCGGTCGAGATGAAACTGCGAGCGGTTCCGATAACCCCACGGCTCGCCCGTGCGAACGCCGATCTCCTCCGGCGCATCCAGTTTCCCCACGCGGCGCAGCGCCTCGCGCAGAATCTCCACTTTGCGCGCCACCTGGAATTCAGCCGGCGCATGCTGATAGTGGCAGCCGCCGCACTTCTCGAACGCCGGACACGGAGCCGGCGCCCGCTCGCTCGACTCTTCCACCCGCCGCAGGCACCGCCCCTCGATCAGCCCCGGCTTCTCCCTCACCACCTCGATTTCCACCCGCTCCCCAGGCAGGACGTACGGCACGAGAACCACTCGGCCATTGTGCCGCGCCAAGCCGCACCCGCCGTAGACCCATTTCTCGATCTGTACTTCCATTCGTTTTGCCCGGCCCTCTCTCCATCCCGTACGATGGTGTTGTCCCCCTATTCAGTTCAGCATGAAACCCCGTATTCTGTCGGGCATCCAGCCCACCGGCTCGCTCCACATCGGCAATTACCTCGGCGCTCTCAGCAACTGGGTCAAGCTTCAGTATGAGTCCGAGCCCATCTTTTGCATCGTCGATCTCCACGCCATCACTCTCTATCAGGAGCCGGCTGAGCTCCGCGAAAAAATCCGCCAGACCGCGGCTGTCTTTCTTGCCGCCGGCATCGATCCCGCCCACTCGAGCGTCGTCGTGCAGTCGACCGTCAAAGAGCACGCCGAACTCTGCTGGCTGCTCACCTGCGTCACGCCCCTCGGCTGGCTCGAGCGCATGACACAATTCAAAGACAAGGCGGCCAAACAGGAGTCCATCGGCGACGGGCTGCTTCAATACCCGGTCCTCATGGCCGCTGATATCCTTCTCTACCAGGCCAATCTCGTCCCCGTCGGCGAAGACCAGACTCAGCACCTCGAGTTGACCCGCGACCTCGCCCAGCGCTTCAACGCCATCTACGGCGAAACCTTCACCATGCCTGAAACGCGCCTTCCCGCCGTCGGCGCCCGCATCATGGGCCTCGACGACCCCACAAAGAAGATGTCCAAAAGCACCGAAGGCTCCGGCCACGCCGTCGCCATTCTCGATCCGCCCGCTGTCATCCGCAAGAAGATCATGCGCGCCACGACCGACTCGCTCCCTCACGTGGACTTCGAAAACATGGGGCCCGGCGTCCAGAACCTGCTCACCATCCATCAGGCTTTCACCGGCTGGAGCGGCGATCAGATCAGGCGCCACTTCCAGGGCATGCGGTACGGGGACCTGAAAAAGACGGTCGCCGACGCCGTCGTCGCCGGCTTGGAGCCGGTGCAGAAGAAATACGCCGAAATCACCGCCGAGCCCGGCTATCTTGACCGCGTGCTCGCAGAAAGCGCCGCGCGCGTCAGGCCTCTGGCCGCGCAGACAGTGCGTCTGGTCAAGGAGAGAATGGGCGTCTACACCGCCTGAGACGAAATGTCCGAAGAAGCCGCGCAGTCGCTGTCGCTCGCCGCCTATGGGCGGCTGCTCAAGTCCAACCGCGACTTCCGGCTTCTCTGGCTCTCCCAGGTCGTCTCCGAAATCGGCGACTGGCTCTACGCCGTCACCGTCTACGCGCTCCTGCTCGATCTCACCGGCACGGCCGAAAGCGTCGGCTTCGCCGTCGTGCTTCAACTGATTCCGCAAGTCTTCGTCTCCCCCGCCGCCGGCGTTCTCAACGACCGCTTGCCGCGGCGCTACGTGATGATCTTCGCCGACGTCGCGCGGGTCTTCATCGTGCTGGCCATGATCTTCGTCGACAGCGCCTCGATGGTCTGGCTGGCTTACCTCGTCCTCACCCTCGAAACCGTGATGTGGTCGCTGTTCGAGCCGGGCCGCAGCGCCATCATCCCTACCCTGGCCCCCGAGCCCCAGGAGCAACTGGTCGCCAACGCCCTCTCTTCGGTCACCTGGTCCGTCAACCTCGCCTTCGGCGCGGGTCTGGGCGGAGCGATCGCCCTCCACTTCGGGCGCGACGCGGTCTT
Organism: Bryobacteraceae bacterium; assembly: GCA_013388415.1. Lineage (GTDB taxonomy): Bacteria > Acidobacteriota > Terriglobia > Bryobacterales > Bryobacteraceae > JACADU01. Next base: position 5,976 of record JACADU010000028.1, read on the forward strand.
CCTGATTGACGCCGCCACGTTCGTCGTCTCCGCATTCCTGCTGATGGGGATCCGCGCTCGCGAGCGGCACGCCGAGCGCCTCCCGCCCTTCCATCTCCGCGACCTGATCGATTTCAAACCCGTTCTCGAGGGATTGAACTACGTGCGCCACGACGGCCGGAGGCTGGCCACCATGCTCGTCAAGGCCGGCATGGGCCTGATGGGCGCCCACTGGGTCATCCTCCCCATCTTCGGCGACCGCGTGTTCCGCGTCGCCGATTCCGCTACCGCGGGCATGAGCGTCCTGTTCATGGCGCGCGGCGTCGGGTCGCTCATCGGGTCATTCTCCACCGGCATCTGGGCGAAGAACGACGAGCGCCGCATGAGACAAGGCATCTTTTGGGCGTTCCTCATCGCCGGAGCGAGTTATGTCGTGCTCAGCGGCGCGCCGACCCTGACCATCGCGGCGCTCGCCGTCATGGCCGGTCACGCCGGTTCCTCCCAAGCCTGGGTCTTCTCCACCACCATGCTCCAGAGAACCACCGAGGACCGGTTCCGCGGCCGCGTCTTCTCGGCCGACTTCGCCGGCTTGTTCCTCATGATGTCCGCCGTCAGTTACGTCGCCAGCCACTTGATCGATGGCGGCGTCAACGTGCGCACCATCGCCCTTGCGACCGGGCTCGTCAGCCTCATCCCCGCTCTGTTGTGGTGGCGGGCGCAGCGATTATGGTCAGACGGTCGAACCCCTCCTCCAGCCGGGGCGGTTCAAAGCGATTGAAGAGCCGCTCCATCGCATCCGCCGGGACAACCCGCTCCCGTTCCCGGTTTCTTTTCTCGCAAACCTCGCGAGGCGTGTCGAAAAAGACCGCCTCGACCCCGCAGCCGTTCAGCTCAGCCCAGCGGATCCATGTGCGCCGCTCGCGCCTTGTCAGCGCCGTCGAATCGACAATGACGCGCTCCACGCCTGCGGCAAGCATCGCATCCAGGACTCGCCGCAGCATGCGAAACACAAGACTGTTCACGGTCTGGTTGGTGATGTCCCCCGTAATGATCCGCCGCATCTCGTCGGAAGAAAGAACAGGCAGCCGCTGCTCTCCTGCCCACTTCGATTTCCCGGAGGCCGGCAACCCGACGAGCACCACCAGAGTCATGGCAGTCAGCCCGCCAGCCGCTTGAGCAACGCCGCCCGCGTCAGGTTCTCCTGCTCGCCTGACGCCATGTCCTTCAGAGCGTACACGCCGGCCGCGATTTCGTTGTCGCCCAGCAGCAGCACGTGTTTCGCGCCCAGCTTGTTCGCCGTCTCCATCGCGCGCTTCAGCTTCCCCTCGGTCCCGACTTCCACCACCACGCCCGCCCGGCGCAACTCGCGCGCCAGCACCACCCCGTGCTCCAGCGCCGCCTGCCCCATCGGAGCCAGATAGACGTCCAGACGCCCCAGCTCCGCGCCGCTGATTTTCTCCTCGATGGCCATCACCAGCCGGTCCTCGCCGATCGAGAAACCAATCCCCGGAGCCGCCACCCGCGACCCCAGCGACTCCGCCAGCCCGTCGTAGCGCCCGCCGCCAAGGATCGAATTCTGCGCGCCCAGCGCGCCGTGCGTCACCTCGAAGGTTGTTCGCGTGTAATAGTCCAAACCCCGCACCAGCCGCGACCGGATCTCGTATTCGATTCCACGGACCTTCAGGAGCCGGCGGACCGCCTCAAAGTGCGCCGCGCACGACTCGCACAGGTGCTCGAGAATCGAGGGCAGGCTGTCGATGATCGGCTGGTCTTCCGGGATCTTGCAGTCGAGGACCCGCAGCGGATTCGTATCCGCCCGCCGCTGGCAATCCTGGCACATCGCCCCCTTGACCGATTGCAGCCGGCTCCTCAGCGCTTCCACGAAAACCGGCCGGCACTTCGGGCAGCCGACCGAATTGATGATGAGGTGGGGGTTCTCCACGCCGCACCGGATGAGCGCCTCGAGAACCATCTCGATCACTTCCGCGTCGACCGCCGGCGATTCAGAGCCGATCACCTCGGCGCCGATCTGCGAAAACTGCCTGTAGCGGCCCTTCTGCGGGCGCTCGCGCCGGAACATCGGCCCGATGTAATAGAGCTTCTTGAGCCCCGGCTGCTGGTCCAACCGGTGCTCGATATACGCGCGGATCACTGATGCGGTGTTCTCGGGCCGCAGCGTGATCGAGCTGCCGTCCCGGTCCTCCCACGTGTACATCTCCTTCGAGACGATGTCGGTGTCCTCTCCAACGCCGCGCGCGAACAGCTCCGTCGCCTCGAAGATCGGCGTCCGGATCTCGTGAAAGTGGTACGCGCGGAAGACTTCCCGTGCGATGGATTCGACGTGGTTCCAGACAGCCGACGCCGGCGGCAGTATGTCCCTTGTCCCGCGAATCGCTTTGATCATCGGACTGGTTCGTCCCGGTAATCCTGCCGGTAGCGGATGTAGCGCTGCGCATTCTCGCTGAAGCGCGCCTTCTCCGCCTCGGTCACCGGCCGGCGCACCTTGGCCGGCACGCCCATCACCATCGACCCCGGCGGAATCTCCATCTCCTCCGGCACCAGCGCTCCCGCGGCGATGACGCTGCCCCGCCCGACCTTCGCTCCGTTCAGCACAATGGCCCCAATCCCGATCAGGCAATCGTCCTCGACCACGCAGCCGTGCAGGCACACCATGTGGCCGACAGTCACCCGGTTGCCGATCAGCACCGGATACTTGTCCAGTTCGCCGTGAAGCACGCTGCCGTCCTGAATGTTCGAATCGTCCCCGATCACGATCCGGTTGACGTCGCCCCGGGCGACCGCGCCCGGCCAGATGCTGGCCCGCTCGCCCATCGTCACGTCGCCGATCACCTGCGCGGCCACATCCACATACGCGCTGCTCGCAACCTTCGGATAGATTCCCCTGTACGGTCTGATCATCTGAACTTTCATGCTACCAGCCCCTCGGGTAAAGCCGGTGCGCCGGACAAGCTCATGCCGGGCTCAACACGGACCCGGCATCGATCCTGCCTCCATGGGCGTCCACGCCTCACCCTCCGGCAGGCCAGCTAGAATCAAGACTATGCGCCGGATAGCCCTGTTCGTGCTCGCCGCCGTGACCGCGGCGGCGGCGGAAAAATCGCCTTTCACCTTCGAGGCGATGATGAAAATCAAGCGCCTGAGCGAGCCCCATCTCTCCCCCGACGGCTCCAAGGTCGCCTTCACCGTCGGCGCCGTCGACATGGAGAAAAACGCCCAGGACCGGCAAATCTGGATCGCCCCCATGGACGGCGGCAACCCCCGCCAGTTGACCCGCGATGGCCGCAACACGCGCCCCCGTTTCTCCCCTGACGGGAAATCGATCGCCTTCATCTCCACTCGCGGAGGCAGCCCGCAAATCTGGGTGATGGCTGCCGACGGAATGAATGCCAAACAGGTGACCAGGTTCGCCACCGGCGCTGATGGCCACTTGTGGACGACGGACGGCAAGATGCTGGTCTTCACCAGCGAAGTCTACCCCGAGTGCAACGCCGACAACGCCTGCAATGCCAAGAAACTCGAAGCCGAGGAGAAGAGCAAGGTCAAAGCACGCATCTACACCTCTCTCCTCTACCGCCACTGGACCGAGTGGCGCGGCAAACGCGTGAAGCATCTCATGGCCATCCCCGCCGAAGGCGGCGAGGTCCGCGACCTCACACCCGGCGCTCAGTTCGACGTGCCCCCTTTCTCCCTCGGCGGTCCCGACAATTACGCCGTCTCTCCGGATAGCGCCGAAGTCTGCTACTCAACCAACCTCGACCCCGACCAGGCCACCTCGACAAACGCCGAGCTCTTCACCATCCCCATCGCCGGCGGTGAAGCGAAAAAAATCTCCACCAGCCCCGGAGCCGACTCCAGCCCGCAGTACTCGCCCGACGGCAAATGGCTCGCCTGGCGCATGCAGACCCGCCCCGGCTATGAAAGCGACCGCTGGCGCCTCGTCGTCATGGACCGCGCTACCTCGCAAATCAGTATCCTGACCGAAAACATCGACCGCCATGTCACCGGCTTCGCTTGGCATCCCTATTCCAGGCGCATCGCGTTCTTGACCGAAGACCGCGGACACCAGCACGCTCAACTGATTCCCGTCACCGGCGGCGCCACCCGTTCTCTCACGCAGGGCTCCTCTCACGTCGACGACCTCCAGTTCACCGCCGGCGGACGGACCATCGTTTACACCGAAGTGAGCGGCTCCAGTCCCACTGAAATCTACAAAGCGGCAAGCGGCTCGGCGCCCGTCGCCCTCACTCGCCTCAACGATGAACTCCTCGCCGCGCACGACCTCCGCAAGCTTGAGGAGTTCACCGTCGCCTCGCCCGACGGGGCCCAAGTGCATTCGTTCATGCTCAAACCGCCCGGCTTCGATTCCTCGCGGAAGTATCCCTTGCTGTTTCTGGTCCACGGCGGTCCTCAGGGCGCCTGGGGCGAAAGTTTTAGCTATCGCTGGAACCATCAGGTCTTCGCCTCCGCCGGCTTCGTCGTCGTGATGCCGAATCCGCGCGGCTCGACCGGCTACGGCACGAAGTTCACCGACGAAATCAACGCTGATTGGGGCGGCAAAGTCTACGATGACCTCATCTCCGTCGCCGACTACGTCTCCAAGCTCCCCTACGTCGACGCCAACCGCATGGCCGCCGCCGGAGGCTCCTATGGCGGCTACATGGTCAATTGGATGCTCGGCCACACAGACAAGTTCAAGGCGTACGTCTCCCACGCCGGCGTCTACGACCTGCGCAGCATGGGAGGCGAAACAGAGGAACTCTGGTTCTCCACATGGGAGTTCAAGGGATTCCCCTGGCAGACACCAGAACTGCACGAGAAGTGGTCTCCTTCCACCTATGCCGCGAACTTCAAAACCCCAACGCTCGTCATCCACGGGGAGCTCGACTTCCGCGTCCCCTACGGTCAGGGGCTCCAGCTCTTCACCGCCCTTCAGGCGCAGAAAGTACCCTCGAAACTGCTGATCTATCCCGACGAAGGCCACTGGATTCTGAAGCCTCAAAACTCCCGGCTTTGGTACCAGACCTTCCTCGATTGGGTCACTGAATGGACCACCAGGAAAGAGTAGCGGCTCTCCGATAGGGCAACTCTCCATTCGAGCTAAGGCGCTTCTTCGATGGCTCGGCAAGGAGTCCCGGCTTAGCTTGGGCCATAGGAGGGTACTATGGCCTCTTTTCGGCGGATCCTCGTTTGTGCGCTGATGGCTCTGGCAGCCGCCTCAGTCTGTGCAGCGCAAAGCATGATCGAGTACGCTGCCGCCGCCGCTGTCGGCACCGCGGGCAGCGCGGGCGGCAAGGTCGTCAGCAATTCCCTCGACAGAGTCTTCGACAAGACGGGGAAGCTGATCGAGAAAACGGCGGAAGGCCCCAAAGATACGCCCGGCCAATCGAAAGCCTCAAAGGCGGCTCAGAAGTCCTTTGCCTCCTCTTATTCGGCGCCGTCCAGACCGGCGCCCTCGAGATTCGTCCGCAGCCGGCCGGGGAAATCGCGAAACACGCGCGCCGTCCCCTACGTCACCGCTCCGCCGGAAGCCTTCCTCCGCGCTTTCGAGGCCGAATTGCCGCCTGCCCCGCCGCAAGCGGCGGCCTCCGCCGAAGAGTTCGCGAGAATCACCCCAGGCGTCACGCGCCAGGATCTTGTGAACCGGATCGGCGCGCCCAGTTACAGGGTCCGTATCTCAGGCGACGGGCACGTCCAGGAGATCTACCACTACTCCGCCAACGGCGCCAGCATCGGCAGCGTGCGCGTCGTCGATGGAACCGTCTCTTCGGTCAAGATCCGCAACAACTGAACTGAGAACCGGTGGCGCGGCGGTTTCCTGACAACTCCCCGATCTCGCCCCGCGGCGGTGGATTCACTTCAATGCCAGGCGCAGCAGGTTCAACGCGGTCTGCACCGCGAACGCGCGCACTCTCGCCCGCCCGGTCGGGAACTTGAACATCCGGGCTTCGCAGCCCTCGGGCCCCGCAACGCCAATCCAAACCGTCCCCGGTTCGATTCCCGGCGATGAACTCTCGGGACCGGCTTCCCCGGTGATCGAAATGGCGTACGTGGCGCCGGTCCTGTCTCGGGCGGAGTCCGCCATCGCTTTGGCGGCGGCTTCACTCACCACGCCAGCCTCCTCCACGAGCTTCTCGTCGAGACCAAGCAGCCTCGCCTTCATGCCCTTCCCGTACACTTGGAAACCGCCCAGAAAGTACTCGGACGCTCCTGCCGCTTCGGTGATCCGGCCGCCCAACAGCCCGGCTGTGCAACTTTCCGCTACCGCCAGTGTCGCCCCGCGTTCGCGCAGCAGATTGCCAACGACGTTCTCCAGTGGATCGCCGTTCAACGAGTAAATGCGGTCGCCCAGTCTCTCGCGGATCTTCGCCCCAAGTTCTTCCACCAGCGCCTCGGCTTCTTCCTCTGTCTGACACTGCGCCCGCAGGTGAACCTGGACGTCTCCCGCGGCGGCGAGAATCGTCGTCACCGGGTTCCGGTATTCCTTGTAGATCGGAGCGATCAGCGCGTCGACGTCGCTTTCCCCCATCCCGGCGACGCGGAAGAAGCGGGTCCGGATCGCTGCCTTCGGCAGCCGCTCTTTCAAACGCGGCAGGCAGAGTTCCTCGAACATCGGCTTCAGTTCCTGCGGCGGACCGGGCAGCAGCAGAACGATGCCTCCGGGGTAGTCGATCCATTGCCCCGGGGCGGTCCCATTCGGATTGTCGAGCGCCGCCGCGCCTTCCACCAGGAACGCCTGCCGCCTGTTGATCTCGGCCATCTTCCTTCCGCGGCGCGCGAAAATCGCCTCGATCCCGGCGCAGATCGCTTCATCGAATAACAGCCGGCGGTGCATCGCCTGCGCCACCGCCTCGCGGGTGACGTCGTCCTCCGTCGGTCCAAGCCCCCCGGTGATGAGCACCAGCGGCGCCCGGCTCAGTGCGCCCGCCACAGCCGCGGCCAGCAAATCGCGGTCGTCGGAGAGAATCGACTTCTGCGAAACCTCCACCCCGATCTCGTTCAGTTTTGCAGTCAGCCACAGCGAATTGGTGTCGACGCGGGCCGGCGTCAACAGCTCGCTGCCTACGGCGATGATCTCCGCGCGCATGGGTCCGGCCTACCTGCGCAGCAACCCTTCGACGCCCACGTTCGCCTCGTAGAGTGCGCCGGTGGTCGTGATGTACAGCTTCCCCATCGCGCCGAAAGCGAGCCCCACAATATTGGGGCCGGAGAGAAACACTGACGGTTCACGCGCTGGTGTGATGCGCACGATTCCACGCCTGCCGCCCCACGACGCCGCTACGTACAGGTTCCCTTCCACGTCGAACGCGATCCCCTGCGGCCGGCCCAGCCCGCGATAGTAGATTTCCACTTCTCCCGTCGGAGCGACCCGGTGCACCGAATCAAAACTCGATGTCGTCGGCCCCGTCACATACAGCCAGCCGTCGGGGCCGAACGCCAGGTGATAAGCCGCAATCGAGGGCTCCATCGTCGCGAAGACATAAATCTGACGGTCCGGACTGACCTTGAAAATCGTCCCCGACCGGTCTCCAACATAGAGGTTCCCCTCTCCGTCTACCGCCAATCCCGTGGCCACGCCCATGCCTTCCACATAGACGCTCATCACGCCGGAAGGGCTGACCTCGTAGACGACGCCATCGAACCGCGATGAGACGAACAGGGATTCGCCATCGGGCGCGCCCACGATCGCCGTGGCGTTCATCAGATCCGAGAGAAACGGCGTCATCTCTTTCGCAGGATCGATCTTGTATACCGACACCGGCGTCTTCTGGCCTCTCGAGCCGCTGAAGGTCGAAAACACGTTCCCCTGAGCGTCCACATATGGGTTGGCCACCGGATGCAAGCTGTCGGCGACAATCCGCCCCAGCCGGAATGCCACCGGCTGGCTCTTGGATTCGCCGTTGTAGATGACCAGGTCCCCGGAAGCCGCTCCGTCCGGCACCCGCGCGATTACCAGCTTGTCCGAGCCGACGATCAGCGCCGCATCGGCGCCCCCGAAGGTCACGCGCGGCCGGCCATCCGGCGCAAAACCCTTGCCCCGGATCGTCACCTCCCCCCCAGGGATCGCGGCCTGCGGGTGGATCGATTGTATCGCCGGGCTCCCGGCTCCATTACGTTTGAACGGCATTCGAATCAAGACGGCTCTTGCTACTCTGAGAGTATTCTCCCCTCTTTCAGCTTGCACCATCCCGGGGCAGGATGCACGGATGGCC
>JACADU010000171.1 GCA_013388415.1 Bryobacteraceae bacterium
CCCCCGCGTTTCCGCCACCGAATCTCAGGCGGCTCTGCCGTTCTCTTCCCGGTCCGAAGCCGTGTTGGAAACCGTGTCCCGCAGCCGTCTCCCCGCCGGCGCCCAGCAGGCGCCGATGCCGAATACAAGTCCGGCCGCCAAAAAGCACAACGCAAGCAAATCGATCGCTTCCATGGGTCGCTAGTCCCTTCCAGTGGCAACGGGCAGCTCAACCGGCCTTCTCCGAGGCGGGGCGGCGCGCGATGCACGCCGCCCCTCTCAAGGTCATCTCATGTGGCCCTGAATCGGGTGTTGTCGTCACCTGGCGAGATAACAGGCACGGAGCATGCCATTCGGCGCCGTTGGCTAACCGATTGAAAACAAAGGAAGCAAGCGAGCTGAGAGAGGGCCGCCGCTGAACCAATCGGATAATGCGTGAACCGAATGGTTCACGGTGGCTGCGGTCACAACCGGACGGCGTTCTTCTTTACATAGTCGTCGACTATGGAAGGCTGAGGTCCGATGTAGTGATAGGCCTCGGCATAGGCGAGCCCATGCTTCTTGCCGAGTTCTGCGTCTCTGGCCAAAACGAATTGACGGGTGTATTCGCGGTTGGCGGTTTCGTCGTCATCGCCGAGAATCGGCAGGCGCAGTCCCTGCTGGCGAAGACGGCGGCGCAGTTGCGCCCCCGCCTGTCCGGCGGGCCCTTGGGCGACGTTCAGGGTGTTGACGGCCAGTTTTCGATCCATGACGCCGGTGATGTCGATGATGCGGTTGACAAGTTGAGGCCCGCGGGCGAAGTAGTACTTCTCACAGACGGCGTGCGGCGAGAGCCCGGCATCGAAGTGTTCAGGGTAGTCTTTGCCCATGCCGGCCATCCAACAGGCCGCCTCGACGGCGCTCGCGGTCACAGAGTGATCCGGGTTTTCCTCGTAAATGCCCCAGGGGTCGAAGCAGATCACCGTATCCACCTTCAGCAGGCGAAACAGGAAGATGAGCCGCAGCCTCAATTCGAGAGGGGAAACGGCGTCGAGCATATGGTTGCGGTAGTAGAGGTCGTAGGTCTTCTTCATGCCGAAGTAGCGGGCTACGGCAAGATTGTCGCGCTCATTGGCGAGGACGCCTTCACCGATGCTGCCCGGACCCGTGTGGTCGTCGTTTGTGGTCCGGATGAGGTAGCCGGTGTAGCCTTCATCGATCAGCTTCAGCACCAGTCCGCCGGCGAACAGAGGCAGATCGTCGGCGTGCGGCTGGATGGCCGCCAGCACTTTGCCCGCATGCGGTTTGCCCGGCAATGGCCTTTCGATGTGGATCTCGGAGCTCGCGGATGCGCCGGGCTGGCCGGGGACGGCGGCGGCTGGAAGACCCACTGCGCCGCCCGCCAGTTGGCATAGAAACTCGTTCCTGTTCATGGGCTATCACCTCCCGACCGGGGCATCATACACCGCGCGCGGCGCCAACAGGCCGGGGGCCGGTGGCGGAAGGGCGGAAGCCTGCGCCGCCTTCCCCTGAGGGTCACGTCCCCGAGCGGCGATGGGCGATTTCGTCTTTCAGGCCGAGGTTTCTGACCAGCCTCAGGAGGTAATTGGGGTGGATGCCCAAAAGCTTTGCGGCGGCTTTGTAGTCTCCGCCGGCGTTTTCATACGCCTTCAGGATGCTGCTGCGCTTGGCCGATCCGACGGTGACCTGATAGGTGCTGCCAGCCAGGTGGCTTGCACTCTCGCCCACCGCCTCCGGCAGGTCTTCGGGCAGAACGAATTCGGTTTCCGCCAGGACGACGGCCCGCTCGATGGCGTTTTCGAGTTCGCGCACATTGCCGGGCCAGTCGTAGTTGCGCAGGCACGCCTCGGCCGCCGGAGAGATCCCCCTCATGCGGCGGCCGCACTGGCGGCTTGATTTGTCGAGAAACTGCATGGCCAGCAGCGGGATGTCGTCCTTCCGTTCACGCAGCGCGGGCGTCCGCAGGGCGATGACGTTCAGCCGGTGGTAAAGGTCCTCGCGAAACTTGCCGACGCGGGTCTCGGCGGCGAGGTCCCGGTTGGTGGCGGCCACGACGCGAACATCGAGCTTCACCGGTTTGACGCCGCCGACGCGCACCATTTCCTTTTCCTGGAGAACGCGCAGGAGTTTGGCCTGGAGACCGGGCGCGAGTTCGCCGACTTCGTCCAGGAAGACCGTGCCGCCCTGAGCCATTTCCAGGCGGCCCTTTTTCTGCGCGTCCGCGCCCGTGAATGCGCCCTTTTCGTAGCCGAACAATTCGATCTCGAGCAGCGTGTCGGTGATGGCGGCGCAATTAATCGGCACGAAGGGGTTGTCTTTGCGGCGGCTTTGTTCGTGAATCGACCGGGCGACCAGTTCCTTGCCGGTCCCGCTCTCGCCGAGAATGAGCACCGTGGTCTCGCTGACGGCGACGCGCTTGATCATCTGGCGGAGCTTTTGAATGGGCTGGCTCTCTCCGGTCAGTCCGCCAGGGAAGAGACGCTCCTCGAGCAGCGCGACTTCGGCGCGAAGATTCTCCGCTTCTTTCGCGCTTTCCAGCGCCACCGAGGCGAGGTTGGCGACGGCTCCGAGCGTGTCGAGCACGTCCTCCGGCAAATCCCCGCCGGGTGCTCCAAGCCGCAGGCACAGCGTTGCCTCGAGTTGACCGCCGGCGTACAGCGGCACTTCGCACTCGTCTCCCGGCGCGCCGCCGGGGCGCCGTTCGGATTCGAGCTGCATGCGCCCCTGGAGTCCTTCCGCATACCCAAGAAGATCACCAACGACGTGCATGATCTGGGTCTCGATCAGCGATCTGGAGGCCTGGCTGTGGCCTTTCACCCATTCGCGAAACAGGTATAGCAGAGTGGTGGCCCGCAGCAGGGTCTCCTTCTCTATCCGGCCCATCTCATCGAGCCTCCGCCGCCTTGCGATGCATCGCACTCCATCTTAGATCAGGCCGCCATTGACGAAACCGCCCGGCGGTCCGCCGGGCGGTTTCGTTCACTCAAAGCTGATAGGGCCGCGATTAGCCGACCTTCACGAACGTGAACAGCGCCAGCGACTCGACGAACGCCAGACCCAACAGAAGCAGGATGCGGATGGCGCCCGCGGCGCCCGGATTCCGCGCGATGCCTTCGCAAGCCGCGGAAATCGCCTTGCCCTGCGCCAAGCCGCACATGCCGGAGGCGATCGCCATCGCGAACGCGACGGGGAGCACGGGCGTCGAGGACCCCGAACCCGGGGTCTGGCCGAATGCCGGGACGGCGATGAGAACCAGCGCCATCAAAACGAGAACGTGACGAACTGTCATTGACTTCTCTCCTTATCAATTTGCCGCCAGTTGGTGGTTCCGCTCCGCGCGTTGGGACGCCGGGGGCTCACACTCGATCGGCTTGCCAACCAAACTCTAATGGTCCTCGTGCGCGACCACGCCGCCCACGTACACCATGTTCAAAACCGTGAAGATGAACGCCTGCAAGAACGAGACGAACACGTGCAGGCCCATGACCGCCACCGGGACGATGATCGGAACCAGCGCCAGGAAGCCCAGCGTCACCTGCTCGCCCGCGAGCATATTCGCGAAAAGACGAATCGTCAGCGAAACGGGCCGGATGCAGTGGCTGATCAGTTCCAGCGGAAACATGAACCATGCCAGCCACCACATGGGACCGGCGAAGTGCTTCAGGTGGCCCAGCAGGCCCATCTCCTGGATGCCCTGAGTGTTGTAGTAGAAGAACGAGCACAGCGCGATGCCGGCCGGAACCCAGTAAAACATCGTCGGCGACTCGAACGTCGGAACAATGCCGATGAGGTTTGAAGTCAGAATGAAGATGAACAGCATCGAGAAGAAGGCCACGTTCTTCTTGTAGCCGTGACCCACGACTTCATGCGCCTGGTCGCGCAGGAATCCGTAAACCGCTTCCAGAACCAGTTGGAATTTGCCGGGCTTGTCCACGGAGAATTTGGGCCGCATGATCACGGCGACAGCCATGAGCAGGAGGATCACCAGGATCTCCATGCTCATTGAGTTCATCCACTCGAGCTTCTTGTCGGGCTTGTTGGCGGCTCCGAGAACGAAGTCGGCCGGTCCTGAAAGAACCGGCTTCAGAAGTTTCGTGATCCACAGCTCATGCATAGACTGACTCGATCAGGGCATCGAGGACGGCGGCGGTGACCGCGGTGAGCAAGCCGCACACAAATGCCGTCCGGTCAACGCCGTACACACTCAACATAACATAGACGAGGGCGAAGACGAGCGCGTAGCGAAGCACGTGCGTGATCGCGGAAGGCGCCTTCAGGATCTCGCCGGCGGCCGCTCTCGTCAGGATCCTGGTCGCCCGCTGGAGCAGCCAGAAAGAGAGCGCGGAGATGCCGGTCCCGGCGAGGAACGAAATCGCGGCATGGCGGCCTCTGAACAGGAACCCCGCCGCTCCGGCCACGCTCAGACCGGCAAGTAGCAGCCAGATCTTCCTCAGCGCCTTCCGCTCGTCGATCTCCGGCATCCCTTTATTGCTTCTTGTCGAGCCCCTCGATCTTCATCGCCTGCATGAAGGTCTCATAGATTCCCGCGGCGCAGCCAATAATCAATCCGATCACGTCCAGCCACGGCGTCTCAGTCCTGACCATCAGCCACTGGCCGATTTTGTAGCAGACCCAGCCGCTGATGGGCGTCACCATCGCCAGCCCCATGTAGGCCGCGGCTTTTGCGTAGGGACTCATCTTCAATACAATCCTAGTGCACACAATGCGTCATTGGATTCTTCTCCTCATCGCCGCCGCCGCTCTCGCCGGCGCCGGCCGCCCCGTCAGCCACCAGGACATCTGGAAGATGAAGCGGCTGGGTGAAGCCGCAGTGAGCCCGGATGGCAAGTGGCTCGTCTACGCCGTGACCGAACCCGACTACGACCCTGCCAAGACCGCCGCCGACCTGTGGCTGATGCCCGCCGACGGCTCCTCGCCGGCGCGCAGGCTCACGAACACGCGCGGCGCGGAGTCAGACATCGCCTTCTCCCCGGACGGCAAACAGATTGCATTCACGGCGCGCAGGGAAGGCGACGAAGCGCCGCAGGTCTACATCCTCCCTCTGGATGGAGGCGAAGCACGCCGCGTGACCTCGCTTCCGAACGGCGTCTCCAACCCGCAATGGCGTCCGGACGGCAAGGCGCTGTTGTTTGAGTCCGCCTTCGACCCAATCGCGATGCAGCGCAAGGAGCGGAAGTGGAACGCGCGCGTCTACGACACTTTCCCGATTCGTTATTGGAACGCCTGGCTCGACGAGAAGCGGCCCCACATCTTCACGCTGGATCTGACCAGCCCCTCGGCCAAGCCGGTGGACCTGCTGGATGGCGCTGCGCTCGCTTCGTCCCGCGGTTTCGCCGGACGCTTCAATCCGCTGGCCGGCGGACAGGCGCTTGAAGCGGTCTGGTCGCCCGACGGCGCCAGCGTCGTCTTTACGGCTGTCGTCAACCTCGATGAGTTGATGTACGCCGAAACCGAAAGCCACATCTTCTCTGTCACCGCCTCGGGCGGCGAGCCCCGCCTCTTGACCGAACGCGGCCAGAGTTTCGCCTCTCCTCGCTTTTCTCCCAAAGGCGAACTCTTCGCCGAGCACACCCGGATCCCCACCAGGACGCGCATCTACTCCCTCTCCCGCCTCGCCAGGCTCAGTTGGCCTCAGCCGGGCAAAGCCGTCATTCTCACCCAAGCCTGGGACCGCTCCGTCTCCTCATTCGAGTTTTCCCTCGACGGCGCCACCATCTACATCGACGCCGAGGATTCGGGCTTCGACAAGATCTTCTCGATGCCGGCAGCCGGCGGCACTCCCGCTCCGCTGCTTGAGGTCAGCCGCGGCGGTTACACCAACCCGCAAGCGACCGCCTACGGACTCGTCGCCAAGTACCAGACCTCCGCTCAACCGCCGGAACTCGTCCAGCTCAAACCGGGTTCCAACGTTCACGCCTACCTCACTCGCCTCAACCTCGACCAGCTCCGCGAACTCGACACGCCCGAACCGGTCCACTTCTGGTTCACGGCGAAGAACGGGCGGCGCATCCACAACCTGCTGATCCTGCCGCCCGGCCACGACCCGGCGAAGAAGTATCCGATCGTCATCTTCCCCCACGGCGGGCCGAATTCAATGTCGAAGGACGCGTTTTCAACGCGGTGGAACAGCCACCTGCTCGCCTCCCCGGGCTATTTCGTCCTCCAGACCAACTACACCGGTTCCACCGGCTTCGGCGAGCAGTTCGCCGACGGCATCGAGCGCGACGTGCTCCGCGGTCCCGCCCAGGAAATCCTCGAAGCGGTCAACGAAGCCGCCAAGCGCTACCCCTCCATCGACCTCACACGCCAGGCTGCCATCGGCGCCAGCTACGGCGGCTATCTCATGAACTGGCTCAACGGCCACACCACCCAATTCAAGTGCTTCGTCAATCACGCCGGAGCGGGCAACAACGAGAGCCAGTATGGAACCAACGACGGCGGGCTCTAGCGCGAGCTTCGTATGGGCGGCCCCATCTGGGAGAAAGGCGGACAGTGGAACGACCAGTCGCCCATCCGCTACGCCGGCAACTTCAAGACGCCCATGCTCATCACCCAGGGCGAGCTCGATTTTCGCGTCCCCCTCTCCGAGAGCATGACCACCTTCAAGCTCCTTCAGCGCCTCAAGGTTCCCACGCGCCTCGTGCTGTTTCCCGATGAAGGCCACTGGATCCTCAAGGGCGAAAACAGCCGCAAACACATGGATGAAGTCCTCAACTGGTTAGGGAGATACCTGCAATGATCGATCGCTGCCATTTCCTCGCGAGCCTCGGCGCCGCTTCCATTCAACCGGGGCCCTCCAAGCGACCCAATATCGTCTTCGTTTTCTCGGACGACCACGCCTACCAGGCGATCTCCGCCTACTCCGGGGGACGCCTGAATCACACTCCGAACATCGACCGCATCGCCCGCCAGGGCATGCGCTTCGATCAGTGCCTCGTGACGAACTCCATCTGCGGCCCTTCCCGCGCCGTCATCCTCACCGGCAAGTACTCCCACCTGAACGGCTTCATCGACAACTCCACCTCCCGCTTCGACGGCGCCCAGCAGACCTTCCCGAAACTGCTTCGCGCTGCCGGGTACCAGACGGCGATTTTCGGCAAGTGGCACCTGGTGACCGAGCCCACCGGTTTCGACGCCTGGGAAATCCTCCCCGGCCAGGGTAACTACTACAACCCCGATTTCATCACGCCGGCAGGCCGCAAGCGCCGCGAGGGCTACTGCACCGGCGTCATCACCGATCTCTCGCTCGATTGGCTTCAGAACGGGCGCGACCCTTCCAAGCCCTTCATGCTTATGTGCCAGCACAAGGCGCCGCACCGCAATTGGATGCCCGCGCCCGACAAGCTCTACCTATACGACGGCGTGACCTTCCCCGAGCCCGATACCCTCTTCGACAACTACGAGCACCGCGCCTCGCCTGCTCACAAGCAGCTCATGGAGATCGGCAAGGACATGACGCTCGCCTCCGACCTGAAGATCCATCCTCCGCTTGGGCCCAATGATAAGGCGCCGGTGGCTGAATATAACCGCATGACCGAGGCTCAGAGGCGGATGTGGGACGCCGCCTACCGCCCGCGCAACGAAGCCTTCTTCAAGGCCAACCCGCAAGGCAGAGAACTGACCCGCTGGAAGTATCAGCGATACATGCAGGACTACCTGCGCTGCATCGCCTCGGTGGACGACAGCGTCGGCCGCCTCCAGCGTTACCTCGACGCCACGGGGCAGGCGGAGAACACCATCTTCATCTATTGCTCCGACCAGGGGTTCTACCTCGGCGAGCACGGCTGGTTCGATAAGCGCTGGATCTATGAGGAGTCCATCCGGACTCCGTTGATCGTCCATTGGCCCGGGCTCACCCGGCCAGGTTCAACCAACAAGGACCTCGTATCGAACGTCGACCTTGCCGAGACGTTTCTTGATGCCGCCGGGGTTCCGATTCCCGGCGACATGCAAGGCCGCAGCCTGAAGCCCATCCTCTCCGGCCAGACGCCGCCGGATTGGCGCAAGAGCTTCTACTACCACTACTACGAATTCCCTGGCCCCCATTCGGTCGCCCGCCACTGCGGCGTCCGCACCGGTCGCTACACCCTGGCCCACTACTACCAATCGGACGAATGGGAGCTGTTTGACCGCCAGAAGGACCCCCGCGAACTCCGCAGCGTCTATGCCGACCCCGCCTACGCCCCGGTCGTCAAGGAACTCAAAGCCGAAATGGCCCGCCTCCGCGCCGAGCTCAAAGTCCCCGGCACCGACCCCCGGAAAATGTGACAGGCACCTTTACAATGTCTCGCACCGGTCTCCTCTCGCTCCTCCTGGCGCTGCCGGCGCTTCATGCCGCCTCCCCTTCCTCCGTCTATCAGCAGTTCCAGGACCCGCCGAAAACCTACTCCATCCGCCCTTTCTGGTTTTGGAACGGCCTCCTCGACCCCGCCGAAGTCGACCGCCAGATTCGCGAAATGGTCTCCCAGCGCGTCTACGGCGCCTATGTCCACAATCGCACCGGCCTCCAGACGCCTTACCTCAGCGGCGAATACTGGCAAATCGTCAAGTCCGCCTACGGCTCCGCGAAGAAGCACGGCTTTCTCTTCGGTTTCGTCGACGAGTACGAGTGGCCCGGCGGCGAAGCCCGCGACCCCTGGCGCCCCGGACTCGGCAGCCGCGTCATCGAGCAGAACCCCGAGTTCCGCATGCGCAGCCTCTGGTTCTCCTACAAGGACTCCGCTGCCGCCGGCCAACTTGAAATCACCGGCCTCAACAACCTCCAGTTCGCCGTCGCCGCTCAACTCACCTCCGAAGACGCCCTCGACTCCTCGACCCTCACCCTCATCGAAACCGCCCCGGGCGCCGGCGCCGTCCGCTGGCAAGCCCCCGCCGCCGGCTGGCGCCTCATGGCCTACTACCTCGAGCCCAGCCAGGGCCGCGACGGCGGCCTCGTCGACCTCCTCAACCCCGATGCCACCGCCACCTGGCTCAAGCTCGTCCACGACAAGTACTACGCCCTCGGCCCCGAACTCTTCGGCTCCACCATCGACAGCATCTTCAGCGACCATGAAGGCGACTACGGCCGCCGCATCGCCTGGACCCCGCGCCTCTTCGCCGAATTCCAGCGCCGGAAAGGCTACGACCTCCGCAAAGTCCTCCCCGTACTCAGCTTTGAATCCGGCAAAAAGAGCCCGAAAATCCGATGCGATTATCTCGACGTCGTCAGTGAACTCTACGCCAACAGCTACATGCGCCAGGTCGCCGAGTGGTGCGAGAAACGCAACATCCGCATCGGCGGACACGCCTGGGAGGAGCACCTCGTCAGCGAAGCCTTCGCCGTCGGCGACCTCCAGCGCATCAGCCGCGCCTGGTCTTGGCCCGGAGCCGACTCCCTCTACGACATGGGCCGCTCCCCCCGCGACCTCAAAGTCACCGCCTCCGTCGCCCACTTCCGCGGCACGCGCTACCTCGTCGAGAACCAGGCGCTGCAAGGCGAGGACTCCTATCAGGACCTTCAGAAACTGCGCCTCGGCACGAACATGCTCGGCGTCTGGGGCGCCAGCGTCTTCGTCCCCGGCTCTCTCAATTACCACGCCTCCCGCATCGAATATCCGCCCGACCTCTTCTTCCACCAGCCCTGGTGGAAGTACTTCCACCACTACGCCGACTACGCCCGCCGCATCGCCTTCATGAACGACGGCGGACGCCACCACGCCGATATCCTCCTCTTCCAGCCCACCGAAACCGCCTGGGCCAACGCCCTGCCCAACTACGCCCCCAAGCCCGACTGGAGCACGAACCTGCTCCCCATGATCAACCTCTATTACGGCAACCTCATGAATCGCCTCTCGCAGGAACTGCGCGACTACGACATCGCCGACTCCTACTTTCTCGACCAAGCCAGGCTCGAAGGCGCCTCCCTTCACATCGGCAACGAGAGTTTTCGCGTTCTCATCCTCCCGCCGCTCACCGCCATCCGCCGCTCCACCATGCGCAAAATCGAGCAGTTCTACAACGCCGGCGGCACGGTCATCGCCGTGAAGCGGCTCCCGTCCGACTCCATGGACGAAGGCCGCGACGACCCCGAAATCGCCGCCGCCCTCCAACGCATCTTCCATGCGCCCGGCAGCCGGGCCTTCTTTATCCCCGAAAACATCGACGACATCTTCCCCATCCTCGACGCCCAGCTCCCCCGCGACGTCGGCCTCGTCGGCGGCACGCGCGAACACTGGGGCGCCGCGCACCGTTCCAAGGACGGTCTCGAATACTACTGGCTCGTCAACGACTCCGCTGTGCCTCGAGACCAGACCTTCCTTCTCAGCGTCAAAGGCATTCCGGAAAAGTGGGACGCCGCCACCGGTAAGCGCGAACCCCTCCGTTCCCGCGTCACGCCGAATGGCACTGAAGTCGATCTCCACTTCGACCCCTGGGACGCCTTCTATGTCGTCTTCGGCAACCCGGACGCCCGCGTGAAACCGCCCGAACCGCCCGCCGCAAAACCCCTGGAGATTCCCATCAACGGCCCGTGGCGCCTCTCGCCCCAGCGCAAAACGATCGAAGCCCCCTACGGGCTTCGCTTCCACCGCGCATGGGACGGGCTCGGCGAAACCCACGGCTTCGCCCGCAAGGACTTCAACGACGAGCGCTGGGTGGACTCCTGGTTGTCCCGCGAGCGCATGACCGTTCGTGATTGGTGGGTTGTCGGACCCTTCGACAACACCGACCACGCCGGTTGCTACGGCTCCTTCCCGCCGGAAAACAACCCCAGCCCCCAGGACCGCTACGGCGAACTCCAATGGCGGCGCCACCTCGCCCCCGCCATGGCCATCGACCTGTACTCCGCGCTCGGCATGCCCATCGGGTCCAATGGAACCGCCTACGCGATGACCTATGTCCACTCGCCTGTCGCGCGCCGGGTCTGGCTCCGCGTGACCGCCAACAACAACGCCCACCTCTGGGTCAACGGCAGGAAACTGCTGGACTGGCACCTCCACCCCTGGTACTTCGAGATGCGTGAGGACTTCGCGCTCACCCGCGAAGCCGAACTCCAGCCCGGCTGGAACCAGATCCTCCTCAAGGTCTCGCGCTTCCGCCGCGGCGCCTTCAGCTACATGCTGCGCATCACCGGCAGCAATGGCGACAACATCGACGACCTCACGGTCAGCGCCGAACGCCAGCTCCGCACCCCCTCCAGCACCTATTTCACCCTTTGGTACCGCATCCCCGTGCCCGCCACCGCCGTCGCGGTCAAGCTGCCCAAGTTCCACAAGCCCGTCCAGGTCTTCTACAACGGCGCGCGCATGACCCCTGACGCTCAAGGCCATCTGAGATTCCCCGCGCCGGCCGAAGGCGCAGGTAACATCCTCGCGATCCTCCTCTCGGCGGACGACGAGATTCGCGCCTCACCCGTCTTCACCCTCGATTCGGCCCCGGCGAAACTCGGCTCCTGGATTGAGACCGGCCTGCCCTACTTTTCCGGCACAGCCGCCTACGAAACCGAATTCGAGATTCCCGCCCGCTACATCGGTCGTAAGCTGACGCTGGATTGTGGCGAAGTCGGCGTCGCCGCCGAGGTGAAACTCAACGGCGCCTCCGCCGGCGAGCGCGTCTGGCTCCCGTTCACGTTCGACATCACCCGGCTCGCCAGAGCCGGCCGCAACCAACTGACGATCCTGGTCACCAACACCATGGAGAACGAACGCGCCGTGGTGGACCGCGCCGGGAAACTCCCCCGCCTGCGCCACAGCGGCCTGATCGGCCCTGTCCGCCTCACCGCAAAATGACAAAAGGGAGCCGCGGGACTAGCCTGACTTTCGCAGTTCAACCGGCTTTTCCGCCCGGCCGGGAGAATATTTCCAGCGCTGTCAACACCGGTGACCCGAAATAGGCCTGGGTGAAGACCTACCCTCTTTTCCGCGCCGCGCCGCATCTGGCATTCTGCTGGTGACGCATGTTTCTGCGCAGCACGAATCGCTGGAAGGATGGCAAGGACCACCGCTACTTCAGCATCGTGGAAAACCGCC
>JACADU010000237.1 GCA_013388415.1 Bryobacteraceae bacterium
ACCAACGCCGTTCACGGTCCCGACCAGTTGCGCCAGCGCGTCGCCTTCGCCCTCGGCCAGATTTGGGTGGTCTCCGCCGCGCGCCTGAACCAGGCGCGGATGTTGGTCCCCTACCTCAGGCTGCTCCACGCCAATGCCTTCTCGAACTACCGGACCCTCATGGAGGAAGTGACGCTCAGCCCGGCCATGGGCCGCTATCTCGACATGGTGAACAACGCGAAGCCGCCCGCCAACAGCCAAATGCGGGCCAACGAGAACTACGCCCGGGAAATCATGCAACTTTTCACCATCGGCACCGTGAAGCTCAATCCAGACGGCAGTACAGTCCTCGACGCCGGCGGCCAGCCTGTGCCTACCTACACACAGGCCGATATTGAAGGCCTGGCGCGCGCTTTCACGGGCTGGACCTTCCCCGTTCAACCCGGGCAGCCGCCGCGCGCCACGAACCCGCCCTACTACTCGGGCCGGATGGTGGCCTGGGAAGCCAACCACGACACTGGCGCCAAGACCCTGCTCGACGGCTATCAACTCCCCGCGGGCCAGACCGCCAAACAGGACCTGGACGCCGCTCTCGACCACCTTTTCAGGCACCCGAACGCCGGACCCTTCCTTGCCAAGCGGCTCATCGGCGCGCTGGTCACCAGCAACCCCAGCCCCGAATACATCGCCCGTGTAGCCGCAGCCTTCGACTCCGATTCGCAGGGCAAGCGCGGCGAGCTTAAGAACGTCATCCGGGCGATCCTGCTCGACCCGGAAGCCCGCGCGGGCGATTCTGCCGCCCACGCGCCAAGAGCAGGCCACCTTCGCGAGCCGGTTCTCTATCTCATCGGCCTGCTTCGGGCCGTTGGCGACCGGGTCGCCGAGGAAAACCGCCTGGCCGCCTACGCCTCGGCCATGGGCCAGAACCTTTTCTATCCGCCTACCGTGTTCAACTACTTCCAGCTCCTGAACCGCATCAACGCCGGGGGCGAGAATCTCTCCGCGCCGGAGTTCGAGATCCTTACGCCTTCGAACGCCCTGGCAAGGGTAAACGTCGTTGACGCGGTGGCCTACCAGCGGCTCAGCCCGTCGGTGACAATCGACCTGGTCCCCTGGATGAACCTGGCCTCAGTCCACAAGTGGTATCTCACCGAGGCGCTCAACCGGTCTTTGCTCTACGGGCGCATGACGGAGGAGATGCGCGACAAGATCCTGATCGCGCTCGACGCCGGCGCCGACGCCGGCGTTCGCGCGCAGGCTGCGCTCTATCTTGTGGCCTCCAGCCCGCTTTATCAGGTGCAGCAGTAAGCAAGGGAGGAAGGGCATCGCCATGATGACCAGAAGAACCGTTCTCAGATCAATGGCCGCCAGCGCGCTCAGCCGGCTCGCGGTCAACAACGCGTGGGCGGCGCCGGCCGATTACCGGGCCCTTGTTTGCGTCATGCTTGGCGGCGGCAACGACTGCAACAACACCGTCGTGCCCTTGAACCAGTCAGGCTACTCGGCTTACGCCGCGGCCCGCACCTCCGCCCTTGCTTTGGCCCAGAACACGCTCCTGCCGGTCAAGGCGAAGGACGGCGGCGAGTACGGCCTTCATCCGCGGCTCGTGGACCTCCAGCGGCTCTACAACTCGGGGAAACTGGCCATTGTGGCCAACGTCGGCGTGTTGGCTTGTCCGACCACCCGCGATGAGTATCGCAACCGCGCCGTCCCGCTGCCCCAGAGCCTGTTTTCGCACTCCGATCAGACAACCGAGTGGAACAACGGCACCGCCGACATTCAGTCCCGCACGGGCTGGGCTGGCCGCACAGCCGACCGCCTCGCCTCAAGCAATTCTGAGACCTCTCTGACAGGCGTCTCTCTCGCAGGAATCAACATCCTGCTGGCCGGCGAGACAGTCCAGCCGACCCTGGTCACCACCGGCGCCCAAACGGGGCTCAACGGCTTTTCGGCCGCAGCCGACTCTCAGGCCCGGCTGGCCGCTTTCGAACAACTCCTGAACATCAGCGAGGGCAGTCTGCTCGCCAAGGCCAGCGCCGCCGCCACGGCGGAAGGAATGCGTATCTCCCGGCTTCTGTCCAGCGTTACCAGCGGGACCTCGCCGCTCAAAACGGTCTTTCCGGCGACGGCGCTCGGCCGCCAGCTCGAACAGGTGGCCCGGTTGATCTCCGCCCGCGACCGGCTCGGCGTCAGCCGGCAGGTCTATCTGGTTTCCATGGGCGGCTTCGACACGCACGTCGGCCAGATCGCCTCACACGACACGCTCATGCTTCAGGTGGGGCAGGCGCTGGCGGCTTTCTACGCCGCCACGGAAGAGCTGGGCATCGCCCGGCAGGTGGTCGCCTTCACCGAGTCCGAATTCGGCCGCACTCTCGGCCCGAATTCCTCGTCCGGCTCCGACCATGGTTGGGGCGGCCATCATTTCGTTGTCGGCGGCGCGGTCCGCGGCGGCGACCTCTATGGCAAGTTTCCCGCCGTCGCCATCAACAGTCCCGATGATGTGACCGGCCGCGGCGTCTGGCTGCCGACGACCTCCGTGGACCAATATGCAGCCACGCTGGCCGGCTGGCTCGGAGTCGCAGACAGCGACCTCCAGGCTGTCTTGCCGAACCTGAAGAACTTCCCGGTGCAGAAACTCGGCTTCCTGTAACCGCCCCGCTCGGCCTACTTCGATTCCGGCTCCGTGAGCTTCAGAATCTGATCGGCCGCCACGTCCTTCAGAACCTGTTCGATGCCGCTGGGCCATCGGATTGTGACCGAGGAGATCTTCGTCTCCTGCCCGAGGCCGAAGTGGACGCGCCTGTCGCTCGAACTCATGAAGCCCACGCTCACTGCGACATGGTTGTGGAGCACCCGTCCCGAACCGAGCCTCACCGCCACCTTGGCGCCGATCGCATCCCGCGGGCTCTTGACGCCCGTGAGCTCCAGCGTCAGCCAGTGGTTGCCGCTGCCGCCCGTGTTCATCAGGATTCGGGGGCGCTCATTGAGCGACGTGACCACGATGTCCATCGCGCCGTCGTTGTTGAAATCGGCGAAGGCCGAGCCGCGCTGGTAGCCGACGCGCAGGAAGTCTCTGCCCATGTACTCCGAGACGTCGATAAAGCTCTTGCCGTCCACGTTTTCGAACATGGTGTCGTGCTGCGGCGAGCGCTCGTTCACCATGTCCACGTCGCCGTTGGACGAGTAGATGTCCTTCCAGCCGTCATTGTTGTAGTCGATGAAGCCGTTGCTCCAGCCTGAAAAGGCCAGGCTGAGACGCTGGACCCTGGTCGGGTGAGAGACGATCTGGAACAGGTCGCCCTGGTTGCGCAACAAAGTCCAGATCTGCCCCATCAGGTTGTTATAAAAGATGTCGACCTTGCCGTCGTTGTCGAAGTCCTTGGCGTCGCTGCCCATCGAGGAGCCCGTTTGGGCGTTCTCGTTGTAAGCGACGCCCATGGCCAGGCCAACCTCCTCGAAGCCCTTCCCAGCCTTGTTGATGAAGAGCGAGTTCGGATCGGTGTCATTGGCGACGAAGACGTCCAGCCATCCATCGTCGTTAAAGTCGGCGATGGAGACGCCCATGCCCTTGCCGGGGGCCTCGGCAAAGCCGGTCTTCGCCGTTACGTCGGCGAACTTGCCGCCGCCGAGGTTGCGGTAGAGCCGGTGCGGCACACTGGGGTAGCGGCGCGGGTCGCAGTAGAAATCGCGGTCTCCCATCGTGCAGCGCATATCGATCCTGGGCGTCCAAAAGGTGTAGTTCGAGACGACGAGGTCGAGCAGCCCGTCGCGGTCGTAGTCTAACCAGGCGGCGACGACGCTCAGCGTGTCTTTGGGCTTGACGCCGATGCCGGAGGCGGCGGTGACGTCGGTGAAGGTGCCGTCGCGGTTGTTATGGTAGAGGGCGTTGGCGCCGGCGCTGGCGATGAACAGGTCGCCGTAGCCGTCGTTGTCGTAGTCGCCGGCGGCGACGCCGAAGTTGAAATCGAGCCCCGCGCCGGTGAGGCCGGCCTTTTCGGTGACGTCCTCGAAGGCGCCGTCCTGCATGTGCCGCAGCAGGCGGTTGTAGAAGGTCTCGTTGGTTTTCTTCATTTCCGGCAGTTGCGCGCCATTGGTGAAGAAAATGTCCAGGCGTCCGTCGTTGTCGTAGTCGAACACGGCGATGCCGCCGCACATTGGTTGAGGAAAGTACTTGCGCCCGGTAAAGCTGTTATTGGAAACGTAGTTGAAGCGGCACTTCGGGGCGATGTCGGCAAATCCGGGACGCCGGACTGTTTGTGCCGAGCCGCCCGGGCGCGGCGCCCACAGAACCAGGCTGAGGGTCGCAAGACCCAGAAGGAGCGTGCGTGGCAAACGAACCCTCGCGTTCGATAATAGGTATGTTATCCGATCGAAGGGGCATGAAGACTCTCGCCGCCATGATTGCCGCCGCTGCCGCGCTGGCGCTTGCGCCCGCGGCGAGCACAATCCGCTTCGAAGAGCTTGCGGCCAGGGCCGGCCTTCAGTTTACCGCCAACAGCTCGCCCACCGAATACAAGAACCAGCCGGAGACGATGGTGGCCGGAGTCTCGCTGCTCGACTTCGACAACGACGGTTATCTGGACGTCTACTTCGTCAATGGAGCGGCCATTCCGTCGCTCAAGAAGGAGTCGCCCATGTACTGGAACCGGCTCTACCGCAACAACCGCGACGGCACGTTTACGGACGTCACCGAAAAGGCGGGCGTGCAGGGCGAGGGCTACGGAATGGGCGCGACGGTGGGCGACTTCGACAATGACGGCTGGGCGGACATCTACGTTGTGAACGTGACCGCCAATCACCTGTTCCGCAACAACGGCGACGGCACCTTCACCGATGTCGCTCCGAAGGCTGGCGTCGCAAGCCCCATGCTCAACGGGAAGAAGATGTGGTCCGTCTCCGCCGCGTTCCTCGACTACGACAATGACGGCCAGCTCGATCTGTTTGTCTCGAATTACTGCAAGTGGGAGGTCAACAAAGACCCGTGGTGCGGGCCGAGCCCCAAGCTCCGCGCCTACTGTCACCCCAAGAACTACGAGCCGCTGCCCGACACGCTTTACCGCAATAACGGCGACGGCACGTTCACCGACGTCAGTGCGGCGGTGGGCATCGACAAGCACCCCGGCAAGGGCATGGGCGCGGCGATTGGGGACTATGACGGCGACGGCTTCATGGACATCTTCGTGGCCAACGACAACCACCCCAATTTTCTCTTCCACAACCTTGGCGCGAAGAAGTTCGAGGAGGTCGCCCTTCAGAGCGGCACGGCCTACGCCGAAGGCTCGAACGTCATCTCGGGCATGGGCGCCGATTTCAAGGACGTTGACAACGACGGCCGGCCCGACATCTGGCACACGGCCATCGAGAACGAGACCTTCCCTCTCTACCGCAACACCAACGGCGGCGATTTCTTCGACGTCACGGCGAAAGCCGGACTGTGGGGCACGCGGCAGATGTCGGGCTGGTCGAACGGCATTTTCGATTTCGACAACGACGGCTGGAAGGACCTGTTCGTCGCCCGCGGCAACGTGCTAGACAATATCGCTCGATTCTCCATCCGCAAGTACGAGGAGCCGAACGCCGTCTTCCGCAACCTGGGTAAAGGCCAGTTCCAGGACGTGAGCGCCCAGGCGGGCGAGGACTTCCAGAAGGCCGCGCCCCACCGCGGCGTCGCCTTCGGCGATTTGGACAATGACGGCAGGATCGACGCCGTCGTGACCGTGCTGAACGGCAAGGCGAAGTACTTCCGCAACACCAGCCAGAACCAGAACAACTGGATTCAGCTCAGGCTTGTGGGCGTGAAGAACAACCGCATGGGCATCGGCGCGCAGATCCGCCTGACGCTCGAGGACGGCTCGCGGCAGTACAACCAGGTGACGACGGCCACTGGCTACGCCTGCTCGAGCGACCCGCGTGTCCACTTCGGCCTCGGCGCCGCCAGGACCATTTCAGAAATCCAGATTAAGTGGCCGAACCGGGTGACGCAGACCCTGCGCAACGTGGCCGCCGGCCAGGTTTTGACGATTGAGGAGACGCAGGGCCCGCCCCGTTAATTGGCGGGTTCCCTGACGTTCAACACCTGGTCCGCCGCGACGTCTCGCAGCGTCTGCACCCGGCCCGAGGGCCAGTAAATCTCGATGCTGGCGGCCTTCGTCTCTCCGCCCAAGCCGAAGTGGACCGGGCCGGCGCTCGATGAGGCATAGCCCGTGGAGTGCGTGGCGTGGTTGTGCTGAACGCCGGCGCGGGTGGCCAGCTTGACGCGGGCCCCGATTCCATCGCGGTTCGAGCTCGTTCCTTCCAGCCGGAGTTCCAGCCAGTGGTTGGCGCCGGGCGTCGAGTTCAGCCACACGCCGCCGGGGCCACTGATGGAGGAGACGACGACGTCGAGACGGCCGTCTCCGTTGAGGTCGCCAACGGCGGAACCCCTGTGACGGCGCGGCGGCTGCCCGGTGAAGCCGGCCTCCGCCGTGAGCGCTTCGAAGCGCAACCCGCCCAGGGCTCGGAAGACGGTGTTGTGTTGCTCGGCTTGTATCGGCCGCGCGGCTTTGAGCGGCTGGACGTGCCCGCGCGAAACGAAGATGTCCTTCCAGCCGTCGTTGTCGAAGTCGAAGACGGTTGGCGAGTAGCCGGCCATGGAACGGCTCAGCGGCCCGAGGCGGCTGCGGAGCGTGAGGTCGGTGAACTCGTCCTTGCCGGTATTGCGGAACAGCGGGAATGTCTCCTGATCGAGCGCCACCACGGCGATGTCGGGGAACCCGTCGTTGTCGATGTCGCGGAAGTCGACGCCCATGCCGGAGATGGCCTCGCCGCTCTCCTTGAGCGAAACGCCTGAGTTCAGGGCCACTTCCTTGAATTTGCCCCCGCCAAGATTCCTGAACAGGAAATTGCTCATGGCGTCGTTGGCGACGAAGATGTCGAGCCTGCCGTCGAGGTCGAAGTCGGCGACGGCGGCGCCCATGCCCTTGCCCAAGTGAGCGGCGATGCCCGACTCGGCGGAGAAGTCCCTGAACGTGCCGTCGCCGTTGTTCAGGAAAAGCTGATTCGGCGACGGCCGGTAGAACTTAGGATGGCAGTACTCGCGAATCCCGCGGTACTCGCAGGGCGTCTCCGTGGCGGCGTCCCAGGCAAGGTAGTTGACGATGAACAGATCGAGCCGCCCGTCGTTGTCCGCGTCGAACCATACACCGCCCACGGACCAAAGCGGCCCTTGGCCTTTCACGGAATTGGCGAGGCCGGCGCGCGCGGTGACGTCGGTGAACGTGCCGTCGCCATTGTTGCGGTAGAGCGTGTTGCGGTGGATGCCACCGGCGAACAGGTCCGTGTACCCGTCGTTGTCATAGTCCGCGGCGGCGGCGGCGTTGTCGAAGCCCACGCCTTCCAACCCCGCCTTGGCTGTGACATCCGTGAAGCCGGCCTTCCCGTCGTTGGCGAAGAGGCGGTTTGAGTGGCGCCCCCCTTCCTTCCGCAGCGTCTTCAAGTTCGCCCCATTGGTGAAGAAGATGTCGAGGTCACCGTCGCGGTCGTAGTCAAAAACAGCCACTCCGCCGGCCATGGTCTCGGGTACATGGCGGGCGGCCGACTCGTCGCTGTCGAGCGTGAACGGAAGCGGCAGGTAGGTAAACAGCAGTTTTGGCGCGGCGCTTTGAGCCAGCAGGGCGAAGAAAGCGGCCGGCGCGGCGAAGACCGCCGCTCTCCGGCTACTCGACATTGACATAGATGCTCTTCCGGGCCGCAGCCTCGCCTTGGACGAGAGTGGCGCGAAACTCGTACTGGCCCGGCTTCACGTTGTCGAGCGGCGTATTCGCCACATACGGCACAGCGCCGCCGGCGTCCGCATCGGGAAGAGGAGGCACGGAACGGGCGAGAAGTTTGCCGTCCTTCACAAGGTCAAGGATGAGCTTGGGCCGCTGCGCGATGGATCTGTCGGGATACATCGAGAAAAACACGGAAAGCATCCTGCCGCCGCCGCCCGGGACGGTGTCGATCAGTGTCGGGATGACACGCCCGGCGGGCGTCTGGAAGGGGTCCAGCAAGTCGCGGTCCTCCCGCATCGGCTCGACCCGGCGGACCAGGCAGATTTCGCTGATGTCCGGACGAGGGCGGTGCGGTTGAATCACGAGCACGGAGCGTCTGGCGCCGGCCCGGCGCCCCTCGTAATCGGCGGCGGCGCTCTCGAGCAGGTAGCGGCCCGGCGGCAACCGGACGGTTCTTGTGACGATAAAGCGGCCCTGCCGAAATCCCTCCAGCCGGTCCAGCGGCTCGTGGAGCGGAACGTCACGGGAGAGCTTGGCGACAACGCGGCCTTGCTCGTCTTTGAGCAGAGCCAGCACTGAAACGTGCGTCCGGTATTTGCCTGCCTCCTCGTCTTTGGTGAATGCGACCTGGCCGAGCGGCAGATCGAAGACGAGCACAGACTGCTCAATCCCGGCTTCCTGGTGGAGCCGCAGAACATGAGCGCGGAAGTCGAGAGCCCTCGGCAGCGGCCTCCTGGAGAGAGTCTTCAGAAGCTCCACCTCGAAGGGAAAGACGGTTTGGCCTTCCATCGCCGGGAGGGCAAAATAGCCGTTGCGGGCCTGTACGATTGCGCCGGGATCGTTGACCTTGACGCTAATCGCGCGGAAGCTGCCGTCGAGCAACTGGTTCTTCGGGCGATAGGTGATCTCGTAGTAAGTGTTGAACTCTTCGCTGAGCCGCTGGAGTCCGGGGCGCAGATCGTTGGTCCCCGCGATCAGAAAACCGCCGGTGCTCTCGGCGAGTTCGCGCATGGTGTTCTGCGGGTTGAGGTAGATGCTGTCGATGGCGCGGTCGAAGGTGCGGAACTCCTGCTTGTTGGCGTTAAAGTCCTCGCGCTCGGTGGTCGTGACGTATCGGCTCCATTGGGCGGCTTCCGCCAGGCGCAGGTTGGCGGCAGTCTGGTCGCTGGCCGTTGTCAGCCCGCGAGCGTCAAGCGCATAGATGCTGACGTTGGCGCGGTTGGCGTCGCTGACGAGCGCCCTGAACTGGCCGGTCAGGCCATTCGGCATCTGGAGTCCTTCGGCAAAATACAATGCCGCTTTCCGGCCCGGCATCTGCTTCAATCCCTTCACCACGCCCCACAGGGAGAAGATGGACATCCGGCCGACATCCTCGCGGTTGACCTGCTCGGCCAGGTCCGACATCTCCTTGACCATGCGGGCCGCTTGCTCGCTGGGGAGCAGACCGCCGTCTACCGGACCAGGCCCACGGCCGCCCTGAGACGCGGCCAGCAGGGCTTCGGCGGCTCCCTGGCTGCCGCGTGTCGAGTTGGCCACGGTTTCCATCGCCTGCATGTCGGAGGAGAAATTGCTGCGTTCCCCGGATGTCGCCCGTTCAATGGCGAGGCGGAGTTTGGCCGGATCGTTGGTGTAGGGCTGGATCACGCGGAATCCACGGTCGATGTAGAACACGCCGTAGTATGTGTTTGGTCCATGATCGTGCCCGAGCAGATCGAGCGACGCCTGGCGGCTGAGCCGGCGTCCTTCGGGACCGAGCCTGTCATAGACAAGCGAAACCAGCCGCGGCTGCCTCGGCAGACTCTCCTGGTCGCGAAGAAGATTCCGGGCCGCGGCAGACGCGGGCGGGAGGGGTGAATTGGGAAGGGCCTCCCCGCTCGGAGTGGCAATTCTCACTTCCCTGAAAGAGGTGACCGGCTGCTGGATCCCGTCCTCGAAAACCGTGATGGCGTCCGGTTTCAGGCCGTGGAGGAAGCGCCCGCGCTTGTCGCGGATGACGGCGTCGACCATCACCTCGAGCGACTCGGCGCGCAGCGGCGGCGTCGCGGCGCGTTCCTGCCCGAACGCCGGCGCCGCCGGCGGCGACAGAGCCACACAGAGGAGCAGGACAACCGCGCGCAAATGATCTACCTCGAGGCGACAACGACTTTCATGCGATCCTCCGCCTTGCTTGAACCCTGCTTCACGGTCACGTGAATCTCGTAAGTGGCCGCGGGCATGTTTTCCGCAGGAGCGGACATGACGTACGGAATGCGCCCCGCAGCGTCGGGCGCTGGAAGCGGCAGGTCGGCGTTGGCGATGGGTGTGCCATCCACCAGAAACTCGATGCTGGCTACCGGCTTCTCCTTGATTGCCGGATCGGCGTGGACAATGAAGAATGTGGACAACTGGGCGCCCTTCACGGCAAAGACCTGGCCGCCGAGGGTCGGCGTGATCTTGCCGCCTTGAAATTGCAGGGGCTCCTTAGGGTCGAGATCCTTGGCGTTCGGCTGGTAATTCCGGACGAGACACAGATTGGAGATGCCGACGCCGCCGGACCTGGCTTCGGCGATCAGCGAAGAGCGGCGCACCCCGATCTTGTTGGCCTCGTGGTCCATCACCGCGGTTTCGACAGTATACTTGCCCGGCGGCAACCGCACCTGCTGGGTGTATATGAAGTTGCCGCCGCGCGCCTGCGGCAGCAGGTTGAGCGGGCCCTTGCGCGGAAGGTCGGTGGTCAACTTCTTCACGACCTCCCCTTTCTCGTCCTTGATGAGCGCCAGCAGCGAGACGCGCGACGTGAAGGTCTTCGAGGCAGGATCTTCAGTGAACTGGATGCCGCTCATCGGAACCTCCACAATCACAAGACCGCTGATTCCGGCGGCGTCGGAGTCGAGGCGGAGCGCTCCGGCTCGGAAGTCGACCGCGGACGGATGAGGAGCCGCATCCAGCGCCTTCAGCAGCGCGAATTCATAAGGCGCGACGACCGGACCACGGACGGCGAGGGGAATGGCAAAATAGCCGTTCCTGGCGTGGACCATCGTGTCCTTGCGGCTGACTTCGACGCGGGTCTTGCGGAACTTGCCGTCAAAGGTCTGGATGCCGGGATCATAGGTGATCTCATAGTAGCTGCTGACCTCCTCGTTCACCCGCTTGAGAGCCGGGCGGAGGTCGTTCGCATCGCCGATGAGGAAGCCGCCGGTGCCTTCGGCCAGCTCGAGCAGAGGCAGTTGGGTATTGTTCCGGCCGCTCTGCTCGGCCCGGTCTGCCGCCATGATCTGAGCCTTGCTGACGCTGCCATCCAGCGATGTCGTGTCTCTGCCGATATCGCTTGCGGCGCCTCCAAGCGCCTCCGTCGCGCTGCGGTTCTGGCTCCAGGTCATGACGCCACGGGCATCGACGGTGTAGAAAGTCACATTGCCCCGGTTGGCGGCGCTGACGATGTTCCTGAACGGTTCATCCAGGTGCGGTGGTCTCCACATCCCCTCGGAGAAGTACAGGATGCTTTTTCGGCCGGGCATCGAGTATTGGCCGCGGACCAGCGAGAGCATCGCGAAGATGGACAGGCGCGTACCCTCCTCGCCGCTGTAGCTGGCGTCGAAGTTGGTCATCTCGAGCATGATCTCGGCGGTGCGCTTGGCGATGGCGGCGGCGCCGGCAGCCGCGCCCGCTTCCGGAGTGCCCGGCGCAGGCGCTGCCGTCTGCCCTTCGGGCGATCCAGCGCGCCCGGCGATCTCCTTCAATTCGGCCCTGATTCGTTCCGACTCGGCCGCGAAGGTGGCGAACTTGCCGCTGGTGGCCAGGTCGATCGCCTTACGAAGCGCCTCCTTGTTTGTGGTGAAGGACTGGAGGACGTTGAGCTGCCGGTCAATTGTGACGACCGAGTAGAAGACGTTCTGAGCCTGATCGCCTTTGACGAGGTTCTGTGCCGCCTCCCGGGCGATGCGGCGGCCGGAATCGCTCATGCCCTGGAAGGCCAGGGTGACGAGACGGATTTGGCGCATCATGTCCAGCGGAATCCTGGCGCCTCTTTCGATCGCCTCCGCTCCCGAGACAAGGCGCATGCTGCGGATCTTGCGTTCGACGCCGTCGTCGAAGATCTTGATCTCCTCAGGCGCGAGGTCGGTGAGCGGTTTGCCTTTCTTGTCACGGACGATGAGGTCGAATAGCACCTCCGTCGTTCCGGTGGTGATGACGGGCGGTTCGGCGGGCGGTTGACCGGCGGTCTGGCTTGGCTGGATGGCAAACGCAGCGGCGCCGATCAGGGCGGGCAGGAACAGAAGATTGCGCATGGGAATTGGTCCTCGCAGCCACTAGGCGTGCTTCTGATCGAATCGTATCATTGCGGAGGTTGAGCGGCCTCCGTTGCTTTTGCGGTGTCCATGAGTTTCTTGAGCCGCGCAAATTCCGCTCTCTCACGGGCGGCGTCCTGCTTCCGTCCGGCGCGCGCGTAGGCGGAAGCTAAAGAGTAGCGGGCTTGGGGGCTATCCGGGGCAAGGCGGACGGCTGCCTCGAGTTCGCGGGTGGCGTCGGGCAGCCGCTGATCGCCGCTCTCGAGCAGGACGCGGCCCAGGCAGGCTCGGGCGGCAAAGCTCGCTGGCGCCAGGCGGGCGGCCCTTTCGGCGGAGGGCAGAGCGGCTTCCGGTTCTCCGCGCCGCAGGTATTCGAATGCCAGCGAAATCAGCGCTGGCAGATGATCCGGGAGGATTTCCAATTCGGCTTTCAGTTGCTCCAGCCCTTTGTCCGGATCGTTGACGAGCAGAAACGTCGCGTACGTGTAGCGGAGGCTGGGCAACTTGGGATAGTCGCGAAGCAGCGCCTCGAACTGCGCGATGATCTCTTCCGCGGGCCGCGTCCCGACCAGCAGCAGGGTGTTGCCAAGCCGCGAAACGGCATCGCGGTCCTCTTCGGGCACTTCGTGCGGGAACAGCGGACGCCGCAAGGCGGCAGTGCCGGCGACGGCCGCCACATTGGGGTCCGCGACCGACTTCTTGACCAGCATCGAACAGATCTGGAGAGCCCGTTCGAAATTGCCGCCCTTGGTGTGGACCAGGGCAAGATGGTAGAGCACCACGTCCGTCAGTTGCTCGCCTTGGGGCAGGCCAAGCGTCACAGCGCGCTCAAGGCTGGCCGTAGCGCGCGGGAAATCCTTGGTCTGAAACTCACAGAGCCCCAGGAAGCCAAAACCGGCGCTCACCTTCGGCTCCAGGGCGGCAAAGCGGCGGAAAGCGTCGCGGCACTGCGGGTACTGGTCCATCGCGTAATGAATCGTTCCCGCCTGCCACCAACCCTCGGCCCAGCGTGGAGCGATCCTGAGGGCCTGGGAATAGAGCTTGAGCGCCTCCTCGGGCCGGTTGGCGTCCCGTGCGGCGGCCGCTTTGCGGGCGATGCCGGCAACGGAAGCCGGCGGCGCCGGCGTTTGCGCCGCGGCGGTCATTGAGGCCAGCAGAAGACAAATGGATGCGAGAACCCGGCTCATGGGGTCTTGTCCTGCCGGGGCTGGCGGGTAGCGTCGGTGGGCGCCTTGGCCTGCCGCTCCTGCTCTTCGGCGTTCATCCTGTTCACGATTGCGCGTTCACGGTCGCCGTCTTCCTTGCGTTTCAGGCGGTAGTAGACGGTGGCGAGAGTGACGTGAGCCTCCTTGAACTCGGGCGCGTCCTTGACGAGGGCCTCGAGAACCGCCCGGGACTCTTCGGTGCGCCCCTGCACCAGGGCGATGACAGCCTGCTGGTAGCGGACGCCGAAGTCGCCTGGCCGGATGCGTAGAGCGCGTTCGAGGATCTTGAGAGCTTCGTCGTATTTCTGCTCCTGTTTGAGAAGCACAGCGAGATTCAGGTTGGCGGGAAAGTTCGTGGGATTGAGTGCGAGCTCCTTGCGGAAGGCCTCGGCCGCGGCGGCCGTATCCCCGGTTTCCATCAGCGCCAGGCCGTGATAGGCGTTCACCGAGGGCAGCTTCGGATTGAGTTCAACGGCCTTCTTCAGTTCCTCGAGTGCGCCTGGAAAGTCCGCGAGATTCAGCTTGACCACGCCCATCAGCAGGCGCGCCTCCGCGGAGTCGCCGCGGCGGAAGATGGGCTCCAGCACGAGTTGACCTTCCTCGTCGCGCTTCTCGCGGAGCAGAGCGGTTCCGAGCATGTAAGACACGCCGAGGTCATCCGGTTCGCGCTTGTTTAGCGGCGCCAACAATTCGATGACGGCGGCGTTCTTGCCCATCTGCAAACGGCAATCTGCGAGCAGAAGCGTGGCCTGCCTGTTGTCTGGAGCGGCGGCGTGAAGCGCCTCGAGTTCCTGCGCCGCTTCGGGGATGCTGCCCATCTTGTAATGGGCCAGCGCGAGATTCAAGGATAGGGTCTGGTTTTTGGGGTAGCGCTTCAGCCCCGACTTGTACACCTTGATCGCTTCGCTGTAATCGCCCTGGCGCGAAAGAGCGGCGCCGAGATTGATCAGCGCTGTCAGGTTGGCGGGGTCCGCCTTCAGGCACTCCCGATAGGCGGTAACAGCCGTCTCGAGATCGCCTGCCTGATGCGCTGCTGTGGCGCGCCGGAGAGCTGCATCCGGCGCCTGCGGCCAAAGCGCGATCGAAAGCACAAAAAGCGCTAGTCCCCTCGGGGCCATTTCCATCCCTGATTCTATCGAACCGCGGCGCGCAATCCGGTCAGCAAATCGGGGTGGCCGAAGCCACCCCGCCGCCCGAATCGAAGCCGGCCGGAATTCAACTCGTCAAACCGGCAGGGCTTGACAGGGCCGCTCCATTTCAGAACTGGAGTTTCAGGCTCATCTGGATCGACCGCGGCGAGTTCTGCTGGCCGGTGATCCGGCCGAAGTTGGCGTTGTTGATGTCGAGCGATGCCGGCCCATTGAAGATGACCGAGTTGGTGATGTTGAAAAACTCCGCCGAGAAATCGAGTTTGAACCGTTCGGTGATCCGGAACTGGCGCGTGACGTTCATGTCCTCGTTCCAGAAGCCGGGGTTGTAAAGCCCATAAGCGCCCGCGCCGGGCGTGTCGCCGTAGGTGTAGGGCGCCGGATTGCGGAATGCGCGCGGGTCGAGGAATTGAGGCCGCGCGCCCAGCAGGTCGCCGCTGCCCCACTCGCCATTGATCCGCACATCGCCGGTGAATGCCGTGTTGTAGGAGGCGCGGCAGCCGCCGGCGTTCGGCAACTGGCAGGCGGCGCCGATCACACCGTAGGGGAGCCCGGAGCGGAGCCGCGTGATGCTCGAGATTCGCCAGTCGCTGACGAGCGCCCTGACGACCGCGTTCTCTGGATTGACTGCCTTGCCCTTGCCAAATGGCAGCGCATAGACAACCATGGCGTTGAATACGTGCCTGCGGTCGCTCTCGCCGTGCGTCTTCTCGATTGCCCAGAAGTAGCCGCTGCGGCCGGCGCCCGCGTCGGACAGGGTCTTGCTGTATGTGTGATTGATGTTGAACGTCAGGCCTCTTGACATTCGTTTTTGAAGCGTGAGCTGGAGCGAGTTGTAGTTGGAGCTGGCCAGGTTCACAAAGTCGACGTTGACGCCGCTGTACTGCGGGAAGGGGCGGAGCATTTGAGCGAATGTGCCGCGGAAGTTCGGATAGGGAAGCCGGATTCCGGGCAGGATGGCCTGCGCCTGCGCGAGCGTGTTGGCGTTCACCTGCGAGGTGAGCAGGTTTCCCAGAACCAGGTTGCTCGGGTGAATCTGGCCGGACCAGATGCCGCGCCCGCCGCCGCGCAGCAGCTTGCCGTTTCCGCCGACATAGCCCACTGTCAGCGTGAGCGAGGGCGTGATCGCGCGTTGAATGGAGAAGTTCCAGTTTTGATAACGCGGCGGTTTCGCTCCCTCCTCGGGATTGTCGTAGGCCACCGAGCCGCCCGTAGGTCTTTCGGTGGTGAAGCCCGTGTTCAGACCCGCATCAAAGAACGGCGGCTTCTGGTAAGCGGGCACGCCATCGTTCCAGTTGAAAGCCGGACTGAAGCCGTCCGGGGAAACGAAGCCGGGCGACGCCGTGAAGCCGAGTTTGCCTGTTCCGTCGCGGGCGCCGCCTCGTCCACCGACCGCGCCATGCCGCGTGTACATCATGCCGTAGCCGCCGCGAATCACCGTCTTGCCGCCGAGCCTGTAGGCGAAGCCGAGGCGCGGTCCAAGATTGCCAAAGTGCGTCTTGATCCGTGTGCTGCAATTGCAGTACAGCGGTTCCGTGCCCTTTCCTCCGAACTGGAGAGCGCCGTTGAATCCGCGCGCGATCGGATTCGGAACGTCGGGATTGAACCATGACACGCGGTCGACGACTTCGTGATACGGCAGCATAATGTCGTGCCGCAGTCCGAGATTGACCGTCAGGTTGCGGTTCACCTTCCAGTCGTCGCCGATCCACCAGGCATAGCTTTTGTAGCGGGCGCCGGATGTCA
Organism: Bryobacteraceae bacterium; assembly: GCA_013388415.1. Lineage (GTDB taxonomy): Bacteria > Acidobacteriota > Terriglobia > Bryobacterales > Bryobacteraceae > JACADU01. The sequence continues at coordinate 16,098 of JACADU010000237.1, forward strand.
CCACGGAATCCTCGGCTACGTTCGAGCTGCTGAGCGCGCCGAGCAGATAGCTGGCGTAGGAGTTGCCGGTGTTGTTCATCAGCGTGCCGTTGTTGAACCCGGCGGTCTGAATGTTGCTGAAGGTCGCATTGAAGAAGGTTCCGTCCCAGCGCGCGCGATAGTTGTCCTGGAGACTTTGCATCTGGAATCCGCCCTTGACGGAGTGTTTCGAGCGGATCCACTGGATGTTGTCCTGGAAAGTGAAATTGTTGAGCGCATCGAGGAACGGCCGCGCGTCGGTGCCGCGCCAGCCCGCCGGCGAATTTGGACCGGCGAAGGCGACCTCGGGGAACGACTGTGTCGCATCGCCTGGAGGCAGGCCCTTGATCCCGGCTCTCTCGACCCAATTGCCGTCGATCGTCGGGTTGGTAATCGGAATGTTCAGCCGCGACGCGCCGTAACTGATCTGGTTCATTGTCGACGGGTTGATGACCCAAGTGTGCTTCACTTGGCCGACTGTCGTTTCCTCGTCGACCACGCGAGTGACGACGTAAGGCAGGGGAAGCGGCACCGGATTTCCGCGCACCGGGCTCGATTGTGTGTGCTCGCCGCGCGTAAACAGGACCGTGAAGCGGTGGGCATCGCTCGCGTTGAGGTCGGTCTTCACATTGATGTTGTAGTTGTTGAATCCGACGCCCTTGTTGTTGTTTAGGAAGTTGTTGGCGATGCCCGGGTGAGTGGGCTGCGGGAGCGGATCCTGAAAGAACTTGGAAGCAGACGAGAGGCGGGCGGACGGGATCACGTTTCCAGGGAAGACCTGCCTGCTGCAATTCGTGCCCCCGGGGCAACTGGTTGTGTTGGGGTCGTAGATGGCCACCGGCAGTTCGCTGAAGTCGCCGGTTCTCATCTTCGTCGTCGGAATCGTCACGAACCTGTAGTCGGTGGCGACCCGGTACCGGTAGGCGTCGTAGGATCCGAAGAAGAAGATCTTGTTCCGCCGAATGGGCCCGCCGAAGGTGAAGCCGAACTGATTCTGGTTCTGTTGAGGCCGCTTTGGCGAGAAGAACCCGCGCGCGTCGAGGACAGTATTGCGGAGATACTCAAACGCGGAGCCGTGGAAGTCGTTTGTGCCCGACTTGATCGTGTAGTTCTCCGAGCCCTGCCCGTTATACTCGACCGACGTGCCGCTGGTCTCCACCTGGAATTGCTCGACTGCCTCGACCGAAACGCCGTACTGGAGCGCGCGGCTCTCGCCCTGGCGGACGGCGTCGGTGATAGGCAATCCTTCGATGTAGACGTCCTTGGAAAAGCTCTGGCCGCCGTTGATGAACCCGAACGTTCCGCCTTCCTGCACGCCTGGCATGAGGTAGATGAACGCCGCGGGATTGCGCGGGTTGCCATTGCCCATGGTCAGCGGCAGGGCGGTGTACATCTCGTTGCGGATCGTTTGCCCCATGCGCGCGTCCGACGTGTTCAGGTCGGGCGGCGCCGCCGAGACGGTGATGCTTTCCGACGTGGCGCCGACTTCGAGCCGTAGCGTCAGCTCGATGGCGCCCAAAGCGTCCACGACGACCTGCTCCTGCACCACTGTCCGGAAGCCCGAAGCGGAAGCGGTGACCTTGTAAGTCCCAGCCTGAACAGGCGCGATGACGAACAGCCCGGCGGCGGTGGTTTCACGCCGCGACTCCACGCCAGTGGCTTCGTTGGTGGCGGTCACCGTCGCGTTCGGCACGACCGCGCCGGACGGATCGATGACGGTGCCCTTGATGGTGCCGCTGCCGCCAATCTGGGCCATGACAGGCAGAGCAAGCGCCAGCACGGCGACGCAAACGGATGATCGAATCGATGCTCGCTGCATAGAGAACCCCTTTCCGACAGCTCTCTTCGGACCCTGCGGATCTCGGTCAGATAATAGCTGAGATGGCGAGAGTTGTCGCGATAGGGTTACTGGCCGATGTCGCGCAGAGCGGCGTCGAGGCGCTGCTCCATCTTCGCGGCGCGTTCGCGGCGGAAAGCGATTTCGCGCTCCAGTTGGCGGATTCGGTCGGCCAGGTGCAAACACGCCAGGACGGCGACGCGAACCGGTTCGGCGCCCGAGGTCCGCGTGGCGATCTGATTCATCAGAGAATCGACCGCCTGGGCGAGAGCTTCCGTTTCGCCCGGCTCGCCGGACACACGAAGCGTGTAAGGCTGCTGAAAAATAGTGACGCGGACCGTCGTCTTTTCCGGAGGGCTCCCTGCGTCCACGGCGAGTCCTTCTCTCAGTTCTCGCCGAGCAGGTCCATCTGCTCGACCTGTGAAAGCAGGTTCTTGATGCGCGAGGCGGCCTGTTTCTGGCGGCTGCGCAATGCGGCGGACTCCTCCCGGAGCTGAGTGGCTTCCTGCTGAGACTCCTTCAACGCAGCCTCCAGCGCCGCCCTGTCCTCTTCTGCCTGCTTGAGCCGCGTCGCCAGTTCGGCATTCTTGTCCTTGAGGCGGCTGACGATGCCGGTCAGGCTCTCCAGCCGCGCTTCAAGCCGGGCGAAAATCTCGTCTTCATCTTCGCGAATCGGATGCATCACAGCACTCCCGGAGCAAATATACTACCGACGGGGCCGGCGGCGCTGCATCGTCAGGCGGCGGCGCTCTTCGCCTTCTCGACCAGGGCGGTAAAGGCTTGCGGCTCGTTCAGAGCGAGGTCGGCAAGCATCTTCCGGTTCAGCTCGATGCCCGCCTTCTTCAAGCCGCTGATGAACTTTGAATAGCTGATGCCGTTCTGCCGGCAGCCCGCGTTGATGCGCAGAATGAATAGCGCTCGGAATTCCCGCTTCTTGCGCCGGCGCCCGACGTAGCCGTAGCGGAGCGCCTTTTCCACCGCCTCCTGGGCGATCCGGTACAGCTTGCTCTTCCACAGGAAAAAGCCCTTCGCGCGGGCAAGCACCTTCTTGCGCGAATCGCGGCGGTTGGTTGATCGTTTGACTCTTGGCACGTTTCTTCTCCTTTTCTACGAATGGGCAGGTTCAATTGCCCTCATGCGGCGCCTCACGGCGTTCCGCCCGGGCGGCGGCTCGGGCACGTGCCCCGCGCTCGGCGCGCTCGCCCTCTGCCCCGTGTTTAGTAGGGCAGCATCTCTTTCAACTTGGCCTGATCGGCGGGGTCGGCGACCACCGTCTGATGCAGGTTGCGCTTCCGGGAACGGCTCTTGGAAGTCAGAATGTGGCGGGCAAACGCTTTCGCACGAACGATTTTGCCCGTTCCCGTCTTCTTGAACCGCTTGGACGCGCCTTTGTGCGTCTTCAGCTTCAGCTTGGCCATTTTGGTTATGTCCTTGGGATTGCCTGACGGCGCGTTGGCACACGGCCCTCTTGCCACCCAGGCAGGATCTTATTCAGGTTAACATTCGGGCAGGCGAAACCGCTACCCGCCCTGCTCACGTGCGGGCGAGGATCTCGCGCACGAACTCGGCGGTCTGTCCGATCTGATCGTTAAACCGCTGGTAGAGCCCGATGATCACCGGGTCAGTTGGCTTGATGCCGTTCAACGCGGCAGCCATCCGCTCGCGGACTTCTTTCGGCGAGCTGACCGATCTGCCCGCCGCCAGGACCTTATAGGTTAAGCACGGTTTCTTCGCCTTGCGGATGGTCTCCATCATCCTGGGCGGGTCGGACGGAAGGTAGATCTCGCCCAGCGGAACCTGCCCCAGGATCTTCTCGAACTCTTTCTTCGGCCTGTTCATGTAGTAGAGGCTCGTCATGTAATAGTCGACATCCCAGCCCTTCTCCTCCGCATACTCCACTTCGAGCGGGTTGTGGCACGAGAGCCCCACCATGACGCCGAGGTCGCGAATCCGCTTGAGGTAGTCGAGCGACCTGTCCAACTGCCCCATGTCCCAGAACCTGTTGGTGGAAGCTCCATGCTGCGCGATGCCCAGCGGGTTGAGCTTCGCTGCCCGTTTCAGCATCTCGGGCTGATCGTTGAACGTGGGCCGTGAGAGCAGCAGCAACTGAAGCTTGCCGCCTTGCTCTTTGTACTTGAGCCAGTCGGTTTCGAGCCGCTCGCTCCAGCTTGCCTGCCAGGTGTTGAGCCCGGCGCGCTCGAGTTCCCGCAGGAAAGCGAGGACGCGATCGGTGGTGTGGTACTCGCCCATGTGCGCCGAGAAGACGTAGTTGAAATGCGAGTAGCCGTAGATCGGGTTCGCGCCGGCGATCAGACGGGTCAGTTTGAACTTGCCGAACGGCACTACCGGCAGCAGCGGTCCGGCTTTCGCCTCGGGGACCTTCCCGTCCGGAGGCGCCACCTGGGCGGCGCTGGCGTTCGCCGCGGCGAGCCAGGCGGCGATGGTGCCCGCGCCGCGGAACAGGTCGCGGCGGTCGACCCCGGGGTCGTCCACCGGCTCCAATTCCACCATGCCGTTCATCAACGGCGGTTCGTGTTCCATCATCACTCCTCTTCTTCCAGCGGTTCGTCGAGCAGGAGTTTCAGGTTGTCGAGGGATGTTTGCAGATGACCCCGCAAGGAGTTTAGATCATAGCCTCGCGCCCAGGACAGCGCGCGCAGCGCAAGGTAAGTGTTGCCGTCCTCCCAATGGAACGCCTTTGTCTCCAGCGTCCCGCCGATGTAGTCCCACCGCCGGCAGACCTCTCTGCCGCTGTCGGCGATTACGTCGCGAGGCGGTTCCGGGCCTTCAAACCACCGCCTGAAGTGCTTGGCCTCGGCGAAGAGACGGTGAACGTGGGCGAAATCGAAGACTGCCGCCTTCATCACCAGGAGCGCCTGTTTGGGCTGTTCGAAGTAGTTCTC
>JACADU010000058.1 GCA_013388415.1 Bryobacteraceae bacterium
ACCACCACACCCTCGAGCACGGGCGGGATGAAAATGGCCATCGCCTGCCCGAACATATGGCTCAGCGGCAGCAGGTTCAGGAACCGGATCGGCTGGAATGGCTTTGCAAACTTGCGGTACTTGAGGATCTCCCGCTCGACGGGAACGATGTTGGCCAGGATGTTCCGGTGCGTGATGACGACGCCCTTCGGCTCGGCGGTCGCTCCGGAGGTGAACAGGATCTCCACGGTATCATCCGGCTGAACTTCCGCCTCCGTGAAGGGCGCGCCCTCCGTCTTCCAGTCCAGCTCCGACAGCCTCCAGCAAGCAACAGCCACGCCTGGCGGGACGGAGACCTCGTCGCCCAGCAGAATCACCTTCGGCCCGGTGATGCGGACCACGCGCTCGAAAAACTCCGCCGAATGCCGCTCCTCAATCGGCGCGACCGCGGCGCCGCGCAACACACAAGCCCAGAACGCCGCTACCCACGCCGGCCGGTTCTCGCTCCATAAAATGACGCGGTCCCCGCGCCCGACGCCCGCCCGCTCGAGCCGCGCCGCCAGGTTGCGCGCCGCGCGGGCCAGCGCCGCGTAGGTGTAGCTGCGCGGCCGGAATCCGTCGTCGTAAACCAGGTACTCTCCCTCGTGGGAGATCACCGAACGGAAGTAATCGGCCAGAGTCTCGCGCTGCATCATACTGGAACCAGGTGGCCGTGCCATTCGTTCAACCTCTCAGGATGACACTCAGGCGATTCGCGCCGCTGATCTTCGTGTGCGTGGGCTCCCTGGCGCAGGAGCCCGTCTTCAAGACCGGAGTGAACCTCGTCCGCGTCGACGTCGAGGTGCTCTCTGGCCGCGACTCCGTCCGCGAGCTCTCAGCACAGGACTTCGTCGTCCGGGACCAGGGCAAAACGGTCCACATTACGCATTGCGCCCGCGAAGAGGCCCCCCTGGATCTGATGCTGCTTTTCGATATCAGCGGCAGCATGAAACCGGCCGTGACGGCGGTTGCCCAGGGTTCGCGGCGCGCTCTTTCTGTGCTGCGGCCAGGCGACCGCGTCGCCGTCTCCGTGGTCCACGGCGAGGTTCGCCGCATCAGCGAGCTTACCGGAGATCTCCGCGACGTCGAGGCGGCGATCCGGTTCGGCGTGCTGGCCCAGCGCTTTGTTGGCGCCACCCACCTCCAGGAAGGAATCCTCATCGCCTCCGTCCACCTCTCCGCCGCCGGGCGCAGCGAACGCCGCCGCGCCGTCCTCCTGATCACAGACAATGAGGGCGACCGCACCATGGACGACGAAGAGGCGATCGATGCTGCGTGGAAGGCCGATACTGTCGTCTGCGGCCTGGTGGTGAAGACCGGGCAGCGCACGCCACGGGGCAAGAAGCCGGTAGACAAGATCGCCGAGAAGACCGGCTGTGAGATGATGCTCGCCGATAGCCCGGAGGAAGGCTTCGTGGACATGATCCGCCGCCTGCGCTCGCGCTACGTCCTCTACTACCCCCTGCCCGCGACGAAACCCGGCGAGCGCCGGGATGTCGAAGTCGAACTCTCCCGGGAAGCCCGCAGCCGCGCCGGCAACCCGCGAGTCTTCGCCCGCAAAGGCTACATCGCGCCGGACGGCGGCGCCTCCAACTGAATTACTGAATCGTGCTCGACCCCTCGACGCCCATGTCTTCGGGAATCACGTTCCGGTTGATGTGATTGTCCAGGTTGATCACGTAAGTCTCTGGCGCGTCGATCAGCACTTGCGAGTTGGTGGCGCACACGATCCGGAACTTCTTCTGGTCCACGAGCTCCTTGAGCATCTTGACGATCCGCCGCTGGTTGGAAACCGAGAGCGCCATCTCAGGCTCGTCGAGCAGCAGGAACGTGCCGTCGGGCAGTGACGGGAACGTCTCTTTGAACATCGAGAGCATCACCTGCCCGTGGCTCGCCATCTGCGCGAACTCTTTCATCTGCGGATTGCCCTCGAACAGTTCGAGATGCATCCGCGGATTGTGTTGCTCGGCATCGAACAGAAAAACTTTGGGCGGCTCGATCTTGCGCTCCCAGCGGTAGATGAAATCGGGCGACTCCTCCCCGCGCAAGGCAAAGTTGATGGAATGCAGCAGGGTCGATTTGCCGCAGCCGTTTTCGCCGGTGAGCAGGACCAGCGGATGGGATAGATCCACCACCGCGGGCATGTGGAAGTTCAGGTTCACAAGAACCGGATGCGCGAGGATTTTAAGGAACATACCAGTAAGAAAGGCGGGTAAGCCTCCAGGATACCAAGTGGTGTCCATCTGCCAAGGCAGACGACCCGCCTGCGGCTCTCCGCGCCTTCGGGATGAAGCAGGACGCCACTCTTCCGCCTTCACTCACCATCCACCGGAGGTGGAACGGAAAACTCACCCCCGTCGGCTTCCCCAAGGACCCCTCGATGCTCTCCTTCATTCTTTGGAACGGCGGTGTCATCTCCTGGTGAGCCGCCAATCACGCTTGCCCCCGCTTCCCTCGCGGCTGCGAAAAGAAGAAGATACAGCCATGCGGACATTCTGCATCCTCATGATCGCGGCCATGTGCGTGGCCGCCGCGGCAGAGACTGCCGTTACACCCAGGCCAGTCGCTGTGACCTCGCGGCAAGGCGTCTTTCAGATGGACTCCAGCACTGTGCTTGCCGCCGACCCGCGCGCCCCTCAGGCCAGCCGCCTCCTCTCTCATCAGTTGGCTCTGAAGTCTGCCGATTCCATCAAAGCCTGCGGCAACTGCGTCCACATTACTGTCGTGCCCGGTCTCGCCGTGCCCAGCGATGAAGGTTACATTCTCGAGGTCACCCCGAACAGCGTCGAGATTCGCGGAAAGGGTCCTGCCGGGGCTTACTACGGCGCACAGTCCTTGTTGCAGCTCCTCAATTCCGCGAAGCAAGTCCCATGCGTCCGCATCGAAGACTATCCACGCTTTCAATGGCGGGGCATGCTGCTTGATCCAGCCCGGCACTTTATCCCGAAACAGGCGGTCCTCAAGTTGATTGACGAATTCGCCGCGCAGAAGATGAACGTGCTCCACCTGCACTTGACCGACGATCAGGGATGGCGCGTCGAGATCAGGAAATACCCCAGGCTGACCGAAGTCGGTTCGATGCGAAAGGAGACTCGAGCCGGCCATGAGCGCGAAGCCAAAGGCTTCGACGGCAAGCCGCACGGCGGTTTCTATTCGCAGGCCGACATCCGCGAAATCGTCGCTTATGCGGCCGATCGCTTTGTCAGCATCTTGCCCGAAATCGAGATGCCGGGCCATGCGCAGGCGGCTCTCGCGGAATACCCCGAGCTGGGCAATACCGGAGAAAAGCTCGAGGTATTCACTCGCTGGGGCGTCAACAAGAACGTTTTCAATGTGAATGAGAGCACGATCCTCTTCCTCCAGAACGTCCTCGATGAAGTGCTCATGCTCTCTCCGAACAAGTTCATCCACGTCGGCGGCGACGAAGTACCCTTCGACCAGTGGAAGGCGAGCCCCGCCGCACAGGCTCGAATGAAGGAGTTGGGATTGAAGTCCGAGGCTGAACTCCACGGCTACTTCATTCGCCGCATGGACCAGTTCCTCACGAAGCGCGGACGCAGGCTCGTCGGTTGGGACGAGATCCTGGAAGGCGGAGTCGACCGCAGCGCCACCGTCATGTCCTGGCGCGGCAATAAGGGCGGCATCGCCGCCGCCCGGCTCGGACATGATGTCGTCATGGCCCCCAACAGCCACACCTACTTCGACTACTACCAGGCCAAGTCCCCAAGCGAGCCGCTCGCCATCGGCGGTTTCGTCCCTCTCGAAAAGGTCTACGAATTTGATCCCGTCCCGCCGGAGCTCACCGCCGAAGAGGGCAGGCGGATTCTCGGCACGCAAGGCCAGCTCTGGAGCGAGTACATGCCCACGCCGGAGCGCGTCGAGTACATGGCCTTCCCACGCTCAACAGCGCTGGCGGAAGTGGCGTGGACTCCGAAGGCGCGCGCAGACTACGCGGACTTCCTCCGGCGGCTGAGAGGCTTCGAGCAGCGCTGGAAGTCGCGGGGCGTCAATTTCCGGCCCACACCTGCGCAATGAACGCGCGCAGTCTCGCGGTGTACTCAGCTCCGGCGACATCGGCGATGTCGTTGTGCCCTGCCGCCTTCACCAGCCAGAACTCCTTCGGGTCCTTGGCCGCCGCGTAGAGCCGCTTACCCAAGTCCAGTCCGATCACTTCATCCCGGTCGCCGTGGATGAACAGCTTTGGAACAGTAATCCTGTCGATCACCGAAGCCGCGTCGTAGCCCCGCACCAGCAGCGGACCGATGACCGGCAGCACCTTACCGGCGACGGACTGCACATTCGGGAACGGCGCTTCAAGCACGAGCCCGGCGCACTCGACCTCCGCCGCCAGGAGCGACGCCACGGTCGTCCCCAGCGACTCCCCGTACAACATGATCTGCCCCGGAGCAAACCCCGCCTTTCTCAGATGGCCGTACGCCGCGCGCGCGTCCCGCCGCAACCCGCGCTCTGTCGGCCAGCCTGAACTCCGCCCATAGCCGCGCCAGTCGATGACCAGCACGGACACCCCGGCTTCCACCAGCCGCTGCATCTTATCGAGCCTGTGCGTCACATTGCCCGCGTTGCCGTGCAGGAACAGCACGATCCGGTCCTTCCGAGAGCCCAATTGCCAGCCATGGATGCGTACCCCGTCCGCTGTATGGATCCAGACATTCTGAACTCCCGTCCCGCGCTCAATTCCCCACTCTCCATCGGGATACTTCATCGGATAGTAGATCGAGCGGTTGCCGAACCACGCCAGCGCCGCCAGGAAGACAAGAACCATAATGAAGATCGACTTGGCTTCCATCTTCACCGCCCGCCCTCCCGCCGCAGCATGAAATCCACTCTCTCATCGCCAGAGGGCATCCAGGAGTACCACTCCCTGCCCACGGTGATGGTCTTCGGCCGGTAGCCAAGCGCGCTTGCCGTGACTTCATGCCGCTCCGGCAGCGTGTGCAGCTCGAAATGGCCAAGGTGGTCCGCCACAGACGAGAAGTGCGGAGCTTTTGCCTTCGGCCCGTCGGCGATTCGAGCAAACGGGACCGGTTCCTGCGTCTCTTCATCTCTCACGATTCCGTAGAGCCGCCAGGAGGCTTTTGTTTCGGCGTCTGTCGCTCGCGCCGTGCCATAAAGGACGGTCTGCCCCGCCCACCACATCACGAAGCTCCCGAAACCGAACAGCGCGACGAAGACAGCCAGCCACCGTAAGAGCTGCCGCCACGCCTCCCTGTGGGCGGCGCGCTCCTCTTCTTCCCAGAACTCCTTCGCGTGAAAGAGATCCTCGTCAGGTAGCTCCCGCCGCTCCGCCATTCCACCGCAGTATAGAACGGTTCAATTCGAGCGATGATATCGCTGGAGACTCATCATGACCGCACTCGCCCTTCTTCTCTTTACCCTCGCTCCTGCGGAGCTCATCCAGCTTCCTGCGCCGCCCACGCAGGGCGGCCCGCCTCTGCTCAACGCGCTCTCCGCCCGGCAAAGTGCGCGGGAGTTCAGCTCCCGTCCCCTCCCGCTCGAGACGCTTTCCGCTCTCCTCTGGTCTGCCTACGGGATCAACCGCCCCGCCACCGGCGGCCGCACCGCCCCATCCGCACACAACTGGCAAACCATCGATGTCTATGTCGTGCTCGAAACCGGCATCTATCTCTATGAGCCCAGAACTCAGCGGCTCCTGCCGGTAGCATCCGGGGACCACCGGCCCATCTCCGGCACCCAGGACTTCGTGAACACCGCCCCCTTGAACGTAGTCCTGGTTGCAGACATGAGCAAGACAAAGAAGTCCGCCGAAGACTCCGACGCCGACGTTCTCTCTTGGGTCTCCATCGAAGCCGGCGCCATCAGCCAGAACATCGCGCTGTACTGCGCCGCCAACGGCCTCAACTCGGTCGTCCGCGCCGGCGTTCAGCGGCCGGCGTTCGCGAAACTCGCCGGCCTCCCGGCCACCTCCCGAATCATCCTCGGCCACACCGTCGGCTTCCCCCAGAAAAAGTGACAGGCACCTTTACATACTCTTCACAAGCCGCCGGCGGAAGATGCCGGCCAGGAGCTTTGTGTTCTTCTCCAGGTCGAAGCACTCTTCCACCCGAAGCCGCCCTGCCTCGGCCAACTGCCGGCGCAGGGCGCTATCATCCATCACGCGCCGGATCGATTCGGCCAGTTCCACGCTGTCCCCCGGCCGGACCAGCAGGCCATCCTGCCCGTCGCGGATCAGCTCAAAGATCGCTCCAGTCTTGGTCGAGACGCAGGCGATTCCCATCGCCATCGCTTCCATCAACACCGCCGGAACGCCCTCGGCGAAGCTCGGCAGCACAAACAGGTCCGCCTGCCGGTAGATTTCGCGAATCCTGTCCTGATTGACCGCGCCTTCAAACACCACGCACCCTTCCAGCGCGCCTTGCCGGGCCATCGCCTCAAGGGCGGCCCGGTCCGGCCCGTCGCCCACCAGCCTGACCCGCAATTCGCGGCCCTGCTCTGCCAGCTTTCTCGCGGCTTCGAGAAGTTGGCGGTGCCCTTTGGCGGGAATCAGACGCGCCACCAGGAGAATCTCGAATGGCCTTGGATCGGGCCGGAACGGCGCGGGCGCGAACTCCTTCAGGTTGACGCCGATCGGAGCAACTTCAAACTTCGGCCATTCCTCCGGCGGCGTCAGCCTCATGAGCTGGCTCGCGGTGAAGCCGCTGACAGCACAGACGAACTCGCAGGCCTTCACCTTCTCCGCCACTCGATACCGCGTCGCGTCGTAGAACTCGTCCGAGCCGTGGACGCGAATGGACATGGTGGCGGGGCCGAGCTTTGCGGCAAGCAGCCCGGCCGGCGAGACGAACTGGGCGTGAAAGTGGCGCAGTCCCCTCTCTTCCAACCTGCAAGCAATGATGCCTGCCTGCACGAAATAGGCCAGATGCCTGGCCAACTCCCCGAGATGCGCCCCTCCAATCCGGATCGCCTCCAGCAACGCTCTCGCGTACCGGCCGGGCCGTCTGAAGATCAGTTTCAAATGAGCGGCCGCGGCGCCCGGCGCTCCGGCGTCCCGGACGTAGAATGTCCTTTTCAGTTCCTCGCGTTCGAGCGCGGACATCTCCTCTGGACTGCGATCGGGCCGCCCGATGGAAAGCACTTCGATATCGAACCCCTCCCCGCGCAGCGCCTCAATTTCCCGCACGACGAAGGCTTGCGACGTGATCGGATGGTTGCTGACCAAATAGGCCAGACGGAGTCGATCATTGCCCGCTTTGGGTGGAAGCATCTCTTCTTGAGATAATCGC
>JACADU010000110.1 GCA_013388415.1 Bryobacteraceae bacterium
AGTACAACCAGTGGCTGCTCGACCTGCCCCAGACCATCCGCCAATACGTCTGCCTCGTCAAACGCTATTACCGCCCCGAATGGGGCGAAAACTGGCGCGAGCACTTCACCGTGGACCGCATCAACGGCAACCTCGGCCACGAACTCAAATACAACGATCAGAAACTCATCGGCAATTATCTTCGCGCCGGCTTCGAGCCCGATTCCTCCTGGCGGGTCTATAAGCTCCGTCCAGACTTCAATCCAGCCGCCAAAGTTCAAGTCGAGGATGACATCACCGTTTCAGTCACCGTCCCCCGCGAAACCCTCAATGACCTCGACCCGCGCTACGCCAACCCGAGCGTCAAGATCCTTAAGAACTGCGAAGCGATGCTGTTCCAGCGCCCCGACGACGCCATCCACCGCGGCTTCGACGAGCAGGCTGAAGCCGACATCTCCCGCCCTGACACCTTTCTCTCCAACTTCGAACCACTCTCCCGCGCGCAGGTCCAGCAGCTCCTCGACAAAGTCGTCGACTTCGACGAGTACACCGAACCGATGAAGCGGCTGCTCCGCGATTTCGCCGCCAATCCCACCACCGAGTGGGCGGTCTCCTCCGCGCATCCGCGCGTGGTTGACGGCAAACCCTCCAAGAACCCGCGCTATCTCCAAATCCGCCCCGACATCGCCAACGCGCGCGACACCTACCTTGCAGAAACCGCCGCCCGCCTGTACCGCGGAATCAACTCGGACGAGCCTCTGCACTTCCCCGTCAACGCGGTCCTCTCAGGACGGCGCGGCAGCCCTGCCGATCCCTCCATCCACCTGCCGCCGCTCGCCGTCTACAATCCCATCCACTACCAGGAGCTCCCCGAGCTCTTCATGGATTACATTTGCAGCCTCACGGGCAAGAGCCCCTCCACAACAGGCTTCGGCAGCGAAGGCGCACTTACTAAACGCCCCTTCAACGCCCTGCCTCCGATCATCGACCTCAACAACGCCCTCGTCTCCGCCATCCTCACCGGCTACGCCGGCTTCTCCACAGCCGCCGGCTACGTCGGACCCCACTACCGCGTCGACCACGACATCTCCATGCTCGTGCCGGAAATCTGGTGCCGCATGAGCATCGAAGAGCGGGACCCGGCTTTTCTCATCGCCAACGGCTACCTCGAAAAGGTGGAAGACTTCGACTTCCAGGGTTCGCGCGTGCTCGCCTCCCGGCTTGGCTATCGCATCACCGCGCGCTTCGCGGACCGCTTTCTCGGGCGCATCTTCGAAACCCCCAACATCATCTTCACCGAACATTTCCTCCGTCCCGAGACGCAAGACCTCCCTCTGTATGCCGCCGGCGTCAACGCCATCGTCGAAGCCCAGGCGCGGGTCGCCCGTGAGTACTTCGACGACGGCAGCGTCAACGCCGCCTGCCCCCAGATCAAAGCCCTGCTGCACATCATGGCCAACGGCGCCTATGAGGGGATGACCGCCGATCATCCCGCCATCCGGGCGATGTTCACCCGCGAAGCCCTGCTCTCCTCCGATTGGTATCTCGACCGTCTGCGCGCCAAACAGGAGCGCGATATCCAGCTTTGGAAACGCCACGTCCGCGCGCTGGAAGGCTTCCGCTCGCGGCTGCCCCAGGGTGATGACGATCCTCTCGATACAGCCTCCCGGCTCGACGCCGCGCGCGCCCAGCTCCAGCGCGTCAGCTCACCCGATTACCTCAAGGCACTCACCGGCACTATCGGATCCGACCGCCGTTTGGGACAATGACCACCATGACCCGACAACTCCTCCCCCTGCTGCTTGCGGCCTGCTCCTGCCTTGGGCCCGCACAGAGCCGCGACCGTCAGGGAGCGGAGCAGGAAGCTTCTTCCCGCCCCGTCATCGTCCTCATCGGGCCCGCCGGCGCCGGCAAGTCTACACAGGCGGAGTTCCTCAAGAAGAAGTACGGCTTCGCCGTGATTTCCGCCGAGCAGCTCATCGAAGCCGACCCCGCGCTCCTGGCCCGGAGCAAGCAACCTGAAATCCACGGGGTCGACCCGCGCACCGACCCAGCCCTCAACAAGATTTTCGCCAAGGTGATCGAGAAGACCGACACTTCCAAGGGCCTGGTCCTCGACGGCTACCCCGCCACCAAGGATCACGCCGATTTCCTCGCCGCCCGCGCCAAAGAACGCGGCCTTTCCAGACACCTCGTCATCCACCTCCTGATCCCCGACGATGCCGCCAGGCAGCGCATCAAGGACCGCATCCCCGCCAAAGTTGAACAAGCCCTCAAGGATTACCATCGCGAGCTCGACTTCGTGAAGCTTTACTATCCTGACGCCGACATCCACGAGATCGACGGCACGGCCACCCCCGATGCCGTCTCCAAGGCAATCGCCGCCCTCGTCGACGCCCGGCTGAAATCCGCCCCCAAAGGAGCCGCAAAATGACCCGCAGACGCCTCATTTCCACCGCCGCGCTCGGCAGCGCCGTCCAGGCTCAAGACACGGCATGGCAGAACCCGGTCCGCGTGAGCCTTAAAGCCGGCAAGCCCGTTGTGGCCGCCACCATCACCGTCCCCAGCGCCGACGTCGCCGCCCAAGCCGCCCGGCTTGGCTTCGACCTTCTCTGGATCGAGATGGAGCACTCGGCGATCACGCTGGAATCGGCGCGCAACATGATCCTGGCCACTCGCGGGCTGCCTGCCGTCCCGTTCATCCGCGTCCCTTACAACGAGATCTGGCTCGCCAAACGCGCGCTCGACATCGGCGCGCTCGGCGTCATCTTCCCCTTCACCACCACCCCGGAGAAGGCCAAAGCCGCGGTCGAAGCCTGCAAGTATCCGCCCTACGGCAAGCGCGGCTCCGGGCCGGGTCTGGCGACGCTGCGCTGGCCCGCGCCTGAAGGCTACGCCGACTTCATCGACCGCAACGTCATGGTCGTCTGCATCATCGAGGAGAAAGAGGCCGTCGACCGCATCGACGAAATCGCCGCCGTCCCCGGCATCGACGTTCTCTTCATCGGCACCAACGACCTCTCTCACTCTTACGGCTTCCGCGGCCGACAGGACGAGCCGGCGGTGCAGAACGCCATCCGGGAGATTGTCGCCGCCGCGAAGAAGAACAACATCCCCGTTGGCCGCCCCGGAAACGCCGCCAACATTCCCGGCCTCATCAAGGAGGGATTCTCGTTCTTCCAAGCCGGCAGCGAACTCGCTCTCTACGCCGACGGCGCCAGACCCGTCCTCGACGTCCTCGGCAAGAAAGCCGCCGGGTCAAAGGACCGGCCACTGTATTAGGCGTCATCATGAAGGTCATCGCCGACGTCTGCATCATCCCTCTCGGGGTGGGGGTTTCCGTCTCCAAAGAGGTCACCGAATGCGAGCGCATCCTCCGCGAGAGCGGCCTCAAGACCAAACTCCACGCCTACGGCACGAACATCGAGGGCGAGTGGGACGAGGTGTTCGCCGCCGTGAAGAAGTGCCATGAGGCGCTGCACACGATGGGCGTGCAGCGCGTCTCTTCATCGATCCGCGTCGGCTCGCGGACGGACAAATCGCAGACGATCGAAGACAAGATCCGCAAGGTGGAGGATCAGCTTCCGCCTTCCGGCTAATGCCCGGCGCTACCCGGCATGGCCGGCCAGTCCGCAGGCGGGCGGCTGGGAGAAGCGGGCAGAGGGGTTCGTTTTGCCAAAAAAGCTGTAGGCGCCGGATTCGCCGGATTCGAGGAGACGAATGGCGTCCTGCAAGCTGCACTCGGTGGAGAGGCTGGCGATGCGCCCGTTGACGTTGCCGGCGGCGGGATTGGCGATGGGGAAGTCTTTGTCGCGCTGGTTTTTGACGAAGTCGTGGGTGGTGGACCAGAGCATGGCGTCGGTCTGGAGTTTGCGGATTTCGTTGAGGATGCGCGAGTAGGCGCGGCGGTGCGAGGCGCGATAGCGCTCCAGGCGGTCGAGTTTGATTTGCGATTCCGGGGAGTTGAAGGGGTCGCCCTGGGAGAGGATGCTGAATTCGTAGCGTTCGAGGCGGACGAGGGACCAGCCGGCGTGGACGAGCTGGCGGAAGAGGTCAGCCTGGAGTCCGCGTGCGGGTTTGATCTGCTCGAGGAGTTCGTTTTGGTAAATATCGAACTCGGCCTGTTCGGCGGGCAGGACATTGAGGGTCACGGCGGACCAGCCGTGCTTGCGGGCGTTCTGCGAGGAGCGCGCCTTGCCCTCGGGGGTCCGCGGTCCGGTGGAGCGGTTGGTTGCGGGGTTGGCTGTTGAAGCCGGGTTGATTGGGATTGCCGGAGAAGCCATGTTCTCACCTCCGCTGACCATTGCATCAAATCGGACGAAAGGGTCTGGTTTCTGGAAGAGAGGAAGCCTTTTCAGATGTGCGAGATACGATTTTTCTGAAGCTTGTGACCGGGTGCGGGCCAACCGGCGATTCGGCGGCTGCAATGAGGCCACAGGGGCGCTTGCCGGGTCGCGGGGCGTCACCCTGCACGCAAAAGAGTACAGCGTGCTGAGTGAAAAGCGTAAGAGAAAAGAGTGAATAGGGTGAAGCTATGTCCTGGCGCAACGAAACCCCACGAAGCTGCTGCGGTCGTGCGGGTGTCCGTTGATGCGGTACGAGCAGGCGGCGAGGTCACCAAGGAGGCCCCAAGCGCCGCCCCGAAGCACACGGCCACCTCCTTCCACAGCCCACCAGCTATCCGTCCACTCCCAGACGTTGCCCGCCATGTCGTAGCATCCGCAAGCGCTAACGCCACCCGGGTAAGCCCCGACGGGAGTTGTCCTGTGCGGACCAGCTTCCCATGTGTTGCAGCGCGCTGGGTCGAACTCATCGCCCCAAGGGTATCTCCGCTTGACGCCTCGTGCCGGGTCCCACGAGGCCGCGTGCTCCCACTTCTGTTCCGTGGGCAAACGAAAAGCCGAGCCCCGCCAGCGGCAGAACAGGCGCGCCTCGTGCCAGCTCACCCAGATGACCGGCTGGCCGTCGAATTCCGAATCGCCGTCTCGCAGCTTGCTGTGCCCCGGAATCATGCACTCGTACTCCCGGTTGGTCACCAGGTAGCGATCGAGGTAGAATCCATCGACCCAGGCCATCCTGTCTGTCGAGTCCAACCCGTGAGCCGCAGCCTCGCCAAAGAACGCATCCAGCAATGACTGGGCCCCGTTGATTCTTCGCCTGGCCAGTTCCTCCGCAAGTTCCACGGCAGCCGCGAGAGACTGCCCCTCGCGGGCCTCGCGCTCGAACATCGCCCGCAACACCTGCATGGTCTCCCCGCGGCCTTCGCAGGCATCGGCGCACTCGGCGACCGAGAGGCCCGCATACTCCCGGCCCTCCCAGGTGTACCGCGAAAGGAATTGCACCAGCAGCCTCAGCCAGGGATCTTCCTGCGCCGCCGCCTTGAGGCAGGCCAAGGCAAATCCGGCTCGTCCCCGCTTCAGCAGTTCCAGGAGCGTTCGGCGCCGCTGCCGGTCTCTCAACTGAGCTATGGCCAAATACAGGGTCTCGTTCCAGCCCGGCGGCTCCGCGTACAGCTTCTCCTGGAATTCATCTTCATCCAGCTCCTCGGCCATCCAAACTGCCGCGAAGTACTCCTGGAACGAACGGTGGACGAACCCAAACTGATCGCCGCCGTATTGGACCAGAATCGCGTCGCGGGTGTGGAGCCGGTCCACGATGGTTTCCACCAGGTTCAACGTGTCGCCGGCTCCTTTCTCCCGGAGGAAGCGTTCCAGGCGGCGCGCGAGCTGGACGCGAGGAATCTGCAACGCAACGCCCTGTGCGAGGTGCTCGGCTTCGCCCTGCATCTCATAGGCCAGTTGGGAAAGGAACCGGCGCTTCTGGTAAAAATCGATCGGGCTGGGAGACAGGTCCATGGCCGAGGTCCAGTGCTTCAGCAGCGTTTCGGAACACTTCTCGTAGAGCATCAAGCGGCTGTCCGGCAGCGCGCCCAGGCCGAAGTGCACCCTCACGATCATGGTCAACAGCAGCGCATTGCGCGCCAACGGCAGAATGTCCTTTCGCGCCTTGAGCGCATTCCAGAGCGCCTCGCCCTTTTCCACGGCGGCTGCCTGGTCCGGCTCGTGGAGCGACCTCCAACCCTGAATAAAGGTTTGGATCTCTCCATCGTCGAACTGGCACAGTTCGTAGTGGCGGTAGGCGGCGGCTTCGAAGCGGCGGCGGTAGTCATGCGGCCGGCTGGTGATGATCACGCGGCTTTGTGGCGTGAGGTTGCCGGCGAACGCCTCGATCAATTCGACGATCTCGTCGCGGCGAGCAGGCGATGTGGCTTCGTCCAGCCCATCGAACAGCAGCACGAGGCCGTTCCGCTCCATCTGGCGCACGAAGAAGTCATGCGGCAGGTTCAGGCCCATCTTTCTCGAACAGGCGTGCAGCAGCGCATCCCAGATTGTGGAGTGCGTTCGCAGATCGCGCTCCAGGTCACGGATGCGGTAGAAGACCGGGACCAGCGGGGGAAGGCCCTTCGCCCTGGAAAACGAACCCGCTGAGCCCTGTCCCGGCGCGCCTTGCGCCAAGGCCAGGCAGAAACTCTCCAGCAGCGTCGTTTTGCCCGTTCCCGGCCCGCCCAGGATCACCGACCGCTGCGGCGCATTTCTGCCGGTGAGCAGCTTGTGGGCCGCGCCGGGCTTCGCCTCGCGCTCGTTGGAACCCTGCTGCTCGACGAGACGCGGCATCACGAAGACCCGGCTCATCTCTACCTCGTCCGGTCCGCTGACCTCCGCCATACCGGCGAACCGCACATACCGGTGCTGCTTCACCACCGACGCCAGGTACCGCCGCAGCGCCGCCGAGTCGTTGTCGATCACCGCCTCGTGCCGGCTCAACTCACGGATTGTGTTCTGCAAAGGGAGTTGGAACTTGTCCCGGTATTCGGGCGAGTCCTCGAGCAGGGTTCGCAAGCCGCGCACCCACCCATAGAGCGCAGCATGGAGATCGCCCGGCGGCGCCGGGCATCCGGCCCATTGGAAGCTTTCCCGAAGCTCTGTTTCCAGCACGGCGAAATCCACTTGGGCGTACTGGTTGTGCAACAACTTGCCGAGTTCCTCGGTAGTGGGCTGCCGCGAGAAGAACTCCTTGAACGCAGCAGCCAGATTCTCGCTGCTCGAACCGGACTCCAGCAGGTCGTCCTGCCACTGCCGGTAGATTCCCGCGAAAACCGCGCCGGGCGTTTTCCGCGCCACCGCGTCCCAGGCGCCGCCGAGCAGCTTTCCAAATACGAAGGCCGCCGTCTTGGCGCAGGCCTGTTGAGCCGCCGACGGCAGGGCATTATAAGCCAGGATCAGACTCTGAATATCCATGACTCCTCGAGAAAAACCGCCCGGCGGCCAACCGGAATTCCGGCCCGCCGCCGGGCATCGTCTTCTTCGTCCGACCGGCAGTCCGGCCGGCGCTGGACGGACGGTCTGGACATCACCACAGCACTCGGCCGCCCTCCGTGAAAGGGCGGTCTTCCGGCCACCTCCGCGCAGAAGCATGGAGGCCAGTGGTGTCCTGGCGCAACGAAACCCCACATTGTTGTTGCGGTTGTGCGGGTGTTGGTTGTTGCGGTACGAGCAGGCGGCGTTGTCACCATTGTTGTTCCAAGAGCCGCCCCGAAGCACACGGGCGACCGCCCGCCCGAAATGCGGTACTGCCCAACAGGCAGCGCCGCAAACCCAAGGTGTCCCCGTGCGATGCGTGTGCGATCCAAGCCGCGACGGAGCGGGACACGGATTTCATGCCGATTTTTCCGCTCTGAGCGGCGTTGGCCAGCCGCTGCAAACGGCGGCGGGCCCGTTTGACCGACCTGGCAAGCAGCCGGCGGCCGTGCGGGAAGACCCGAAAGCCAAGAAACGGAATGCCCTCGCCCACCGGATAGATCCTGGTCTTCCGCTCGTGCAGTGTCAAGCGCAAGCTGTCCAATTGCAGACGTACCTCGTCCAGCAAGCCTGCCAGCGCCTCCTTACTGTCGGAAAATACCTGAAAATCGTCCACGTAGCGAATGTAGCCCGGCACACCAAGCTCGTCGCGGAGATGATGATCGGCTCTCCGCAGGAATCCGACAGGACGGCCAATTTACGCAGCTTTCCTTAGAGCGACGAATTCGGTCTTGGTAGCCGCCAAGCGCTGGGCCTTCAGCAGCAGGTAGCGCAGGTTCTGGTAGCCTCTGCCCCGGCGCAAAAGCAGCCTGAGATTGCCGTTGATCGCCTCAACCACTCCGAAGCGGACCTTGACCTTGTAGTAGTTCAGGAGCCCTTCGAGGTGTTCCACC
>JACADU010000075.1 GCA_013388415.1 Bryobacteraceae bacterium
CGCCACTTCGAGAACACGGATCACCTGCCAGTCTGAACCGCCGGCGCTGATCCCGTATGCGGCGTACCTGCCGTCCCGGGAGAGGGAGAAAATGCCCATGCGAGTGGTGCCGTCGGCGGAGAATTTGTTTGGGTCGATGAGAACCTCGGGCTTGCCCTCAAGACCCTTCTGAACGTAAGTGACGGGCTGGTTCTGGAGCCCTTCGTTCAGCGTGAAGAAGTATTGCTCGCCGCGGCGTTCGGGAGCGCCGTATTTCGGGTAGTCGTACAACTCGGCGAGCCGCTTGCGGAGCGCGGCGCGGAACGGGATCTTCTCGAGATAGCTGAAGGTGACCTTATTTTGCGCCGCGACCCAGGCGGCGGTTTCAGGCGAGTTCTCGTCTTCGAGCCAGCGGTAGGGATCAGGGACTTTGACGCCGTGGTAGATGTCGACGTGCTCGACCTTGCTTGTCTTCGGGTAATCGATTGGTTCGGCGTGACAGAGCGCCGCAGCGGCTGCTGCGGCAACCGCACGGCTGAGAAGGCGGAATGCCCCGGTTTCCAGCATCATTCCGCCATTGATACCACGGCTGGGCAAGAAGCGCTATTCGCCCGCCGGATGCGTTCCCGCCGCCACCGCGGCAATGTCGTCCAGAACCGAGATGATTTCAGGGTCAATCGACTCGCGAGGGATGTGTTCGACGAGCTTGTGGTAGCCGGCTTTCCGAAGTTCCATGGGGATTCCAAGCGACCTGATGAAAGAGCCCAACACGCGTTCCAGGTACTCCTCGCTTGCTTTCACATCGAACCAGAAGGGATAGCTGGGGTCGCGCAGAGCAGCGGGCGGCGTGTGCTCCTCGATGGCGCTCCTCATGCAGTCGATGGCCATCTGCCGGCGGGAATCTTCAAACAAGGGACCATCCGCTTCGTGCGCTCCGAGCGAGGCGGCGTAGGCTTCCAGCGTCTCCGGCTGGCAGAGATAGTTTTCAATTTCGCGCCGGCGCCATTTTCTCTCGAGGAGTTGTTCTCTTCGTTGAAGGGCTGGAGCGTCCTGGTCCAGGAGCAGGAATCCGCGCAAGTCTGGCTTGGCTTCCACAAGCGCGTTGAAGTGGCGCCGTCCCTTGTCAGGTTGATTGCCCACATCGACAAAGAAAGGCGAGTCGAGAGCTTGCGCGGCCGGGTGACGCAGGCGGCGGGCAAAGGCGCGCAGGATATCCAGGTCGGTGCTTCCCTCCAGGTAAAGGACCCAACCCTTTTGTTCGGCGAGGTAATACTGGTCGAATCGTATGGCGTCCAGAGCCAGACGCAATGCGGATGTCCGGCCGGCAAGCAGCCGGTGCGGCTTGCCAAGAAAGGCGATGATGGTCTCCTCGCCGCTGTTCGCGGCCTCGTTCAAAACCACTTCTGAGTGGCTCGCAATGATCACTTGGCTCCCGCTCTCCCTCGCCCAACTCGTCAGGGTCTGGTAAATGTCGCGCTGGCGAAGGATCTCGAGGTGGGCGTCCGGCTCATCGAGCAGAAGAACGGCCCCGGGATGCAGCGCCAGATAGGCAAGCAACATGAGGGTTTGCTGAAGCCCGCGTCCCGAACTGGAAAGATCCAGGCGGATGCCCCTCTCCCGGTAAGTCATCTGGAGTTCGCCTCGTTCCGCGACATAGACCGGATCGTCGAGTTCCACGTTGAAAAGCGCTTTGATCTGTTCGGTGAGGGCGGTCCATCGGGCCTTCAGCCCTTCCTGGGCTGAGAGCAGGTAGCAAAGGTTTCTCAGCACTTCCGCGGTCCTGCCCTCGCCAAGGCGGACGTTGATTGCCCCTGTATCGAGGCGCGGTTCATTGGAGGTCAACCCCGACATCGGCGGAAGGAAGGCGACCTGGACCGCATAGGCCTCGTCCGGGACTTCCATCCGGGGAGCATCCCTGTCCTCGCCCAAACGAAGCGGCCGGCAAAATAAGGACTCGTCGTTGGCAAAGTCGAATTCCAGCCCGCAGCGCCAGTTCTTTCCTAACGTACTGCCTTCCACCAGCACGTCGATCCGGATATTCTGTGTCCGCTGCTGGCCATTCTGCCTCTGAACGCTACGAACGTGGAGGTCGCGCCATAAAAGGTTGGCCGCGGGGGTGGGGACCATCAGCAGATCGCGCCGGTTGATCGCGACGCCGGGGCGTTTTTCCGGCGTCCCGCGATCTAACCTCTTCTCCTTCCAGCGGCGAAGGCCCAGTTCCCAAAGCGACAGGGCCTGAAGGGCCGTCGTCTTGCCTGAGTTGTTCGGGCCGACGAAGACAACAGGACTCGAGAGGGGAATCTCCACCTCGTCGAACCTTTTGAAGTTTCGAATGACCAGATTTGTCAGCACAGCAGGTCCCACAAGATAGCTTAAGGGTTCCCGCCGGGCTTGTTCAGGACGCGGCGACGGGCTCGGGTGTTTCGATGAGGCCGGGGATGGTGTGGCGGAAGACCTCCTCGATGCGCTCGACAAAGTGGAACTCCATCTCCTTGCGGACGTGCTCGGGGAGGTCGCGCAGGTCCTTCTGGTTGGCCTTGGGGAGGACGACGCGATTGATGCCGGCGCGGCGGGCGGCGAGGACTTTCTCCTTGACGCCGCCAATGGGCAGCACGCGGCCGGTGAGTGTGATTTCGCCGGTCATGGCGGTATCGGGGCGGGCGGGCTTTTTCGTGTATAGGGAGGCCAGCGCAACCGCGGCGGTAATGCCCGCCGAGGGGCCGTCTTTGGGAATTGCTCCCGCCGGAACATGGACGTGGACGCCAGCCTCGGAGAAGACCTGCGGGTCGATGTGGAACTCCTCGGCGTGGGACCAGAGGAAGCTCTGAGCGGCGCGGGCGGATTCCTGCATCACCTCGCCGAGCTGCCCTGTCAGGGTGAGACCTTTGCCTTTGGGCAGCAGTGTGGCTTCGACGTAGAGGACGTCGCCGCCGGCAGGCGTCCAGGCGAGGCCGGTTGAAACGCCGGCTGGCAGGTTCTGCCGGGCGGGTTCGGGGAGGTAGGTTTCCGGGCCGAGCAATTCGACAATGGTGTCGGGCGACATGGAAAGCGGTTCGGTGCGTCCTTCGGCGAACCTGAGCGCGGCTTTGCGGCAGAGGCTTCCGATGGAGCGCTCGAGGTTACGGAGTCCGGCTTCACGCGTGTAGCTGGCGATGAGTTTGCGGAGCCCGTCTTCGGGGAAGGCGACCTGCTCGCCAGTCAGCCCGGTTTCCTTGAGCTGGCGGGGGATGAGGTACTTGTT
Organism: Bryobacteraceae bacterium; assembly: GCA_013388415.1. GTDB lineage: Bacteria > Acidobacteriota > Terriglobia > Bryobacterales > Bryobacteraceae > JACADU01. The sequence continues at coordinate 3,221 of JACADU010000075.1, forward strand.
GGCGATGGCGACCTTTTCTTCCTCGCTATAGCCGGCGAGACGGATGACCTCCATGCGGTCGAGCAGCGGCTGCGGGAGTGTGTCGAGCGAGTTCGCCGTGGTGATGAACATCACCTTGGAGAGGTCGAACTGGAGGTCGAGGTAGTTGTCGCGGAAGGTGGAGTTCTGCTCGGGGTCGAGGACTTCGAGCAGGGCGGCGGCGGGATCGCCGCGGAAATCGCGGCCGAGCTTGTCGATTTCGTCAAGCATCAGGACGGGGTTGTTGGCTCCGGCGCGGCGGACAGCCTGGATCAGGCGCCCGGCCATGGCTCCGATATAGGTGCGGCGGTGGCCGCGGAGCTCGCTTTCGTCATGCAGGCCGCCGACGCTCATGCGCTCGAACTTGCGCCCCAGGGCGCGGGCGATCGACTGGCCGAGGCTGGTCTTGCCGACGCCGGGCGGCCCGACGAAGCAGAGGATGGGGGCCTTGGCGCCCGGATTGCGCTGGAGGACGCCGAGGTGTTCGAGGATGCGCTCCTTGACGTCTTCGAGGCCGTAGTGGTCGTCATTGAGGATGCCGCGGGCGCGCGGGATATCGAGGTTGTCTTCCGTTTGCTTGCGCCACGGGAGCTCGAGGACGAGTTCGATCCAGGCGCGGAGGACATGGCGCTCGGGGGATTGATCCGGAAGGCGCTCGAAGCGGCGGAATTCGCGATCCGCCTCCTTGCGGGCCTCGTCTGGGAGGTCGGCTTCGGCGAGGCGCTTGCGAAGTTCCTCGGTTTCGGCCTTGACGGGGTCGTCCTCGCCCAGTTCCTGCTGGATGGCCTTCATCTGGCGGCGGAGAACGTACTCGCGTTGTTCCTTGCTCATCTCCTCCTGGGCTTCGCTGACAATCTTCTGGCGCATCTCGAGGACGCGGATTTCCTCGGAAATGTACTTGACGGCGAGCTGAAGCGCCTCTTTCATGGACTTAGAGTCAAGCAGCGACTGCTGCTTGTCGAGGTCGATGGAAAAGGCGGTGGCCAGCAGGTGCATGGTCTGCTGCGGGTCGTCGGCGCTTTCGAGCAGGCGCGAGATTTGTTCGGCGGCCTGAGGGTTGATGCGCTCGATGGCCTTGGCGGCAAGTTCGAACAACGCCGTTTCGAGGGCTTTTTCCTCGGGCGTGTGATCGGCGACAAGGGGCATGGGTTCGACGACGGCGGCGAGATAAGCGCCGCCCGAGTGAACCTCGAGAATGCCGACTCGTTCGAGTCCGGCGACGATGAGCTCCATGGTGGCGCCGGAGGTGCGCAAGACCTTGCGGATCTTGGCGCGGGTGCCAAAGCGGTGGAGGTCGCCAGGACCGGGATTCTCGACGCTGGCGTCGCGCTGCGCGACGAGGATCAGTTCGCCCTCGTGGCTCCGGATCGCCTCCTCGACGGCGGCTCGCGAAGCTTCGCGGCCGACGGACAAGGGCAGAGCCAGCTTTGGAAACAGCACTACGTTCTTCAGCGGAAGAACGGGAAGGATGAGAGTCGGTTTGGTTTCGCTCAAGGTCTTCTCTTTCTATTTCAAGCGCTGCCTTTGACAACCTCAATGCCGGGCTCGAGGCGCAGTTCGCCTTTGGCGAACCGGATGACAACATGCTGGCCGTCGCGGACCGTGCCTTCCAGCAGGGCGCGGGCAAGGCGGTTTTCAAGTTCGCGCTGGATGGCGCGCTTCAGGGGGCGCGCTCCGTAGTCGGGCTCGTAGCCGACCCGCACCATGTGTTCCTTCGCCTCTTCGGTCAGTTCGATCGTGATGTGGCGGGCTTCGAGCCGGCGCCGCAAGGCCTCCAATTGGATATCGACGATGCGGCGGATGTGCTCGCTCTTCAGCGAGTGGAAAACGACGATTTCGTCGATCCGGTTCAGGAACTCGGGGCGGAAGGCGTTGCGGAGCTCTTCAGTGACAGCCAGCTTCATCATTTCATAGGATGTGCCGGACGTGTCGCCGGAATAGTTTCTGATGCGCGCCGAGCCGAGGTTCGAGGTCATGATGAGGATGGTATTGCGGAAATCGACGGTGCGGCCCTGGCCATCGGTGAGGCGGCCGTCGTCGAGAACCTGGAGCAACACATTGAAGACGTCGGGATGGGCCTTTTCGATTTCATCGAACAGGACCACGGCGTAAGGGCGGCGGCGGACGGCTTCAGTCAACTGGCCGCCTTCGTCGAATCCGACGTACCCCGGGGGCGCGCCGATCATGCGGGCGACGGCGTGCTTCTCCTGGTACTCGCTCATGTCGAGCCGGATAAGGGCTTTTTCGTCGTCGAAGAGGGTCTCGGCCAGGGCGCGGGCGAGTTCGGTCTTGCCGACGCCGGTTGGGCCGAGGAAGAGGAAAGTGCCGATCGGGCGGCGTGGGTCGTTCAGCCCGGCGCGGGCGCGCTGGACGGCTTCGCTGACGACGTCGACGGCTTCATCCTGGCCTACGACGCGGCGGTGGAGCTGGCTGGAGAGATGGAGCAGCTTGTGGATCTCGCCCTCGAGAAGTTTAGCGACAGGCACTCCCGTCCAACGGGCGACGACCTCGGCGATATCCTCCTCATCGACCTCCTCCTTCAGCAGGCGCTGCTGCTTTTCGGATTCCTTGAGGCGTTGCTCTTCCTCGAAGAGTTCCTTCTCGAGGCCGATCAATGTGCCGAACTTGAGTTCGGCGACGCGGCTGAGGTCGTAGGCGCGCTCCGCCACCTCGATTTCGTGCTTCGTCAATTCAATCTTCTCGCGCAGTTCGCGAAGCCGGGCGACAGCGCTTTTCTCGCTCTGCCAGCGCTGGCGGAGGGATTCGACTTCGCGGGAGAGGCTGAACAGCTCCTCCTCGAGTTTGGCAAGCCGCTCCCGGCTGGCTTCGTCGGTCTCTTTCTTGAGGGCCTGCCGTTCGATTTCGAGCTGCATCTGCCGGCGGCTCTTCTCGTCGAGCTCGACGGGCATGGAGTCGATTTCGGTGCGCAGGCGGGCGGCGGCTTCGTCGACGAGGTCGATGGCCTTGTCGGGCAGGAACCGGTCGGTGATGTAGCGGTTGGACAGGGCAGCGGCGGCGACGAGGGCCGCGTCCTTGATGCGGACGCCGTGGTGGACTTCGTAGCGCTCTTTGAGGCCGCGGAGGATCGAGATGGTGTCTTCGACGCTGGGCTGATCCACGAGAACCGGCTGGAACCGGCGTTCGAGGGCGGCATCTTTCTCGACGTGCTTGCGGTATTCGTCCAGCGTGGTGGCGCCGATGCAGTGGAGCTCGCCGCGGGCCAGCATCGGCTTGAGGAGGTTGCCGGCGTCCATCGCGCCTTCGGCCTTTCCGGCCCCCACAACGGTGTGCAGTTCGTCGATGAAGAGAACGACCTGGCCGGCGCTGTCGGCGACCTCCTTCAAAACGGCCTTGAGGCGCTCTTCAAACTCCCCGCGGAACTTCGCGCCGGCGATCAGGGCGCCCATGTCGAGCGCAACGACGCGCTTGGATTTAAGGCCCTCGGGGACGTCGCCGCGGACAATGCGCTGGGCGAGGCCTTCGGCGATGGCGGTCTTGCCGACGCCGGGTTCGCCTATCAGGACGGGGTTGTTCTTCGTGCGGCGGGACAGAACCTGAATGACTCGGCGGATCTCCTCGTCGCGGCCAATGACGGGGTCGAGCTTGCCCTGCGCGGCAGCCTGGGTGAGGTCGCGGCCATACTGCTCGAGGGCGCGGTAGGTGGCTTCGGGGTTCTGGGTCGTGACGCGCTGGGCGCCCCGGACCTCTTTGATGGCGGCGTCGAGTTTTTCGCGCGTGGCGGCATGCTCTCTGAGGAGCGCGCCGGCGAGACCGTTGCCTGACCAAAGCGCGGCGAGCAGGTGCTCGACGCTGATGAAGTCGTCCCGAAGTTTCCGGGCTTCCTGCTCGGCGTTGCCGAAGACGGCGGCAAGGCGTTGCGTCAGGTACATCCCCGAGGCGCCGGTTCCCGAGACTTTGGGGAGGCGCTCGAGTTCAGTCATGAGCCGCTGATGGAGATGGTCAGGACGGGCGCCGGCTCGGATGAGAATCTCTGGAACAAGCCCGTTCTCCTGCTCGAGAAGGGCGGCGAGCAGGTGTTCATTGTCAATCTGCTGATGGGAAAGGCGCGCAGCCAGGGTTTGGGCGGACTGAACAGCCTGTTGAGCCTTTTCGGTGAAGCGATTGAGATCCATGATGGTTTGACCTTGTTGAGCGATCCCAAAGTCAGGATAGCACGGTTGTCAATATTGCACTCTAGAAATCTTAGTCTCTGACTATCAGATTCGCGCACCCCCGCAAAGGTTTCGACAATTCCGCATCCTCTGGCCAAAAGCTTGGCTTTCAGACCCCACGCCAAGCCCAGCCCCGGACTAACCAAACAAACCCAAATGTCACTGCCGGTCAATCACTTAAGCCCACGCACAGGAACATCCGGCTTCCCGGAGCGTCTTCGCAGCCCTGACCGCAGGTGTGGATTCGAAACAGCCCATCCACCCCCGCAGGCACAGGCTCAGTTCTTCAGCCATCCGTTCGACGCTTGAGCGCGACGCCGGCGCGCTCAGCGCCACGTCGCCTCCCAATCGCCCCACGGGCTCTTGGCGTGCCCAACAGGGGCGTTGACTTCGCGGTAGTGCGACGCGCCCGCGCGCTCCACATACCGGGCGCCCGGCAAAAACTCGTCTCCTGCCTTCTTCAGCAATTCGTCCAACTTCCTGTCCAGGCGCGAGCGCAGCTCGGGGAGTACGTTCACGAGGTTCTTCATCTGATACGGATCCGACTGGTTGTCATAGAGCAGCCAAGGACCGTGAATCGACCGCACGTAGGTATAGCGCGGCGTTCGCACGCCCCTGTACTCGGCGAAGCCTTGACGCCGCACCACGGAGAACGATGCCGGCAGGTTCAGCAAAGCGGCGGGCTCCGGAGCGTCCTTCTCCTTCCCCGTGATGAGACGCGTCCAATCCTTGCCCTGCACCAGCTCCGGCGCCGGCAATCCGGCGAGCCCGAGCAGTGTCGGCATGATATCCGGAGCGTCGATGGGCGTCGCCGATTCCCTCCGCTTGCGCCCCAGCAGGCGCGGGTAGCGGATGAGGAATGGCACTCGCAGCGATTCGTCCCAGGGCTGCTGCTTGTGATGGAGCCCCTGGCTTTGCAGCATATCCCCGTGGTCCGAGGTGAACACGAAGATCGTGTCCTCCGCCTGTCCCGAAGCGTCCACCGCCTCGCGCAATCGCCCGACGCAATCGTCCAGCGCCGCGATGTGCGCGTAATACCCGCGCAGGTTCTTGACCGCCTCCGCCGCTGAAGCCGCGGGCACATTCGGCCTGAGCTTGATCTCGCGGCTGCGATAGCGCGCCAGGTATTCTTCGGGCGCCGTGTGGTAGGGGTCATGCGGCGGTCCCAGCGAGACCACAAGCAGGTAGGGGTCGGCGCTGTTGGCGCGCGTGCGGATGAACTCGCAGGCGTCGCGGGTTTGCGCAATCGCGTCGTATCCGTCCCAGTACCGCGGCTGAGCGTCATTGCCCTCGTAGTAAAGCGATTTCTGATAGGCGTGCGTGCACTCGCACGCTTTCCAGTACTCGAAGCCGAATCTCGACGCCGCCGGCACATATGACAGGCGCCGCTCCGCCTTCCCTTCCGGACTGCCATACAAGTGCCACTTGCCGATATATGCGGTTTCGTAACCCGCCTTGCGGAAGCTCTCGCCGAGGGTCGGGCCCTTGGGCTTCAGCTCGACGTCGTTCACCACCAGACCGTTGGCGACGGCGTATTGGCCGGTCATCAGCGATCCGCGGTAGGGGCTGCAGACGGGCAAGCCGGAGACCGCGTTGATGAAATCGAACGACTCCCGGGCCAGCGCGTCGATCGCCGGCGTATGCGCGTTCGAGTCGCCCCTGTAGCCAAACGCCTGCGCGCGCCACTGATCCGGAAACACGAAAACCACATTCGGACGCCGCGCCCTTCCCGCCACGGCGGCTTGCAGAAACGTTCGTCTGTTCATGCCCGTTCTCCTACTCCTTGGCCGCCTCCAGCGCCCGCTTCTCGTTGATCGCAATCATCAGGCCCAGCCCCAGCAGAAACAGCGGCAGCAGAGAAAGCACCGCAATCCTCTGGCTGCCCGACCGGCTCGACACGAATCCAAAAATCAGCGGGCCGAACATCGAGGCGAACTTGCCGGACAGCACGTAGAATCCGAAGAACTCGGCGGCGCGCGAAGGCGGCGTGATCTGCGACATGAACGAACGCCCGACCGCCTGAGTGCTTCCCATTCCAATGGCCGCCCCTACGGCCACGCCCCAGAACGCCGCTTTCGAGCCCGCGCTCCCGGCGGCGCTGACGACAACCAGCCACACCAGCAGCGTCGCGATGAGGGTCTTCCTTGGGCCCATGATGTCTGCCAGATACCCCGCGGCGAGCGAGCCAGGGAACGCCGCAATGTTCAAGACAAGAAACAACCACACCAGTTCATCGCTTGTGAACTTCATGGTTGTCGTGGCGTAGATTCCGGCAAATCCGATCACGGTGGTGATGCCGTCGGTGAAAAACAGCGACGCCAGGATGAACTTCGCCGTCTCCTTGTAGTGCTTCAGATGCCGCAGCGTGTCCCCGACTCGGCGGAAACCGATCATGACGTAATCGGCCAGCGCCTTCGCCTCGCCCTGAGCCGGTGACTCCTTCAGGAGAAGGAACGCCGGCAGCGCGAACACCAGGTAGAAGCCCGCAACCAGGAGGAATGACAATTGATACGCGGAGATCCCGGTCTGATCGAGCCCTCCGGCGGCGGTCTTGTATGATTGGCTGATCAGCGGCCTGCACGCCATCAGGCATACGAGCCCGCCGACGTAGCCGGTCGCCCAGCCCCACCCCGAAACGCGGCCCACGTTTTCGGGCGTCGAGACTTCAGGCAGAAATGCGTTGTAGAACACGTAGCCCACTTCGAAGCCGAAGTTGCCGATGATGAACATGGCCATCCCCAAGGCGACGTCCCCCGGCCCGACGAAATAGAGCGCCGCCGTCGCCGCGATTGTCAGCAGCGTGCTGCCGACCAGGAACGCCTTCTTGCGCCCGGAGAAGTCGGCCAGCGC
>JACADU010000029.1 GCA_013388415.1 Bryobacteraceae bacterium
GCGCAGCAGGTATTCGCGCGGGATGCCCGCCGCTTCGACGTCGCGCGGGCGAACGACGCCGAGGCGTTGGGCAAGGGTAGTGATTCGGGATTCCGGTGATTGTTGCAATACGCCACTAGATTCTCATATCTATTTGCATAACGCAACAAAGCTGGAGGAGGCACAGGGTGGGCACAAATCTGGTCACACCAGCAAAAACGCCGATCGCGGAGACAACCTCCGGATCGGCGTATCGTTATGAGTGCTCTTGAGATAAATGGTCGGGGCGAGTGGATTTGAACCACCGACCTCCTGGTCCCGAACCAGGCGCTCTAACCAGGCTGAGCCACGCCCCGACTTGCCCGGTGGGTACATCACCAGTGTAGACGCCGGGGTCAGCGGGCCGCAACCTTGGCGTCGCGAATGCAGAAAAGAGTGTTCTGGCCGCGGAGATAGAGGCTGCCTCCTGCGATCGCCGGTGTGGCGATGAACATCTGATCGGTCAGCGTGTTGACGGCCACCTCCTCGTACTTTTCGCCAAGCTTCACCACCACCACGTCGCCGTTTTCGGTGGCGAGGTAGAGGTGTTCGCCCGCAGCAACCGGAGAGGCCTTGAAGCTGGACGCTTTGGAGAGCCGCTGCTGGCGGTAATAGGCTTCGCCGGTTCGCGCATTCAAGCAAGTGAGCAGACCGTTGTCGGAAACGAAGTAGAGTTTGCCGTCAGACAGCACGGGTGATGGGGTGTAGGAATTGCCCCTGTTGTTGGAATAAACGATGGCGTCAGTGCCGGTCAGGTCGCCTGTCCTGCCGAGGCGGATCGCGAGCAGATTGGGGTCGCGGTAGCCGCTCATGACGATGACGATGTCGTCGATTCTGACGGGCGCGGGAATCACGTTCGCGCCTAAGCCGGCACATTCCCAGATGACTTTGCCTGTCTCCGGCTCGTAGGCGCGGATTTTGGTGGTGGCGGCGACGATCACCTGCTTCTTTCCGTTGACCGTAGTGACGTAGGGCTGCGACCAGGAACTGCCCTCGTCGCGCTCCACCCGCCACAACTGCTTGCCGTCCCTGGCGTCGAGGGCGAGCATATAGGAGCCGCGCTCATGATCGAACTTCAGATAGAGCGAATTGCCGTCCAGCACGGGGGCGACGCCTTCGCCGAAGGCCATGCGCATGGACATCGGCTCAAACGACTTCTCCCAAAGGAGCTTGCCGTCGAGGTCGTAGACGAACAGCCCGTGGGAGCCGAAGAAAGCAAAAAGCCGCTTGCCGTCGGTGACCGGGCTGTTGGAAGCGAAACTGCCGTAACGGTTGTGATAGCCCTCGTGCGGCTTGACGGTGCGGGCCGTTTTCTGCCAGAGCGTTTTGCCGGTATTGCGGTCGAGGCAGATGACGAGGAGATCGTGTTCGCGGCCTGCCGCCGCGCCGCCGCCGGCGCCGCCACGGCGCCCTCCGGGACCTCCAGGTCCTCCGGGGGCGACGCCCCCGGGCGGCTTGGGAGGCTCCGCGGCAGGCGGAGTGTCGCTCTTAGGCACGGCGGTCGTCAGGAAAAGCCTGTTGCCCCAGATGACCGGGGAGGAGTGTCCGCGGCCCGGGATTTCGGCTTTCCATGCAATGTTGGCGGTGTCGCTCCACTGAACGGGAGCGGGCGTCCGCGCGACGCCGTCGTCGTTCGGGCCACGCCAGCGCGGCCAATCGTCATCGGCGGCAAATCCGAGAGCGCTCAGAAGCAGCAAGGGTGTGGCGGCGAGACGGCCCAGCGTCATGGACATAGGATTAATGACGGCATTGCGTCCGGCAGGGTTATCCTGGCGCAATTAAAGTATTTGCCTGAGCAGGACGATGGGTGGGCTGATGTCGATGCGCAGGAAACTGACCACCGGGCTCTGGGCCATACTGGGAGCGGCAGTGCTGGCAGGCGCGCTGATCTCCTTCAATCCTGGTGTTATGTTATTGATTTACCCAGGCTTGGAGGTGCACAGCCCGTACTGCAGCCGCTGGCAGGCGGTCAAGGACTTCGGTACGAGGCAGAGACAGGAGAGAGCCGAAAAGTCCATCCGGGCGAGTCTTCAGTTGATCCGGCGGGACGGGCCGCTGGAACACTGGAACACGAACAAGGGCTCGTGGTGGATTCCGGCCAAGTCGGAGGCGACGCTGGCCGTGCTTCTCGCGCAGCAGGAGCGGCAGATCTACGGCGGGGTAGTCTCCGGGGAGACGATCATCGACTGCGGGGCGCACGTCGGCAGTTACGTCCGGTACGCTCTGCAGGGAGGGGCGGGACGTGTAGTGGCCGTGGAGCCGTCGGAGGACTCGGCCGAGTGTCTGCGGCGGAACTTCGAGCAGGAAATCGCCGCGGGCAAGGTGATTCTGGTGAAGAAGGGGATCTGGGATCAGGAGCAGGAGCTTACGTTCTATGTGAACGGGAATGGAGACGCGGCCAACAGCTTCGTCGTTCACGGCGGCGGGTCGCGGGCGGTGACGATGCCTGTCACGACCATCGACCGCCTGGTGGAGGAACTGAAACTCGAGCGCGTCGGGCTGATCAAGGCTGACGTCAAGGGCGCGACGCAGCGGCTGCTGGCCGGGGCGGTCAGGACCATTGGGCGGGACCACCCGCGGCTGGCGTTTTCGACCGAGGAAGCCCCTGAGGACCCGGGCGCCATCACCAGCCTGGTGAGCCGGCTCGCGCCGGCTTACCGAATGACCTGCGGCCCGTGTCTGGCCTCGGAAGACCATCAAATCCGCACGGACGTGATGTTTTATCAGTGACCGGCGAGGCTGCCGGAGCGGCGTCTGTTTCAGACACATGACTCCGCTTCAGACGCCCGGGGAAACTGGCCATTCTGGTATCCTGAAAAGGAGCATTCAACCCTTTGAGAGAGGATACTCCCCTTATGCCCACAAAAGTTGCGATCAACGGATTCGGACGCATCGGACGCAACGTCCTGCGCGCAGGTCTGAACAATCCGGAGATCGAATTCGTCGCCACCAACGACCTCACCGACACGAAGACCCTGGCGCACTTGCTGAAGTACGACTCGGTCCTTGGCCCCCTGGACGCGAACGTTTCCTGCACAGCCGACACGATCGTTGTAAACGGCAAATCGCTGAAGGTTTTCTCGTCGAAGGATCCGGCTGCGATCGACTGGTCGAGCCTCGGCGCGCAGATCGTGATCGAGTCGACCGGCAAGTTCACCGACGCCACGCAGGCAAAGGCTCACTTGCAGGGCACTGTGAAGAAGGTGATCATTTCCGCTCCGGCGAAGAACGAGGACATCACCCTCGTGCTCGGCGTCAACGACGACAAGTACGACCCGGCCAAGCATCACATCGTTTCCAACGCCTCCTGCACGACGAACTGCCTGGCGCCCTTCACCAAGGTGTTGCACGACAACTTCGGCGTTCTCAAGGGGTCGATGACCACGATCCACAGTTACACGAACGACCAGAACGTGCTTGACTTCCCGCACAAGGACCTGCGCCGGGCGCGGGCGGCGGCGATCAACATGATTCCGACTTCGACGGGGGCGGCCAAGGCGATTGGGCTGGTGATGCCGGAATTGAAGGGCAAGCTCGACGGTTACGCCATGCGAGTTCCCACGCCGAACGTGTCGGTTGTCGACCTGGTCTGCGTGCTGAACAAGCCCGCCACGGCTGAAGAGATCAACGCGAAGATGAAGGCGGCGGCGGAAGGCCCGCTGAAGGGCATTCTGAGCTACACCGAGGACCCGGTGGTCTCCAGCGACATGATGCGCAACTCGAACAGCTCGATCGTGGACGGCCAGTTGACGAAAGTGCTGGACGGAAACCTTGCCAAGGTCGTCTCCTGGTACGACAACGAGTGGGGCTATAGCTGCCGCGTGGTCGATCTCTGTGTGTTCATGGCGAAGAAGGGCCTGTAATCCGGCCACTCATCATTGACGGCCCCGCGGGCTTTGCGGCCCGGCGGGGCCGTTTCGCGTGCGCCGTGCCTCGCTGAGGTCTGCGGTCTGGAGGCAGCGGAAGCGGGGTTCTTGTGGTGTGACAGGGAAAGTTCGTGAGAACCTACCAATGTCGATTGTCAGGATGGAGCGAGGGGATCGCCATGCGCTTTCTGATTGTGCTTCTCGCCGCGCCGGCCGCCGCGCAGGTTTCGATGGACACGCTCAACGCTGTCGCGTGGACTCAAACATCGGTCGAGTACCGCGCCAGCGCGATGCAGGCATGGTCAGCGGCGCGAAGGGTGCTGCCGCAGGCCCTCAAGAAGAAGAGCTGGACCGCGGCGCTCGAGCAGACGGGCAAATTCAAGAAGCTGCCGCCCGCCATCATTGTCGACATTGATGAAACCGTGCTCGATAACTCGCCCGTTCAGGCCCGGTTTCTCCTCGAAGGAGACGGCCGTTACAGCACGAAGCAGTGGGAGCAATGGACGAGCGAAGCCAAGGCGCGGCCCGTCCCCGGCGCGGCCGAGTTCCTCAAGGAAGCGGCATCGAGGGGCGTCACCGTGTTTTACGTCTCCAATCGCGGCGCGAAGGAGAACGCCGGAACCAAGGCAAACCTCGAAGCTCACGGTTTTCCCATCGCGGCCGAAGCGCGCGGGGGGCTGGGCGACTCCGTGCTGCTGCGTGAAGAGCGCGAGGGCTGGAGCGGGGACAAGAGCAGCCGCCGTGCCGCCGTCGCGGCCCACTACCGGGTGATCCTGCTTTGCGGGGACGACCTGGGCGATTTCATGCCGGCGCGCAAGCCGCGCGAGGAGCGCGACAAGGACGCTGCGCAATACATGAGCTGGTTCGGCGAGCGTTGGATTGTGCTGCCAAACCCCATGTATGGGAGTTGGGAGGATACGCTCAGCGGCTTCGACCGCAGCCTGACGGCGGAACAGGCGCGCGAGAACAAGCTCAAGGCGCTGCGGCGCGATTGAGGATTGAGTGGCCTTCGCCAGGTTGGCTGAATGGTTGGGTCTGGGCCGCCACGCGGCGGACGCGCGGCTGGCGGCCATCACGAGGCGGCGCGAGGAACTGGCCGGGTTCACAGAAGAGGAGCTCCGCGCTCTGGCGCGAAGGCAACGGGGCGCGCCCGATGTTGTCGAGACGTTCGCCCTTGCGGCCATCGCCGCCGAACGTGTCCTGGGCCTGCGGATGTTCGACGTACAGCTCATGGGGGCGCTGGCGATGCAGCAGGGGCACATCGCCGAGATGCAGACGGGCGAGGGCAAGACCTTGGCCGCAGTGCCGGCGGCCGCCTGGTTCGCGCTTCACGGCCGCGGCATTCATGTGCTGACGGCGAACGACTACCTTGCCCGCCGCGATGCGCAGTGGATGGGCGGGATCTATGAGTGGTTCGGATTGACGGTTGGTTCGGTGTCGCAGCAGGCGTCCGCCGGTCAGCGCCGGGCCGCTTATGCGTGCGACATCACGTACGCGACCCCCAACGAGACCGGCTTCGACTACCTCCGCGACGGGCTCGCCCGCAATCCCGGCGAGCTCGTTCAACGGCCCTTCGCCTTCGCACTCATCGACGAGGCGGATTCCATCCTGATCGACGAGGCGCGGATTCCGCTGGTGATCGCAGGCGAAGTTCCGGAGGAAGCGGCGCTGGCGGACCGGGCTGATGCCGTTGTCCGCACTCTTCAGCCGTACATTCACTACTTCACCGACGAGTTCGCGCGGAACGTGCAATTGACGGACGAGGGGATCGCGCGGGTCGAGGCCGCATTCGGCTGCGGCAGTCTCTTCGAGCAGCGGAATCTGGGCGCGCTCACGGCGATCCAGAATGCTCTCCACGCTCATGCTCTGCTGAGGCGCGATGTCGACTATCTGGTGAAGGGCGGCGCCATCGAGCTTGTCGATGAGTTCAAGGGCCGCATCGCGCAGAACCGCCGCTGGCCTGCCGGTCTCCATACGGCTATCGAGGCGAAGGAGCGGGTCGCGTTCAAGTCGCAGGGCCGCATCCTTGGCGCGATCACGGTGCAAGCTCTCGTTGGCCTGTACGAGCGGGTCTGCGGGATGACCGGCACGGCAGCCACGCAAGCCGGCGAATTCTGGAAGGTCTATGGGCTGCCGGTGACCGTGATTCCGACGAACCGCCCGGTCATCCGGCAGGACCTGCCGGACATCGTGTACGCCGACAGGGCAGCTCGCAACCGGGCGGTTGTCGAGGAGATTCGAAAGGTTCATCAGACCGGCCGGCCGGTTCTCGCCGGGACCGCGAGCGTCAGCGATTCCGAGCAGCTCAGCATCCTTTTGCAGCATGCAGGCGTGCCCCACTCGGTTCTCAACGCGAGAAACGACGAGGCCGAAGCCGCGATCATCGCGCAGGCGGGCGCTCTTGGCGCTGTGACCGTTTCAACGAACATGGCCGGGCGGGGGACGGATATTCAGCTCGGCGGCAATCCGCCGCACGACCGGGAGAAAGTGCTTGAACTTGGGGGGCTGTACGTCATTGGAACGACGCGCCATGAGGCCAGACGCATCGACAATCAGCTTCGAGGACGCGCCGGACGGCAGGGCGACCCCGGGACATCCCGTTTCTTCATCAGTCTCGAGGACGACCTGCTGGTGCGGTTTGGCGTTGCGACAAACCCGGATGTCGACAGCGTCCAACGCGCCGCCGAAGGCCAGAACATCGAGATCCGCCAGACGCTCTGGAAGTATGAATCCGTCATCGAGCACCACCGCCGTGAGGTTTGGACTCTTCGCCGGGAGGTCCTGCTGTCGCCGGATTGGAGCGCCGCTTCGCTCCTGTCCGAGGAGCAGTACGCCGGACTCGCCGAGGCAGCCGGCAAGGGCGCTGTCGAGACGGCCGGCCGGCGTCTCGCCCTCGCGGTCATTGATGACCTGTGGGCCGACTACCTGGCAAACGTCGCGGAATTCCGTGGCGGCATTCATTGGGTGTCATGGGGCGGGCGCGACCCGCTCCACGAATTCCTGACCGGCGTTCAGGAGATCTACGCCGACTTCGAGCGGCGTCTGGAAGAGGAGATGGCGGCGGCGTTCGCGGACGCTGAGATCCAAGAGGGCGAATTCAGGTTTCCGGACGAGCCGCAGTTTGATCGCGGCGCCACCTGGACCTACCTCACGACGGACCAGCCGTTCGGGACGCTCGGCGAGCGCATCGTCAAGGGCTTGCGCCGCCATTTCGCCCGAAGATAGAAGCCGCCGGGCGGCTGTTGTGGGTGGCAATGGTTTCAGCCACGCGCCCGCCGCGGCCAGGGATTTCTTACCGGGAACGCCGCCCCGGCTTGCTTGCGGGCATGCTCTGAATCTTCGTAACCGCTTGATTCTTCGGAGTGCCGGGATTGGCAAACGCCGTGCTTTGTCCGGACAGTATTCGTTTGCCTCCAGTGGCGGGCGGTGGCTCCAATGATGGAGAAACTTGCGAACCTGCTGTTCCGGTGCTGGCACCGGCGCCTGTCGAGGCCGATGGGCGTTGTGAAGAGGAGAGGCGCGCCCGAGGATCCGCTGAACCCGGAAGCCGAAGGATACGTGGTCTGCCTGGATTGCGGGAAGAAATTCAGCTACGATCCCAAGACCATGTCAATCGGCGGGCCAATCGAGGGGCCCAACCCGCTCCGTTGACACTGGCTCGCCTGGGTTGATAACAATTGAAGCGCCATGAAACTTCTCCACCTTTCGGCCGCGCTCGCTGTGTGCCTCCTGTCCACGCTGTCCGCACAGGAGAAACGGATCTCTCTGGCCACGCTCCGCGACAAGGTCGCCGGAGGCTGGGCGGGACAGATGATCGGTGTCAGTTACGGCGCTCCCACCGAATTCCGCTACCGGAATGAGATCATCCCGGAGGACAAGCTTCCGCAGTGGCAGCCGGAGCGAGTCTCGAACTCGATCAATCAGGACGACCTGTATGTGGACATGACGTTCGCCCAAGTTCTGGACGACAAGGGTCTTGACGCGACCACCGAAGACTTCGGCAATATGTTCCGAAATGCGCGTTACCGGCTTTGGCACGCGAACCTCGCCGCGCGCCGGGCGCTGAAACGCGGCGTTCCAGCCTCTCTGAGCGGGACTCCCAAGTATAATGCCCACGCCAACGACATCGACTTCCAAATCGAGGCCGACTTTATCGGCCTCATGGCGCCCGGACTGCCTCAGGCTTCAAACGACATCGCATGGCGCGCCGGGCGCGTGATGAATTACGGCGATGGCATCTATGGGGGGATGTTCGTCTCCTGCATGTACAGCGCGGCATTCTTCGAGAAGGACCCGCGAAAGCTGGTGGAGGCGGGACTGGCCTGCCTGCCCGCGCGCAGCGAGTACGCGCAGACCATCGCCGATGTCCTCAAGTGGCACAGGCAGCATCCGGACGATTGGACCAAGAACTGGAACCTGCTCGAAAAGCGCTGGAACACCGCCGAACCCTGCCCGGAAGGCGCTCTTCAGCCCTTTAACATCGACGCCAAGCTGAACGGCGCTTACATCGCGCTCGGGCTGCTTTACGGTGAGGGCGACTTCGAAAAGACCATTGTGATCTCCACGCGCGCCGGCCAGGATTCGGACTGCAATCCCTCGTCCGCGGCGGGCATCCTCGGCGTCGTGTACGGCTACGACGCCATTCCCGTGAAATGGAAAGGCGGCATTGCGGCGATTTCAAACAAGACTTTCAGCTACACAAACTACACTTTTACGTCCATCGTCGACTCCACCGTGAAGCGCGCCATCGCGCTGGTGCAGAAGACCGGAGGGCGCGTGGAGCAGGACTCGTTGGTGGTCAAGGTCCAGAAGCCCGCGCCGGCGAAGTTCGAAGCGTGGAACGATTACGGGAAACCCGCCGCGCGTCTGACAGCCCGCGATCCGGGGGTGAAGCGGGAAGGCGAGTGGACCGAAACCAAGTCAGGCTTTGTCGCGGCGTCGAAGGGGGCGTCGATCGAATTCACATTCGAGGGCTCCGGATTCATCCTTGTAGGGCCGTATTTGCCTGACGGCGGCAAGGCGGATATTTATGTTGACGGGAAAATGGCGGGCACGATTGACTCAAATAGCGACGAGGATGTGTCGAAAGGGGGAGAATCGTTGTATCATGCACTCAGTCTGAATCCCGCCCGGCACGTTGTCAGACTGACGGTTCGTGGAGAGCCCGTCGCCTGGGCATCCGGTACAAAGGTTGGGGTGGACGGGCTGGTCGTTTTTCGCAAATAGACGGCCGGCCGGCGCCCAGCCGCCCGAAAATGAAAAAACTCGACCGCTTGCTCATCCGCGGCGTGGCGCAGTTGGTTACGCTCCGCGGATCCGGCGGGCCCCGCCGCGGGCCCGCGATGAGCGACCTGGGCATCGTTGAAAACGGAGCAATGCTCATCCGGGATGGCATCATCGAGCATGTCGGTCCGTCTCACCGCATTGAGAACCTGGAAGGCGCCCGCGACGCAGAGATAGTGGATGCAACGGGCTCAGTGGTGCTGCCGGGATTCGTCGACAGCCACAC
The DNA here is from genome assembly GCA_013388415.1 of Bryobacteraceae bacterium. Lineage (GTDB taxonomy): Bacteria > Acidobacteriota > Terriglobia > Bryobacterales > Bryobacteraceae > JACADU01. Next base: position 9,394 of record JACADU010000029.1, read on the forward strand.
GCATCTCGTTCACGCCCAACCCCGATTGGAGGAATTTCCCTGGCGCGTGGCGGAGAATGCGGGGGCGCAACCGGCGAGCAGCAGCAGGCTTCGGGCGCAGGCGCAGACCGTGCTGCATTGGATGGCCTCGCACGGCGCCACGACGGTGGAGGCCAAGTCGGGTCCCGGGCTCGATGAAGCCGGCGAAACGAGGATTCTGAGGATCATAAACGGTCTTGATGCAAGCCCGGCCGCGGTCGTTCCGACGCTGTATTCGGCGAACGCGGCGCCTGCTGAGTTTGCTGGCAATCCCGATGGTTATCTGAAGTGGCGAACCGCGGTTCTGCTCCCGCTTGTGGCGCGGCGGCGGCTCGCTCAGTTTGCAGACGTTGTCTGCCGGCGCGGCGGTTTTTCGCTTCACGAAGCGCGCGTTCATCTTGCGGCGGCACGGAGCGCCGGCCTTAAGACCAAGATGCATGCCGGGCCAGACTCGATTCGCGGCGCGGTGCAGCTTGCGGTGGAGATGCAGGCAGTGAGCGTGGACCATCTGGATGGGATCAACTCGGCGGAGATCGAAGCACTGGCTGGATCGCGAACCATCGCCACGTTGATTCCCGGGCTTTCTTTCCACACGGGTTCCGAGATGCGTCCACCAGCGAGAGCGCTCATCGATGCCGGCGCGGCGGTGGCCTTGGCCACCGGCTTTGACGGCGTCAGTTGCCCTTCCTGTAGCATGCCCATGACGCTCTCGCTGGCGTGCACGATGCTGCGGATGACGCCTGCGGAGGCGATCACGGCTGCCACAATCAACGGCGCCTACGCGTTGGACTGCGCCGCCCGGATTGGATCGCTCGAACCTGGCAAGCAGGGCGATTTCGCGATTCTCGCCGTGCGCGACTACCGTGAGTTGCCCTATTATTTTGGGGTTCAGACCATTACTCGCGTCTTCAGGCGCGGGGTGGAAATCAGCCCCGAGAGGAAGTAACAACCGGATGGCCATCCCGATTGTGGAGTGCGTGCCGAACTTCAGTGAAGGCCGCGACCGGGCGGTCGTGGAGTCCCTGGCTTCGGCGATCGCCGGGGTGTCCGGCGTCAGAGTTCTCGACATCGAGATGGACGCCGACCACAATCGCAGCGTCATCACCTGCGCCGGGGCTCCGGAAGCGGTTGTCGACGCAGCGGTCGCCGCAGCGCGTGTCGCTGTGAATCGAATCGACCTCACTCGCCATCAGGGCGTTCATCCGCGGATCGGCGCTCTCGACGTGCTTCCGTTCGTGCCCATCGAGGGTGTCGACCTCGAGGACTGCGCCGCTCTGGCGTGGCGAGCGGGGCTGCGCCTGTGGGAGGAACTCGGACTCCCGGTCTACTTTTATGAAGCCGCCGCCAAGCGGCCGGAGCGGCGCCGGCTGGAGGACGTCCGCCGCGGACAGTTCGAGGGGCTGCGGGAAGCCGCGCTGGCCGACCCCGCCCGCCGCCCTGATGTGGGAGGGCCGGGACTGCATCCGACGGCCGGCGCGACGGCTGTCGGGGCCCGCAAAGTCCTCATCGCCTGGAACATCAATCTGGATACAGACGACGTCGAGACAGCCCGCGCCATCGCGCGCGCCATCCGCGCCTCCAGCGGCGGGCTTCCCTGCGTCAAGGCCCTCGGCGTCCGTCTCGCGTCCCGCGGCGTGGCGCAGGTCACCATGAATCTGACGGACTTTGAGACCACGCCTATGCACGTCGTCTATGAGGCTGTCCTCCGGGAGGCCAAGGCCCGGGGCGCAGGCATCCTTTCCAGCGAAATCATCGGGCTGCTGCCACGCAAGGCGATCGAGATGGCGGCCTCGCATTTTCTGAAGTTCGAGAACTTCAGGGCGGAAACCGTTCTGGAGCGCCGCCTGGAGGAAGCCGCCGCTCAGCCGCTATCATCAAAGGAATAGTGCTGGTTTCCATCGAACCGAGACCCCGGCGGCCGGAATGGCTCAAGGCGCCTGCGCCTGGAGGCGCCAACTACGCCGAACTTCTGCGGCTGGTGGAGGATCTTCAGCTCCATACGGTTTGCCAGAGCGCCGCCTGCCCGAATGTCGGCGAGTGCTGGAACCACCGCACGGCCACCTTCATGATTCTGGGCAACCTCTGCACCCGCCGCTGCGGATTTTGCGCCGTTCAGAAGGGGGCGCCCCTTGAAGTCGACTACGACGAACCCCGCCGCGTGGCTGAGGCTTGCGCCGCGCTCGGTTTGCGCTACGCCGTCATTACCAGCGTGAACCGCGACGACCGCAAGGATGGAGGCGCGGAGCTGTTCGCCCTGACCATCCGCGCCATCCGGGATCGCATTCCCGGCTGCAAAGTGGAAGTGCTCATCCCCGACTTCCAGGGCTCCCGCGAAGCCCTCGAAACGGTTCTCGGCGCCGCGCCGGACGTCCTCAACCACAACATCGAAACCGTCCCGAGACTCTACAGGCAGGTTCGATTCGGCGCGCGTTATGAACGGTCTCTCGAGCTTCTCGCTCTTTCCAGGCGGCTGAAGCCAGAGATTCCCACCAAGAGCGGGCTCATGGCCGGTCTCGGAGAATCGCGCGAAGAAGTCCTTGCAACGCTTGCTGATCTGCGAAGTCACGGCGTCCAGATCGTGACCATCGGGCAGTACTTGCGGCCCACGCCCAGGCATCTGCCCGTTCTGCGGTATGTCACCCCGGCCGAATTCGCGGAATACGGCGAAGCGGCCAGAAAACTCGGCTTCGCCCATGTTGAAAGCGGCCCGCTTGTGCGCAGCAGCTATCACGCCGCCGAGTCTCTGAGCCCGCATTCACGGAACAACGTCTGACCATCAAGCGTATTCCATTCCAGGAGGCATCGCCTTCAGATGGTCAAGTTTCTGCTTTTCATGATCCTCTGCGTGCTCTGCTGGCCTTGCGCGCTGATCGCGCTCATCATCTACCCGTTCGTATGGTTGATTCTGTTGCCGTTCAAGCTGGTCGGCATCGTGGTCACCGGGGTATTCACGCTCGTGGGCGCGATTTTCACGCTGCCTGCCAGGATCATCAAAGCGATTTAGCCGCAGCCGGATTACGCGTAGCTGGAGACCGCGGCGCGGTTCTTCTCGGCGCGTTCCTTTTCAATTCTCGACAAGTAACCGCTCTCGCGGAACGCCGCAAGCGGATCGGGGGCGAGGCCCCTGGATTTCCGCCACTCGGCCAGCGCCGGCCTTACATCCGAGAAAAAGGCCGCGCGCAGGCACTCCTCGCCGTCCACCAGCTCTCCCTTGGCCTGATGCGCGGCGAGTTTTGCGTGATCCACCAGCGCCGCTTTGACGAAGAGCTCCTGCGCGTTCATCGCCGTCTGGATCATCTCTTCAATCTTGTTCTTCAGGTTGTGGCTCTGATCCACCATGTAGGCGATGTCCGGCGCCTTGCCCCGCTCCCAGGTGAAGTAGCAGATCTCGTGGAAGATGCGGAACACCTGGTAAGGGTCGATCGAACCGAGCGTCAGGTCGTCGTCGGCATAACGGCGGTCGTTGAAGTGGAAACCGCCCAACATGTCCTCGTCAAGAAGCCATGCCACGATCTGCTCGATATTCTGCGCCTGATAGTGGTGTCCGGTGTCGACCAGCACTTTCGCCCGCGGCCCGCAGGCCTTGGAAAGAACGTAAGACATCCCCCAATCGGCGATGTCGGTCGCATAGAAGGCGGGCTCAAACGGCTTGTACTCGACCAGCATCCGCTGATTGCCGGACAAGGCGGCATGCGTTGTTTTCAGTCCTTCAGTGAACCATTGCTTGCGAGCCCGGACCGAACCTGATCCCGGATAGCTGGTCCCGTCGGCGAACCAAAGCGTCAGATCCCTCGAACCTGTCGCATTCATGATCTCCACGCTGTCGAGGATGTGGGAAAGCGCGGTCTTTCTGACCTCAGGATCGGGATTGCCGAGCGAGCCGTGCTTGTAACACTGGTCCTGGAAGACGTTGGGGTTGATCGCGCCGATGCCGACGCCATGCCGGGCTGCCGCCGCCTTGACTGAGGGAATCGCGGCCTTCCCTTCCGGGAAGTCCCAAAGGACGTGCATCGCGACCGTTGGACAGCATCCGGTGAAAGCGTGCACCTGGCCAGCGTCGGCGATCTTCTCCTCGGTGGTCGTTGCCGCCGCCGCCTGAATGAACTTGCCGAAACGGGTGCCGGTGTTGGCGAAACCCCACGAGGGCAGTTCGATCGCGAAGCCGTCGAGCGCGCGCAGCGCGGCTTCAGTCTGGGCCGATGTCAGTGCCATGGTGATTCAGAGCCTCGCGGGCATTATATAACCTGCGCCAACTCGCCTTCGAGCAGGACGGGGCGCCGGGGTGGCGCGTCAGCGCATCTTTCGATGCTCGATCAGCAGGCAGCGGTCCTCGACATACGGCAGTCCCGCTTCGGCGGCAGCCATCCGCGCCTGGTCATTGGCGATGCCCAACTGAAGCCAGACCGCCTTGGCGCCGATGGCGATGGCCGAGCGCACGACTTCCGGCGTCTGCGCGGGCCGGCGGAACACGTTGACAAGGTCGATTGGGAAGGGGATCTCTTCGAGCGATGCGTAGGCCCTTTCGCCGAGGACCTCGGTCTCCTTGGGGTTCACCGGAACGATCCTGTAGCCCTGCCGCTGCATGTACTCCGACACCTCATAGCTCGGTTTGATGGGGTCCGATGACAATCCCACGACGGCGATCGTCTTCACGCTTGAAAGAATTCGCTGCTCGGGGCTCATGGCTGTTTGGATGCATCTGCCATGCCAAGAATCTTCCGAAACTTCGCGATCTCCGCGCGGGTCAGCGTCCGGTAGGCTCCCGGCGGCAGCCCCTCAAGAGAAAGGAAACCGATCTTCACCCGGCGCAGTTTCTCGACCAGGAACCCGAAACTCTTGAACATGTCCCTGATCTGGTTCTGCCTGCCTTCGGTGAGCTTGACTTCGTACCAGGGATTGTCGCCCGGCTTGAGCAGTTTGAGTTTCGCCGGCGCCGTCCTGCGGCCGTAAAGAGGCACTCCCTTGCGGAACTTGATCTCCTGCTCGGGCGTCAACCGCCCCGTGACCTTCACGACGTAGGTCTTTTCCAGGTGGCTCGCCGGCGAAGTGATCCGCCTGGCGAATTCGCCGTCGGTGGTCAGCAGCAGCAACCCCTCGCTCATGTAATCGAGCCTGCCGGCATAGAAAACGTGATCGTGGATGCCCTTGACGAGGTGCTTGACGGTCCTCCGCCCCTCGGGATCGTGCAGCGTGGTCATCACTTCTTTGGGCTTGTGCAGCGCGATGTAAAGATGATGCTTCCGCGGCTTGAGGATGTGGCCGTCGACCCGGATTTCGTCTTTTTCGACGTCCGCCTTGGCCCCCAGCTCCGTGACGGTCTTCCGGTTGACCGAGACTCTGCCACCCAGGATGTACTCCTCGGCCTTGCGGCGCGAGGCGACGCCCGCATGAGCCAGGATCTTTTGCAGACGTTCTTCAGCCATTCGATTCTTCGCGCGCGGCTTCCGGGGGGGCGCCGGACGGCGGCGCCGGGTCAGCAGGCGGCGCGACGCCGGGTTCGCCGGCGATCTCCTCGTCCGCCAGGGACTGCCGCCGGATCTCCTCGAACTCCTTGAGAGAGGGCAGTTCTGAGACGTCCTTCAACCCGAACTGAGTCAGGAACTCCTTGGTCGTTTTGTAGAGAATCGGCTTGCCGATGACGTTCTTGCGCCCCGCCGTGGTGATGAGCTTGCGGTCGATCAGCGTCTTGACCACTCCGCCGCCCTGCACGCCGCGAATCTCAAGAATCTCCGGCATCGTGATGGGCTGTTTGTAGGCGATCACGGCCAGAGTCTCCAACGCCGCTTGAGAGAGCTTCAACGGCTGTTTCAGATTCCGGACGAACTGCCGGATCTGCTCGTGGTGCTCGGGCTTGGTGGCCAGTTGATAGCCGCCGGCGACCTCGCGGACAAACACGCCCCGTTCCGGTCTGGAAGTCTCTTCGACCAGCTCGTTGAGCAGTTCCGTCACCAGCTCCTCCGGCTTGTCCAGAGCCTGGGCGATTTGCGCGGCGGGCATCGGCTCGTTGAGCACGTAGACGATCGCTTCCAGCACGGCTTTCACCTGCGCGCGGTCCGTTTCTTCCTGCGCTTGCGGCTGCTCGAATACGCTCAGCAGCGTCTCGGCGCTCACGGTCTCCACGGTTTCAGTCAACGCTTCACCCTGCGGCTCCTGTCCAGCCGCCTGCACTTCGTTTTCTTCCATTGCTCTAGTCTTTGTACTCTTGCTCTATTCGCGCGGCTTCTTCAACCGAGACATCGCCGGCGTCGAAACGGCTCCCCCGGCTCACCAGGATCTCGCTGAAGCTCTCGTCCTGCGTCAGGCGGATCGCCTGCTGCTTGACCATTTCCAGCACGGCGAGGAACAGGCAGATCATCGCCCGCCGCGTCTTCTGTTGCTCGAAAAGCGGAACCAGCCCGACAGTCTTGCCTTCGGGCAGGTCCTCCAGACTCCGCCGCAGGAAGCGAATCATGTCCGGAATCGAAACCTCGTCGGGAGACACCTCATATTGAGGCCGGCTTCGCGCCCGCTCCAGGATCTGTTCGAAGGTCTTGACCAGATCGAACAGCGTGACCGCAAGCCCGGGATGCTCGTCCTCGGCCAGGAAGTTCTGGATCTGCGGATTCGTCCAGATCGCCTCCTCGATCATGCGCTTCTCCTGGAGCATGGCCGCGGCGCTCTTGAAACGCTCGTATTCCAGCAGCCGCTCGACCAGTTCCTTGCGCGGATCTTCTTCCGGGTCGAGTTTCTCGAGTTCCGGATCCCGCGGCAGCAGCATCTTCGACTTGATGTGAATGAGCGTCGCCGCCATGTAGACGAATTCGGCGCCCAACTCCATGTCCAGCTCCGCCGCGCGTTCCAGGTAAGCCAGATATTGCTGTGTAATCCGCGCGATCGGGATGTCGTAGATGTTAATCTGCTGCTTGCGGATCAGGTCCAGCAGCAGGTCCAGCGGCCCTTCGTAGTGATCCAGTTGGACGTTCAGAGGGCTTGACACCTCTCATCAGGATAGCAGTACCCTGGCGGCCTCTAATGGGGGAAAATGGGAGTTTATGGAATCAGCGTGGTTTGAATCGTCCGCGCGCCGTGCAGCGCGCCGAACGATCGCCGCCGCTCAATCCCGGCAAGCGCTGGCGGAAGCCTGCGCCGCGAGCCTGGTCCGCGCGCAGGGCGCTCTGCTCAACCTACAGAAACCACAAGGGTACTGGTGCGGCGACCTGCTCGCCGACACCACGCTCGAGTCCGACTACATCCTGCTTCAACTCTGGCTTCATCCACCGACCGATTCGGGCTGGAATCCGCCGACGCTGACCCGTATCCGCAAGGCTGCGCGGTCGATTCTCGACCGCCAGCTTCCCGGCGGCGGGTTCAACATTTACCCCGGCGGTCCTGCCGACCCGAGCGCGAGCGTCAAGGCTTACACAGCCCTCAAACTCGCCGGCATCGACCCCGCCTCCGAGCCCATGGCCCGGCTGAGGAAAGCCATCCTCGATTTGGGCGGCATCCAGGCTGCCAACAGCTACGTCAAGATCAACCTCAGTCTGTTCGGGCTCTATCCGCGGCAGCACGTCCCTACCATCCCGCCCGAGCTCGTGCTGCTGCCCGGCGGCGTGCTCTACGAGATGTCAAGCTGGACCCGGGCCATCGTCGTTCCGCTGTCCATCGTTCAGGCGCGCGGCGGCGTCCGCCCGGTCCCTCCCGACTTCAACCTGCACGACATCGAGGCCCCGGGCGTCAGCTTCCGCCTGCCTCGCCGGGACCGCCTGTCGTTGATTTTCCACGGCATCGACCGCGGGCTCAAGATATGGCACTACCGCGGCAACCAGAAACTCAAGAACGCCGCCATCCGCGCAGCCGAGAAGTGGATGCTCGATCACACGCGCTACAGCAACGGGCTCGGGGCCATCTATCCCTCGATGATGTATCTCATCATGGCGCTCGACTCGCTCGGCTACCCCAAGGATCACCCCGACTACATCGAGGCCGTTCAGCAGTTCGACGCGCTCATGTCCGAGTCGGAAGACACACTGTTCTTTCAGCCCTGCTTCTCGCCGGTTTGGGACACCGCCTACGCCATGTTCGCTCTCGGCGAGACCGGCCAAGTCGAGGAAGAACCGATGCGGCGGGCGGCCGACTGGCTCATCGCACGCGAGGTCCGCCGCAAAGGCGACTGGAGCGTCAAGCGTCCCGATCTTGAACCCTCCGGCTGGGCTTTCGAGTTCGATAACGAGCACTATCCCGACATTGACGACACCGCCATGGTTCTGCTCGCGCTGATGCACGCCCGCGCCTCAGATCCCGAAGCGCAGGCCCGCTGTGAACGGCGCGCCATGAACTGGCTCATTGGAATGCAGTCAAAGGATGGCGGCTGGGCCGCATTTGATGTGGACAACGACTGGCAGCTCCTCAACAAAGTGCCTTTCGCCGACCACAACGCCATGCTCGATCCGACCTGCCCCGACATCACCGGGCGGGTTCTCGAGTCGCTCATCCGGCGCGGGCATGGCATGTCCCATCCGGCCATCGCCCGAGGCGTCGACTACCTGCTCAGGAACCAGGAACCCAACGGAAGCTGGTACGGGAGGTGGGGAGTCGATTACATCTACGGGGCGTTTCTCGCCATCCGGGCGTTGAAACACGCCCGCGCCCCCGTGGCGCGCGAGCCGGTCGCAAAGGCCGCGCACTGGCTTTCGCAGATCCAGAATGCCGACGGCGGATGGGGCGAAAGCTGCGAGAGTTACGCCGACAACCGGTTTGTCGCGGCGCCGAGCACGCCGTCTCAAACCGCCTGGGCGCTCATCGGCCTGCTGGCGGCCGATCCAGGAGCGCATCCCGACGCGGTCCGGCGCGGTCTCGACTACCTGCTGCAAACCCAGAACGCCGACGGGACCTGGGACGAGGACCTGGCCACTGGGACCGGCTTCCCGAACGTCTTCTATTTGCGGTACACGCTCTATCGCAACTACTTCCCGATCATCGCTCTGAATATGGCCCGCCGGGAGCTCGGCGCGGAACCCGGCTCTGCTCTCTTGGACGCGGCGGCCGCGGCGTCGCCGCGATCAGCTTGAAGCCGCTTTCGCTAGAGCGCGAAGATCACCAGCCCCATGAGCAGCGAACCCACCGGCAGCAGGAGCAGGGCCTTTTTGAGCTTGGCCGGATCATCCCCGGCGATCCCGCCGATGATGGGCGAGCTCACAACCAGGCCCAGCCAGCCGGCGGTTGAGGCAATTCCCGTCGCTGTCGCGTCGAGTCCGGACGGCTTGAAGGCGCCGCCCACCAGGCCGAGAGCCGTGGGGAACACCGGCGCCATGGCCAATCCCGCAAGGAAGACCAGACCCTGAGCCATTCCGGCGCTCCTTGTCTGCAACATCATGTAAGTCGTCACCGCCATGCCGGCGGCAGCCGCGATCAGAACCGCCTTCGGCGTGACACTGCCGAGGACTGGCACCACCGCAACGCGGCCAAGCAGCAAGCCAAGCGCAAATCCCAACGAGAGAATGGTGAGCGCCTTCGCCTCGGGGACGCCCTGCGCGATCAGGTGCCGCGCCAGCCAGTTCCACACGCCAACTTCGCAGGCGACGTACAAGAACAAAGCCGAAGCAAGCACGAGCAAGACGGGATTCCCGATCAGCGTGGAGACCGACTCAGCCTGAAACGCGACTTTCCCGGAAGGCGGCGAGACCTGAACAAAGGAATTGGCGGCAAAGGCGAGAACCGCGATCAGCATCGCGAAGAAGAGCAGGCGGTTGGCGTTGTTCTGGAAAATGCGCGCCGCGACCAGCGGCGTGATCAGCCCGCCGAGCCCGAAGAAGAGGTTAACGGCGTTGAACACCGCCGCACCCTGCAACCAGGACACCTGAATTTCGCCGGCGAGAGCGAAGGCGGAAGTCACGAGCGCGCCGCCGCCGGTTCCGAGCATGAGCATGAAGCCGGCAATCGAGCCGTACCCTTTGGCGCTCCGAAGCCCGAACAGCGCCAGAGTGATCAGCGCCAGCGCCAGCAGGATGCCCAGCTTCTTGCCCTGGAGATCCATCAGTGGGCCGACAAAGAAAGAACCCACCATCAGGCCGATTGCCTGGGTCATGCCAATGGTCCCGTTCTGCTTAGGGCTGAGTCCGAACTTTTTGGATAGCTCGGGCAGAATGGTGCCCAACATGGCGGCGATCATGCCGTAGACGAGAATTCCGAGACAGACAGCGGGGAGCAGCATAGCGACAA
>JACADU010000259.1 GCA_013388415.1 Bryobacteraceae bacterium
ATGTAGTAGTCGCTGAAGACGCCGCCGCTGGCCCAGAGGAACGCATGGAACCGCTGGACCTGCCAGGCGAGTTCGCTGACGCCCTCGGGCCGCGGACCGGCGGTGCCGCCGCCCTGCCCCATGCGGTATCCGCGCATCGCGATGATGTCGCCGATGGCGCCGTCCCGGATTCGCTTGAGCAGTTCCTGCCGGGCGCGGCAGTGCCGCACCATCAGGCCCACTGCGGTTTTCAGGTTTTTCGACTCGGCCAGTTTCGCCAGCTTCAGCATGCGCACGGTTGTCGGGCCGTCCACGGTCACCGGCTTTTCCATGAACGTGTGCAGTCCTTTTTCGACGGCGTAGGTGAAGTGGACCCAGCGGAACGCCGGCGGCGTCCCGAGAATCACGACGTCGCCCTTGCGAAGGGAATCCATCGCCTGCTTGTAGGCGTCGTAGCCGAGGAACCTGCGCTCAGGCGGCACATCGATCTTGCCGGGGAATTGCGACTTCAGCTTGTCGTAGCTTGCGTTCATCTTGGCGGGGACGACGTCGGCCATCGCCGTCAGCTTCGCCGGGCCATTGGTGACCGACACGGCGTTGACCGCCGCGCCGGTGCCGCGGCCGCCGCAGCCCACCAGCGCCACTTGAATGGTGCTGTCCTGCGCCGCGTGCACATGCGGCAACGCAATTCCCGCCAGGGCCGAGACCTTGCCGCTGCTTGAAAGAAACTCTCTTCTCGATGGATCGCTCATGCTTGCGCCTCCTTGCTTGCCCCGCCAGCTTATCGCAAAAAAAGGGCGGCCGAAGCCGCCCTTCTTCGAACCAAAACCGCGGCGTGGAGTTTAGAACTCCAGCCGCAAGCCCATCGTGATGATGCGGGCGCCGACCTGGACGCCGGTCGGCCGGCCGAAATTGGCATTCCCGACCGTTCCGACGACACCGCCAAAGCAGGTGCGGTTGAAGATGTTGAATCCGTCGGCTCTGTAGGTGAGCACCACCGGATTCTTGTCGTTCTGCCAGAGCGTCGTTCTCTTGACGATTGACAGGTTCTCGTTGAAGACGGCGGGTTGCCTGAAGTCGTTGTGGTAGAACGCAGCGTTGCCGAGCGTATACTGCGGCGCCGCGGTGAAGGCCGCTGCGTTGAACCACCGCGTGTTTGGATTGTTGGGATCGAGAGACGTCCGGTCGATGCCCGTCCGGATCGGGCCGGAGCCGACCATCGCCTTGGTCACGGGCGAGAACAGCACGCCGTTGCCGAGCGGGTTGCCGGGGGTGGTGAGCCAGATCAGCGTGCCTTTCCGGTACTGCTCGATGTTGGCGATCGTCCAGCCTCCAACCAGCGCGTTCACCAGCGGGTTGGAGTTGCTCATCCACTTCTTGCCCCGGCCAAATGGCAGGTCGTAGGAGAGCATCAGGTTGAAGACGTGGGGGATGTCCATGTTCGAGAAGCTCTTGGCGTCCGCGAGGTTGTTGTAATCCTGCGGGGTGGCGCCCGGGCTGCCGATCTGGTTGAAGACCTGACGGTAATGCCCGATGGTGAGGTTCTTCTGCCAGGAGTAGTTCGACATCAACTGGAAACTGCCGAAGCGCCGCTCCACCTTGACCTGAAGGGCGTCGTACCAGCTTTTGCCGAAGCCCGCGAACAGGCTAGAGACGGTGAGGTATTGCGGGAACGCGCGCAGCGACTGGGCGACGCTCAGGTTGCCCGGGAAGCTGTCGTAGGGCTTTTTGAAGCCCGCGGCGGCGGCAGCCGGCGAATCGATTCTCTGGCCAAGCACCGAACCGTAGCGCAGGTAGCTGGTGGGCAACTGGTTGAGATCCATCGTCGAATTGAGCCGGGTTCCGCGGTTGCCCTGGTAGGCGATGTCGAACAGCCAGTTCTTCATTTCGTGCTGGATATTGAAACTCCAGTTCTTGATGCGCCCCGGCTGGCCTGCCGTCGGACCCTGGTACTGGACATTTTGATAGTTGACATACGTCGGGTCGATGATCGGCGGCGGGCGGTAGCCCGGCGCGAGCGGGATGCCGTCTTCCCAGTTCAAGACCGGGTTCAGGCCATCGCTGATCAAGCTGTTGCTGCCGGCGAATCCGAAGCGGCAGCCACAGCCTCCGCTGGACAGGCCCTGATAGTAAATCGACCATCCACCGCGGATGACCGTCTTCGAGAAGAGTTGGTAGGAGAAGCCGAGGCGCGGTCCGATTGCCGACCAGTCTGTCGGATAGAACCGTTTCACGCCGGTGCGGCCGGGACCCGTGCCCGAGAACACCAGCGCGCCGGGACGTCCGGCGGCGCCAGGGTTGGGCACGTTGATGTCCACGTGCGAGTAGCCGTTCCCTCCAGGAACGTGCCACCCGATGGGAACTTCATACCGGATCCCGAGGTTCAACGTCAGTTTGGAATTCACGCGCCAGTTGTCCTGGAAATACCCGGCCGTGTCGTAGTAGACCGTCGTGTCGAACAAAACCGGCGGCACCACGTTCGATGCCTGGTTCACCGCGCCGAGCAACATGCTGGCGAACTCGTGGCCGGTGCTGGTCAACGCGGTCGGCAGCGCCGTTTGAGCGCGGCTGAACTGATAGAGCCCGTTCGTGCCGGCCAGGTCCTGACCGAGCGTCTCGTACCGCCGCCAGTTGAAGCCGAACTTGAATTCGTGTTTGCCGCTGATGAGCGTGTAGCCCTGGCTGATCCAGTGCTGGCGGTTGAACTGCGCGCCATTGGCCACCTTGCCGTCCTGCACTCCGTACGGCGACAGCCCTGCGGCGCCGGCGAACTGAATGCGGGGCGTTGCGTCCGAATCGCCGGACAGGCCCTTGAATCCGAGCTTCGAGCCTCCTCCCTTCTGGTTTGGGTTGTCCCACGACTGCCTGGTGATCGAGAACCCGTAGGTGGTATGCATCAGCAGGTTCGGCTTGATGCTCCAGTCGTGGTTGAAGCGGTGGTTGTATGGCTTCTGGAAGTTCTGAAGGCCGTTGCCCAAGAGTCCCGGGAAGCCGGTCGTATCGTTCTGCCCCTGCACTTCGTTGCTGAAGAAGTATGCGACGCGGTTTGTGGCCGAAAACGCGTGGTCGAACTTCAGGCTCCAAATGTAGCGGTCGAACGCGCTCTGGTTGACGAAGTTGAAATTGCCCGCCAAAGTCGGAACGTTCGGATCGGGGATGTTGGCCACAACGTTCCTGGCGATCGGCGTGAACCTGGCCTGGGGAATGATGTTGCCGGGGAACGGACTGCGGGTGTTGCCGGATGTCGTCGCCGGATCGTAGATCGCCGGCACGCCGGCCTGCGAGAAGTTCCCCTGTTTCATCAGCGCCGTGGGCACCGTCATCACGGGGAAACTCACGGTCACCGGGCGCATATCCTTGGCGTAGGTGAAGTACCAGAAGGTCTTGTCCCGTCCATCGTAGGCCTTCGGCACGTAGACCGGCCCGCCGATGGATCCGCCGACTTCGTTAAACCGCTCTTTGGGCCGGAAGCTGGTGGCCGGATTCGTGCTGGCGTTCCGGTTCCAGGCGTTGGCGTTCCAGATGTCGCGGCGCATGTTCAGGAAGGCCGCTCCGTGGAACCAGTTGGTGCCGCTTTTGGGCTGGTAGATTTCGATCCCGCCGCCCACCCGGCCAAACTCCGCCGAGTAGTTGCTGGTGAGCATTTTAAATTCGGAGAACATCTCCGCGGAGGGGAAGTTGAAGACCGCGCTCGACTCGACGTTGAGCGCGCTGGCGCCGTCGATGATCACTTCCTGGGCGCGCCCGCCCGAGCCTGAGACGCTCTGTTCGCCGCTGTTTGTCACGCCAGCCATGTAGTTGACGAACGCGCGCGGGTTGCGAATGCCGCCTGCGAAAAGCGGCAGGTTATCCATCAGTTTCACCGAAATGTTGTTTCCGCGTTCCGATGTTGACGTCTCCAGCAGGGGCACGTCTGCCGTCACGTTCACCGTCTGCTGCACATCGCCCAACTCCATTTGCAGGTTCATGTCAATGCGCTGCGCGATGCGGATTTCGATGCCCGGCCGGTTCAGCGTTTTGAAACCGGTCTTTTCCGCCGTCACCGTATAGACAGCGGGCGGGAGCGCGGCGAACACGTACAGCCCGGCATCGGAACTGACCGTTTCGACCTTTGCTCCCGAGGCGACGTTTGTCGCGGTGATTTTGACCGCGGGTACCGCCGCTCCGGTGGGATCGACCACCGTGCCGGCCAGCGAACCCGTTGCCACCTGTCCCCAGGCGGCCACACCGAGGACTGCGGCCAACGACACAGTTGACAGTAGTTGTCTCATGAGACTCCTTCGCTACCGAGGTGATTTCAAACCCTCGAAGCATTAGTGGCAATTCTATGAACTCTGCCGCCTGTCGTCAAGCTGTTTGAGACAAAGGACTTATCTGTCCTTTATCGTCAACATGCCTCAGCGGCCCCCTTTCTGCGAGCCGCCAACCCCGGCGGACCCGCCCGCGACTCTATGATGGACATGCGGGCAGGGATGCCCGGTTCCTGCATCGAACGGGGAGTGTTACTCATGCGCGACGAAGCCGTCACCCACAAATGGCCCCTGCGCCGCTGGGGAATGTGGGTGCGTCAGGTGCTTATCGGCTCCTGGTTGATGCGGATGCGCTTTCCTGTCAGAGCCGCCGCCTGGGTGTGGCGGCGCCTGATGTGGCGCACCACCTTCATCGCCATCACAGGCAGCCTCGGCAAAACCACCTGCAAGGAGTTGCTCGCCGCGATCCTCAAAGCGCATGCTCCGGCGTTCGCGACCATCGGCAACCAAAACGGTCCTCAGTTCGTTGCCTTGAGCACGCTTCGCGTTCGTCCCTGGCACCGCTACGCGGTTCTCGAACTTGCGGGATCCTCGCCAGGAACCCTCGATCAGAGCGCCCCTGTGGTCCGTCCGGATATCGCCGTGGTCCTGGGAGTTTACCGCACACATTCCACGCAATTTGTTTCGCTTGAGGAGCACGCCCGCGAAAAGGAGAGGCTGATCGCGCACGCCGCGCCGCGCGCCACGGCGGTCCTCAGCGCGGATGATCCCTTCGTTTCGAGGATGTCCGGCGGCGGCGCCCGCCGGG
>JACADU010000217.1 GCA_013388415.1 Bryobacteraceae bacterium
CGACTGAGAGCAGACGGCCAGGATGAAATCGGCACGCGAGTCGCCCCGTGTGCTCTCTCGCGGGAGCTTGGCGGATTCAAGGAAAGGCACCCTTCGCAGCACCGCCGTCAACTGGTCGAGGGCCTCGCGTTCCAGGGATAAGCCTTTCACTGGATTGTCCATTTTCAGCATTTGCTGAAAACTATTGTCTCACTGAAAATCCGACGCTTTAATGCGTGCAGTGTGAAGCTCGAACGTCCTGTGCCTGTCGCCCCGCTTCAGTTCGGAAAGGGGAACCGTCATTCCGCGACACCGCTCCCGACGGGTTCCTCCATCGCAGCGAGAAAGATCAGCGGTAATCCGACAGCCAGGAGCCGTCCGCCGAGAAGAAAGCCGCCGGATCGACACCCAGGCCGCGGAGGATCTCCCAAGCCTGGTCCTGCTCGACCTCCAGTTGAGCCACCGTCGGGCGGCCGGCGTTGCGATCGGGGAGGCCGAGTCTGGTCCGGACGTCGTTCGCCACGCTCTTGCCTTCCTCGCGCGCCCTCGCTTCGATCAGCATCATCTCCGCGCGGTTCACCTGGCAGCGGAGCGGCTGGCGGACAAGAGCCATGGGCAAGGCAGACGGCATGTCCAGATTTCCCCATGGCGCGCCAGCGGATCGCGCATCTTCACGTGGTCAAGCCCGATCCCGATCCACAGTGAGACGAATTTCCCGATTGGGATGCTGGCGCGCCATGGGCGCAGTCCTCTGTATAAGGGAACCAGAATTCTCTCTGAACAAAGTTGCTCAGGAGGATTTCAGAAGGCGGGTACCACCGCGCGCGGGGCATGTGAGATGCCAAACCTGTGGACCTGTGATTATCCCCGGCCGGTGGTCCTCGGTGTGGAGTCCTTTTGGAGTCCACTCTCCCCTTTTTGCGGACCTGGCGTTCAATTGGAGTCCAAATCGGCCGCGGTCAAGCCTCGTGTTTTCAGTGAGCAATGTCTGTAAGTGATTGATTTTAGCTGCTTGGGGTGCAAGAGGTCCGGCAAGCCGCGGCGCAGGCGCGCCGGGATGAACTCTACTCTGCCGCCGCCGGGTTGGCGATGGCGCGCGCGATCCGCGCCGCTGCTTCGCGGAGTTGCTCGGCGATCGGCGCTGCGTTGACGAAGTGCAACTGGGCGGTTGTTCCGGAAACCGAAACCGCGGCTGCGACGCGCCCGTCCGAATCGAACACCGGCGCACCGAGGCACCGATAGCCGATCTCGGCTTCCTAGTCGTCGACCGCGTATCCGCGCTTGCGCGTCTCCTGGATCTCTTCCAGCAATCTGCGCGGCGACGCCTTCGTGTTCTCGTTGTGCCGCGAGAGGAGGCGCTCGTTCAAGATCCGCCGGGCATCCTCCTCTGGGAGCCACGCCAGAAGGACTTTACCGAGGGCGGTGCAGTGCAGTTCCATCCGTTTGCCCACCCAGGTGTTCAGACGCCGCCGCGGCGGGGCGGCTTGCTCGATCAGCACCGCCTGTCCTTCCTCGAGGATCGCCATGTGCACCGCGAGACCTGTCTCCTGCGCCAGCGCCTTCAGCAGCGGCGCCGCCGCCTCGCGCAGGCTGGTTCCGCCCAGAGCGCGATTGGCCAGAGTGAACAGCTTCGGGCCAAACAAATAACGGCGCGTCCGCCCGCTGCGGCGCAGCCACTCCCGCCTCTCCAGCGACAGAAGAATCGTGTGGGCGGAACTTCGCGGAATCCCCATCTGCGCCGACACCTCCGACAGTGTCAGCCCGTGGCGGGACTGCGCCAGCAACTCGAGGAGCCCGAGCGCCCGATCGATGGAGGGTGGCGACGGCGTTCTGAGAGCATTCACAAGCGGCAAACTCCGGCAGAGGTATTCTGTCCAAATGCATGGATGCTGTCAAGGCCGGCCCGGCAAATTCTGTCCAGTGTATTGGACGGGCGCGCTCATTCCTGTGCGCTTCGCCTTGACGCCGCCCGCCAGTTTGAATAGTCTTGCACCAAACGGAATGCCGGGCCTGAATGACTGAGGCCTCCGCTACTTGCGTTTAGGAGTCAGGCTATGAGACGCAGATTGATCTCTGTCAGCGCCATCAGCTGTGCCGCGCTGATGGTTCTCGCGGTGGGATTGTACGGTCAAAGCACCTTTGCAACCATCACCGGCATCGTCGCCGACGCCTCGGGCGCCCCGGTGCCGGGCGCGGCCATCGAAGTTGTCAATGTAGGGACCGGCTATAAGCACGAGTCGAAGTCGGACGAGGCAGGCCAGTTCTCCGTGCCGAACCTGCTGGAGGGCCGCTACCGCCTGAGGGCGTCGGCGCAGGGCTTTCAGGAGTTCGTGGTTGACAATATCGAACTCTTCGCCCGCGACCGCCGGCGCATCGACGTTTCGCTGAACGTCGGTCAAGTGACGACAAGCGTTGAAGTGTCCGCCGGGGCGACGCTGATCGAAACCGAAACCGCCCGCGTCGCTGATACCAGAACCCGCCAGACGATGATCGATATGCCGCTTTCCCTCCGCCGCGCGTGGGACTTCATCCAGATTTCGCCCCAGGTTTCGAAGACCAAAAGCGGCTTCAACATGCGTTTTGGCGGCAGCCGCACCAAACAGGGCGACGTCACCGTGGATGGCGTCAGCATTACGAACGTTTTTGGCGGACAGATCACCGGGGTCGTCAGCGATCGCACCGAGAGCTATCAGGAAATCCGGCTCGAAGTGGCAGGCAGTTCGGCGGAGAATCCGGGCATCGGCCAGATGTCGGTGGTGACCCGCTCTGGAACCAATGAGCTCCACGGCGAGGTCTTCAATTACTACACTTCGCCGGGGCTGACAGCGCGAAACCCGTTCGCCACTACCGGGACCGGCAGCATCGAGTGGGTTCCAGGCGGCTCCATTGGCGGACCGGTGTATATTCCGAAGGTCTACGACGGGCGCAACCGGACCTTCTTCTTCTCGAGCATCGAGTTCGAGCGCTTTGGCCCGCCGAACCGGGTGACCTTCAACACTTCGGTCCCCATCGCGCCGTGGCGCGCGGGCGATTTCTCCGGACTGCTGCCGGCGACAGTGGTCCGCGACCCGTTCAACAACGGCAACCCCTTCCCCAACAACATGCTGCCCACGTCGCGCCTGAACTCCTCAGCGCTGAAGATCCAGAACACGTTTTATCCGCTGCCGAATTTCGGCGATCCCAACGTATTCGCGGCGCAGAACAACCGGCAGGTCCTGCTGAATGACAAGCTGACGCAGCCGACCTCGGTCGTGCGGGGAGACCACCGGTTGAATGACAAGGTCTTTTTCAATGGCCGGTGGACGCGGGTCCGGTGGCCGCAGAAGCCCAACGTCGGGAGCCTGCCGACCATCGGGATCACTGACCGCATCCGCAAGAACAACGGCATTAGCTTCGCCTACACCCACAGCATCAAGCCGAACCTGCTGAGCGAGTCCCGTTATGGGCTGGCGACCGACGCATTTCCCGAGACGCCGCCGCTGCGCGGCCTTGATCTGGTGAAGGAACTCGGTTTCACCGGGCTCGCGCCCAACTTGCCGGACGTCGCAGGCTCGCCGACCGTCAGCTTCACCAACCTGGGCCTGACCGGTTTTTCCAACAACGTCCAGTGCGACCCTTGCATTGAATACAAGAAGCACAACTTCCAGGAGAACATTACGTGGATCAGCAGCCGCCACACCATCAAATTCGGCGTGCAGATCGACCGTGGCTCCTACACCGACCTCCGCCAGGGCGCGGGTCTGTTCGGCAACAACACGTTCTCCAACCGGTTCACCGGCCATACCTACGCCGACTTCCTGCTGGGCATCCCCACAACCATGGCGCGCAACTTCCCCGCCATCGCGCAGGACACTCAGTCCTGGACTTACGGGGTTTTTGTCCAGGACGAATACCGCGTCAATTCAAAGCTCACCCTGAACCTCGGCCTCCGCTACGATCTAAAACCGGGCTTCACCGCCACCGATGGGCTGATGTCGACATTCGACCTCGCGACAGGCAAGATTGTCATCCCCGATGGCGCGCTGTCGAAAGTAAGTCCGCTGATGCCGAAAGGCTATGTCGATGTCGTCGAAGCTTCCTCAGTGGGGTTTGGCTCCTCGACGCTGATCAAGGCGGACAAGAACAACTTCTCGCCGAGAATCGGCTTCGCCTGGCGCCCCCTGGACAACAACACGGTCATCCGGGGCGGGTACGGGATTTACTACGACACGGTCTCGCGAAACGGAGCCCTGTCGACGGTTCCCTTCAACATCGCGGAACCGGCCTATACCAACTCGACAACCAATCCCCTGCTTTGGCCCGTGGTTTACCCTTCTACCTCGACCGGCGCGCCCGGCTCTGTCAGCATCCCCGCGGCCTTGAATCCGAACCTCCTGGTTCCTTATTCCATGCAGTACAACTTCACCATCGAGCACCAGCGCTGGGATACCGGCTTCCGAGCCTCCTACACGGGCACGAACACGCGCAAGGGCGTGTGGAACTATAACGCGAACCAACCTCTCGCCGACACCCGCTTGTTTGTCGACAAGCCGAGGATGTTCCCCAAGTATCCTGCGATCAATTACACCACCAACGGCGCCGGCCACCAGTATCATGCATTGACACTGGAAGCCGACCGCCCCTTCAAGGGAGGGCTTCGAGCGCAGGCCTACTTCACCTGGGCGCGCGACATCGGCGACCTCGAGGATGGCGGCTCACCCGAAGACGCCTACGACCGCCGCCGCGAACGCCAGGTGTGGACCGACATCCCCACACGCCGCTTCAGCGCCAACATGCTCTATCAACTGCCATTCGGCAAGGGCAGGAAGTACTTGAGCGCCGGCTCGAAGTGGGCGCAAGCGCTCGCCGGCGGATGGCAGTTGGGCGCCGTCTACGCTTACGAAACCGGCAACTTCCTGACCCCGACGTGGACCGGCCCTGATCCGACCGGCACCCGCTTCACGCAGAACCGCACGCCCGTCAACGTGACGATCCGCCCTGACATCCTCCGCAACCCGAACCTGAGCAACCCGACCATCGCGAAGTGGTTCGATCTCACCGCCTTCACCGCTCCGGCGGCGGGCCGATTCGGGACATCGTCGGCGGGCACGGTCATCGGACCGGGTTCGAATGTTCTCCATATGAACTTGGCGAAGATCACTCAAATCGGGGAGAAAGTGCGAATCCGCACGGAGTTGGTCGCTACCAACGCGTTGAACCACCCCAACTATGTCGATCCAAACCTGAATATCACAAATCTTGCCGCGGGCGGCGTGATCACCAACGTCGTCAACCGCAATTCGAAGATGGACATGGCGATCCCGCG
>JACADU010000052.1 GCA_013388415.1 Bryobacteraceae bacterium
CGGTTGCGGGCGGGGAATGCGACGGACGTGTACGCGTGGTTTTATGGATTCGGAGGTGAACTGCTGGCGGTGTACAAGCTGGAGCCGGAGAACGGGGACGTGAACCGGACGTGGCCGGTGTTGGAGGTGGAGAAGGAGCGCGTTCGGGTGCTGGGGCGCATGTTGCGGATGGGCACGCTGGACACGGTGATCGACCGTGGCGGCAGCGTGATCCGGCACGGGACGCAGAATCTGGCGTACTACCCGTATGGGGAGGAGCAGGGCGGGGCGACGGCGAACGACCGCACGAAGTTCGCCGGGAACGTTCGCGACGCTTCGACGGGCATGGACTATGCCTGGAACCGCATGTACAAGGTGGAGTGGGGGCGGTTCAGCACGCCCGATCCTTCGGCGACAGGGGCGGCGAAGCAATCGTCAACATGGAACAAATACGCCTACGTCGAAGGCGACCCGGCCAATTTCCATGATCCCGAGGGGCTGCAACTGCGCAAACCGGGGTGGAATTGGGAGTACTGTGGCGAGAATTGGTTGTGGGACGCGTCGCTGAGCGGGCCTTGCCGGGACGAGGGTTGGCCCGGCGGGGGCGGTGGGGCGCGAATGGAGTTGCTGCCAAAGCCCAAGCCTGAGCCGGGACCGGGGCCGTCGCTAGGCGGGGTGATTCCATTGCCCATCGTGCTGCCGATCATCATTCCGCCACCAGAAGACGATTCAGACAGGTTCGAAGATGACAGGCTTCGCCCCAACCACTTGCGAATCATAGAGGGCGGGGATTGTTACATCATTCCGAAAAGCGGACCGGTGACACGTCAAATCACATACCGCTTGTACAATTGGTCGGGCGGCGAAACGTCGGGTTATACCATCACTGAACACCTGACGGGGGATCTTCCATCATCTGGCCCCACGCTGTCAGGCCCGCCAAACAGTTTCTTTGAGGATGAGCACTCGGTATTGCTCGGCAAGATGGTTCAGCGCCTAACCCAGACGTTCACCGCAAGCAACAGTTCGCTCGGTTATGCAGACATAGGCGTGTTTGTTCGCGGCTTCAAAGACGCCGAGGGCAGTCCGAGCGATTACGGCATTTTGGGGGTTTACAAGACTGGATTGTACATAAAGATCAACGACGACTACGGCGGCACTTTTAGTCAGCAAGGGACCTTTGTCCCTAACCGCATCTGCGGGAGATAGTGATGCAAAAGTTCCTCTTTGCGTCGGCCGTCATGATGTTGGCGGGCTGCTACGCCTGCCGGGAGCGCTATCTGTCAGACCAGGTGTTCTACGCACCAGCGGATGACGATTCAGGCGGCCAAACTTGGTGCCGTTTTTCAGCCCCGATCATAGTCGTCGCGACAATCTTGGAAGTAAGGTTCAGTGGCACAGCCTCAGTTGCAGGAGCGTATGGGACTCCTCTCGTGAGAATCGACCTCAGGCTTGAGACGGAGGAGGTCCTGTGGGGACAGCTGCGCGACAAGAGTGCGCATGTGAAGGGATTTGTCATGCGGCATCCAGCGCCAATGTCGCGAAAAGGCAATCTAAAGGCTCCCCTGTTCTCTCATGGGCAGCGCCGGATTTTCTTCCTTCGGAGGCTCGGTGACGAAATCAGGCTTGCTCGTGATTGCTATGACTATTCAATCCCGCTGCACACGGGAAGGCATCTCCCCGTGACCACTGGCTCGTTGCCGGCCAGGGAGCGGGCCGTCTACCTGATGACAGTTCCTGGCGATGGAGCCGATCTGGAGGAGTGGCTTCCAAGATTCGGGAAGTATCTCAATGAAGGAATGCTCTTGATAGGCCCCAAAGCCGTCGAGGCGCTGTTGATAGCCCACGAACGCGCGGTGCGGCAACTGCCAGGAGGTGAGAAGGCATGGAAGGATTTTCAGTCATTTAGAATGTATGTACCCCGGTTGGATTCGACATATGCCCGTGAATCCGATCCTGCAGGCTGCCTGGACTTCGGACAGTAGTCGATTGAGCGCTTGACCTGACGGGTGTGTGTCATCGCTGCCAACGAAGACCACGCCAAACGCCGAGACGGCGCTGGAGCGGTCGATGGTGTACAACACGTTGCTGGACGTGACAAAGGTGAACTCGCCGAACGCCGTGCAGCAGGATTCTACGTATGACACAGTGCACCGGCCAACGCCGGCGGAGATGGAGGCGGGTGCGACTGTGAGCTACGCCTACTCGGCCGATGGGAGGGTGACGACGGCGACGGTGAACGGAAAGTTCACGCGGACGACCACGGACGGGCTGGGGCGGTCGGTGAAGGTGGAGAAGGGGCACGGCTCGACGGTGGTGTCGATTGTGGATAGCGAGTACGCGGCGTGCGCGTGCTCGCCGGTGGGGAAGTTGAAGCGGGTGTCGCGGCCGTATGCGCCGGGCGGGACGCCGGTGTGGACGACGTACACGTGGGACTCGCTGGGCCGGACGACGCGGGTGGACGGGACATCGGGGCAGTTCACGACGTACGAGTACGCGGGCAACACGGTGAAGGTGACCGATGCGGCGGGCAAGTGGAAGACGTACACGCTGGATGCGGCGGGCAACATTGTGAAGGTGACGGAGCCGAATCCGGCCGGGGGGGCGTGGGACACGCTACACACGTACAACGGGCTGAACCAGTTGACGCAGGTGAGCATGACGCGGGGCGCGGCGACGCAGTTGAGGACTTGGGTTTTCGACGCGAACCAGAAGCTGGTGAGCGAGACGTTGCCGGAGAGCGGGACGCGGACGATTGGTTACGATTCGGCGGGCAGGCTGGCATGGAAGAAGGACGCCAAGAACCAGAAGGTGACGTTGGAATACGATTCCTATGATCGGGTAACGCTGGTGAAGCGGTATCCGGTGGACGGCGGGGCGGAGGACGCGGTGCAGCGGATGACGATGGTCTACGACGGCACGACGGGGAACACGAAGGGGCGGCTGAAGGA
>JACADU010000136.1 GCA_013388415.1 Bryobacteraceae bacterium
CCCTCATGGCGGCCGCCAGCGGTCAGGCGCAGCAGACGAAACCGGCGGATCCACCCAAGCAGAAGGAATACGTCAAGTCGGAGAGCTGTGCCGGCTGCCACGAGGAGATTCACACCTCGTTCAAGAAGAACGCGCACGCCATCCTGGAAACCAACCAGAAGCGCGGATGGGCCGAGAGGGCTTGCGAGTCCTGCCATGGCCCGGGTTCGGTTCACGCCGAGACCAACGAGGCCAAAGACATCCTCAGCCCCAAGCTGATGTCCCCTGCCGCGGTGGACGCAATGTGCCTCGGCTGCCACAAGAACCAGAAGACTCAGGTGGGCCGCCTGCAAAGCGGGCACGCCCGCAACGCGGTCGCCTGCACGAGCTGCCACACCGTCCACAAGACGGGCGCTGAGAGCTCAGCCGTTCAATTCCGCAGGCCAGCCGGCATCAACAAGAACTGCGCCGGATGTCACGTGGATTCGATGGCGGCGTTCAATAAGCCGCATCACCATCCGCTGCCTGAAGGGACGATGGCTTGCACGGCCTGTCACAACCCGCACGCCAGTTTCCTGAACAAGAACCTGCGGCTGGCGAACGCCAGCGAGCCCGGCTGCCTGAACTGCCACGCCAACTACCGTGGGCCGTTCGTCTACGAGCATGCGCCGGTGAAGAACGAACCGTGTACGATCTGCCACGAGCCGCACGGCTCGGTGAACCCGCGGATGCTCACCCGGCACGAGGTTACCCCGCTGTGCCTGGAATGCCACTCCAACATCCAGTCCGGAAAGAGTTCCGGCACGCTGGGCGGGATCCCGCCCAGCTTCCACGACCTGTCCAACCCGCGCTACCGCAACTGCACGATCTGCCATCAAAAAGTGCATGGATCCAATGCCAGCAGGGGGTTGTTCCGATGAGAATCTGTCTCGCCTTGCTCCTGCCGTTGACGCTTCTGGCGCAGGACGCGGCCAAGAAGGAAGCCTCGCCGGCTCCTGCCGCCGAGCAGGAATGGACCGGATCGGTCGATCTCGGCGCGCGGTGGCGTTACCATGTCGGCGGCGACTTCAACACTTATCGCAGCGTCGTCAACCTGGGCAGCGGCCTTCGCCTGGTCGGCGCCGACATCCGCTACGAGCCCTCAGGCTCGAAGCTGTTCGACAGCATGCTGCTGAATGCCGACAACTGGGGCGGAGACCCCTACAACACCGCCCGGTTCGATCTGCTCAAGCGCGGCGCATACCGCTTCGCGGGACGCTATTCGAACATCGCCTATTACAATTACCTGCCCTCGTTCGCCAATCCGGGGTTGGGCACACCGCTCAGCCTGAATCAACGGGCTTACGACACCACGATCCGGAACCTCGACACGACGCTCGAGCTGTTCCCCGGCACGCGGATCATTCCCTACGCCGGCTATGAGCGCAACACCGACTACGGCAACGGCGTGACGACCCTGGTTGAAAACGCCAACGAGTACCCGCTGCGCAACCTCATCCGCTGGAGCCAGGACCGCTACCTTGGCGGCGTCCGGCTGGAGTGGAACCGCTGGCACGCCACGGTTGAGGGAGGCCGCACGGCGTTCAAGGACGACCAATCAGTCACCTCCACCGAGCGCGTGACGGGCAACCGCCAAGTCCCCTACCTGGGACAGCAACTGTTCCTGACCAGCGGCAGCCAGCTCTACTACAACCGCGGGGACGGCACGTTTACCCGCGCCTCGCTCACGGCCAATCCATGGGACTGGCTTGACCTGGCGGGCAACGTGATGTATTCCAAGCCCCAGACCGTCTCGCGCTTCAGCGAGGACCTCATCGGCAACATCGCCTACCAGGCGATGATCTACCCGCGCAATTCGGATGCCTTCTACGGCAACGCGACCATGCCGCGTTCGGCTTGGTCAGGCAGCGCCGAGGTCCGGCCATTCTCGCGGCTGCGCATCCGGGAGATTTACGAAACTGACCGCATGCAGGTGGATTCCAACGCCCTGCTGACCTCCCTCTATTTTCCGGCCTCCGGCACTCAGGTGAGCCGGACTCAAAACGCCGGCGACCGCTTTGAAGCCACCCGGAACCGGAACCAAGTGGAGGGACTCTTCGATGTCACCAAGAGTTTCATGATCCGGGGCGGCTATCGCAAGGAATGGGGCCGCAGCCTCATGCGCAGCGGCTTCCTGAACACGCAGCCGTATGAACGCGGCGAACTCGAGCGGCATGTCGGGCTGCTGGGGCTGCAATTCCGCGCCGCGTCAAGACTCGTTGTCAATGGCGACTACGAGATTGGCGACGGCGTGAAAACCTATTACAGAACGGGCCTGATGGACACTCGAAAGTACCGTATCCAGGGCCGCTTCACGCTGCGCAACGACCTGATTTTCAACGCGCTCTTTTCCCGGCTGGAGAACAAGAACCCTGACCAGGGAATCAACTACAACTACCATGCCCAGGCGATCTCGGCGAACCTGCAATGGATGCCGGCGAACGCCAAGAACTTCGCGTTCGTGGCCGATTACTCCAGGACTGCGATCATGAGCGATATCAACTATCTGGACGCGACCTGGTTCCGCACGATCCAGTCCCTCTACCGGGACAATGCTCATTCTTTCAACACCTTTGTCAACATCGTTGCCCGGCCGAGCTCTCTGCCAGCTCCGATGACCCTGACGGTTGGCGGTTCGTTCGTCACGACTGCGGGCAGCCGCCCCTCGCGTTACTACCAGCCTCAAGGCAAAGTGCTGATCCCGATCATCCCCAAGCTACAGGCGTTCGGCGAATGGCGGTGGTTCGGATTGAACCAGCCTTACTACAGCTACGAAGGCTTCAGAACGAACATGATCCTTGCCGGTTTCCGTTTCTTGATGTAAACCAGAGGAATGGGATTTACACTCAGAGCGGCCGTTTTCGGAGCGGCCGCGTTTGTTTTTGCGGCGAACGCCGCGGGGGCGGTTCCGGTCGGTCACGCGGAACGGGGCGCGCAGCTATTCAAGACACAGGGATGCGTGACATGTCACAGCATCAAGGGGGAGGGGGGCAAATCAGCGCCCGACCTCGGCAGGATCGGCGGCAAGGGTTGGAGCCCTGAAACGATGGCCGCGTTGATGTGGAATCACGCGCCTCAAATGTGGCAGGCGATGGAGAAGGGCGGAGTGCCTGCTCCGAAGATCAGCACGAACGATGCGGCCGACCTGTTCGCGTTCTTTTACGCTGCGCGGGCGTTCGAAAGGCCGGGC
Source organism: Bryobacteraceae bacterium (assembly GCA_013388415.1). Lineage (GTDB taxonomy): Bacteria > Acidobacteriota > Terriglobia > Bryobacterales > Bryobacteraceae > JACADU01. The sequence continues at coordinate 3,209 of JACADU010000136.1, forward strand.
GACGCAGGGCGCGGCCGGGCGCTGTTCGCCAGCAAGGGCTGCTCGGGATGTCACAGCCTCGCCGCGGGCGGCGCAGGCAGCGCCCCATCGGTGCTGAATTGGGAGTCCGTCGCGGACCCAATCGAGTTGGCCAGGCAGATGTGGAACCACGCGCCGAAGATGCGCGCCGCCATGGAAGCCAAGAAAATGAAAGTCCCGGCGATCACCGGCGCGGAGATGAACGACATGGTTGTTTATCTGACGAGCCTTCCCCCGCTTCGCGGGCTGCCGCCGAAGTTTTCGCCTGCCTCTCCGGCGACCGGCGAGATGCTGCTCGAAGCCAAAGGCTGCAAGGGCTGTCACGTTGGCGACAAGGCGCTGGACCGCAAGCCGGTCTTCGCCAGCTCTGCCGAATTCGCTGCGGCGATGTGGAATCACGCGGGCCAGATGAAGCAGGACATCCAACTGCGGAGCGAAGAGATGACCCGGATCGCCGGCTATGTGTGGTCGCTTCAGGTCTCTTCAGCCCAGGGTTCGGCGGAGCGCGGGGCGAAGGTCTTTGAGACGAAAGGGTGCGCCGGCTGCCACGCCGGCGGCAAGCAGCCGAAGGCCGCCAACGCCTTCGAGATCGTCTCCGGGCTTTGGGCGCACGGACCACAGATGCTCAAGCAGGTGCAGTCTCAGGGCAAGTCCTGGCCGAGGCTGGAATCGGCGCAAATGACCGATCTGGTCGCGCACCTCGCGCGAGGCAGATAGATCAGGCGTGCGGGCGGCGCAGATCCAGCCGGCAGCAGAGTCGACGGTTCGGGGATTCCGATCGGCGGCTCGTCCTGCCCGGCTCCGAGGTGGTTTTCGACATGCATCCCATAGATCACCTCCGTGTACCCGCCGGGAAGATTGACGTCATCGTCTCCGATTGGAAAAGTGAGCGAATCGAAGGCGTCAGCCCGGCCATATTCGTGGCGAGCCTGCCGGCAGGGCATCAC
>JACADU010000260.1 GCA_013388415.1 Bryobacteraceae bacterium
CACAGACGTGTGGTCGCCAATTTCGAACAGGGCTGCAGCAACCGTTCGGCGATCATGGCGACCACGAGGTCGCGCTCGCGGCAGCGCTTGGCGGCCAAGACGGCATCGAGGCCGAGTTTGCGCACGGCGGTGAGGACAGCCTGGACGTGGCCATGGGGGAGGGTCTTCTGGGTGGAGAACAGCTCGTGGGGGCTCACCAGGGGTTCGTCGCGCAGCAAGCGGCGCAGGGATTCGACCTTGGGGGCAGGCCAATGGGACAGGTTGGCGAGAGTGCGTTTCACGGTCCGGCGTCCCTCGCGGTGGCCTTCGCGGAGCAGGATGGCGGGCGGGGAATTGCGGTTGGGGACGGACTCGACGTACATGGGAGCAGTATAATGCATCTGCTCCACAAAGTAAATAGTTACTTAAGCATTTACATGGGAACACATAGCGCATCGCGCGTAAGGCCCATGCCCTTGTAAATCAACGGCTTGCTGAAGAATCAAGGCCTATTCGTTAGGGGAACTTCGGCTTAGAGACTCACTCACCTTGCTGCACAGAGCATCGGCGGAAAGCAGGTTATGCCGTAGTCCGGATGTTCAGAAGATGAAGCTCAGACCGCCGCGCAGCGAGCGCGGAAACTGCACGAGCCAGAGGCGGCGGCCATCGGGTGTCGTGATGGGCAGATAGCCCTGAGCCATGAGATTGCGCGCCTCAGCGGTCATTTCCAGACGGCCGGGGATGCCGCCGGCGGGCAGGGGCTGGCGAATCTGAATGGTGAGGCCCATCAGGGGCTGATAGCGCTGGGTGAGCCAGGCGTGCGCCGGGCCCAGCGTCCCTTTCGTCGTCCAAAGGTAGGAGGCGGTGAAGCGCGTGCCGGTGGCAGGCAGGACGCCCTGCATTCTTGCTGTGGCAAACGGCCGGCGGATCGCTTTGAGGTTCGAACGCAACTCGTTGGGGTTTCTGGTTTCGAGGGTCGCATCCGCCGCCGCGAGCATCCCGGAGGCGCCGGAAGAGAGGCCAATCGTCCAGCCTTGGGCAAGCCGGCGGTCGAGTGCGGCAGTGTAGCCCAGAGTCTCGTAATTGCCGGCGTTGAAGATGGATGAGTTGGAGGCGATGTCCGGCAACAGATCCGCGGGAGGATAGAATCCAGCCGGCGCCGCGGCGCTGACGGCGGCGTTCCGGACGCTTTCGATGAAGACGCTGCCCGACCAGGTCCAGTCGCCTGAATTGCGGCGGAAGCCGGTTTCCAGCGTCTCGTTCTGCTGAAGGTGGACGTGGCCCGAAGCGAGCGAAAGGCGCGGAAACAACGCCAGCGTGCTGAGCTGCTCCTGAGCCGAATCCGGTCCCCTGAAGAGCAGATCGGCGGCCGGCGCCCCGCGCGAGTAAGCGATTTCGAGGGCTCCAGAATCGCCCAAGTCGTAGGTGAGCCGCGCGAACGGGCTGAACTGGCTGATGCGGTCCAGGTAGGAGACCGCCTCAATCAATGCGCCATATTCAATCGAAATCTCTTCAGTGATGGATGTCTTGTCGGCCAGTTTGAGAGAGAGTGTGCGCAACGGAGGCGCCTCGCCCGCGCCGGTCAGCAGACGGTTGCCCGCAATGGGCCTGACTGACGCCTGGCGGACGGTGAGCTCAACATCCGGCGCGCGGGAGGACTCCGCTCCGGAAAGCCGCGTGCTGAAGCCGGCGGTCGGGATTCCAGCCTGCGAAGCGTAGCCGAGGTTGCCGCTGACGGTCAGTTCGCGCGACCCGAACACTGAGGTGGCAAACGCGAACGCCGTGCCGAGGTCCGGCCCGATGCCGAGAGGCGTCAGCGAACTGCCGTCGCCGGCGGAGACAGTCAGCAGCCCGCGGGTCGGCGCGTTATACAGGCTCGGGCGCCGGCCGGACGATTGTGAGCTCAACTCGGGCAGGAAGCGCAGCACTGGCCGGACGGAGTTGGCCGAGCGCAAAGTCCATTTCCATTCCTCGGTGAGCAGGGAGCCTTGCGGCGGGCTGAGGTAGACGAGTTCGATGGAACTGAACAGGTTCGCCAGTTGAATGTTCAGGAAGCTCTCCGTCCCCGGGCGCACGTTGATCATGCTGCGCCAGGCAGGGACAAACGAACTCAACATCACGCGGACTGAATAATAATCGGGCGGCAGGGAGGGGAAGCGGAACCGCCCTTCGCCATCGGAGAGGGTCTTGAGGATCACCCGGTCATTGCGGTTCAGCAGCAGCACGGACGCGCCCATCTGAAGCGCGCCGCGGTGATCCCGCACGACGCCGGCGATCGAACCAAGCAATGGGAAGTCGACCGCAAATGCACTGGGAGCGCTGGCCGCCAGGACCACCACTGCTGCGATGTGCACGCCGCGAATCATCAGCGGGCGGGTTCCTCCCAGAAACCCAGACTCATTTTAGCCGAACCTGTGGAGGTTAGCTAACGGTGAATTGGGCCGATTGCGTCAACGTCTGGTTCTTGAGCTTGTCGGTTACCTTCAGGCGCAGGGTATACTGGCCCGGCGCCAAGTTCTGCAAGGGGAGAAGTTTCTCGACGGTCAGTTGCGAAGCGGAGCCCTCCAGGCCGGAAAGATCTTCCGAAAACTCGAGGACCTTGGATTGGTCGGACGACTTGACGATTTCGTAGTCGATTTGGCCGTGCGGCTTTGCGGTCTTCTCGTCCGGTTGGAAGTTGTAGAGCTTCAGATAGATGCCCATCTTTTCGTTCTGCTTGAAGTTCTCGCCGACGCGCGGCCGCACCTTGGAGGTGCCGATGACGAACTGGCCGGTGCCGATCGAGCGGGTGGGCACTTTTTCCAGCACATCGGCCAGGACGAGGCTGGAGGCGAAGAGCTGGTCCTCATCCATGCGCGGGACGTTGAGGGCCATCTCGTAGTTGTTCATATTGCCCCCGACGATGTCCTTGGCGACAACATTGAGCCGGTACATGCCCGGCGGGAGCGGAACCGATTTCTGATAGATTGAGACGCCCGCGCTAGCCTGCTGGAGGAGCTCCGAGGGGACCTCGATGGTCACGACATCTTCAAAAACGTTCACCACGCGGCGGCCCATCGATGTGATGCGGGCGTAGATGTTGACCACGGCCTTGGAGAGCGGGCCGTCCTGCTTAAACTGAAGGTCCTTGCGATTGAATTGCAGGGTGACATTGGTCATCACCGTGGAGGAAGTCGCGGGGAAGAAGTCCGCGCGCGCCAGCATCGGCAGCAGGTTGAAGATGATGCGCGAATTGACCTGGGCTTCGAGGTCTTTGAACTTGATCTTGGGGGCTTTCTGGAGGTCGGCGTACTGCTGGAGCCGCTCAAACTGGTTCATCCGCGCGGGCAGAGGTTGGGTCCCGGTGCCGAGGCGCGTGCCGTCGGTGCGGCTGAAACGGTCGGCTTTGTCGGCGAGGCCCATTTGCTCCATCAGGGTGAGGCCGGCGCCGGGGACCATCAGCAGGGCGTCCTTCTCGGACGGATCCATGGTCATGCGGTATTCGCCGGTCATGGTGGGGTCGACGAACTCGATGATGATGTCCGTTTGGCTGCCGACGCCCTCCAGATAGCGGTAGCGCCACTTCTCGAATGGGAAGGTGGAGGTGGTGCCGCCGCCCTCTTCATACGGGCGCTCATAGGTTCCGCCGGAGGGATGCGACTCGATTTCGTCAGGCGGTCCGAAGGTAATGTAGGTGCGGCCTCGATCGGTTTTCCAGCCGGGGATGCCGGAAGCGTATCGCTCGTTGGCGTAGGCGATGCGGCGGTAGTGCTCTTCCTTGTACTCGTTTTCCTGAGTGTCCGGCGTCGGGTCGCGGCGGAGCCAAAACTGCTCGATGAACTGCTCGCGCTCTTCGTCGGTGGACATGCGCTGGAAAGCTTTCCGCTCTTCGTCAGTGATGATGTAGAGGACGTCCTCGTTGAGCCACTTGCGGTAGGGCGTTTCGAGCTCCTTTCGGAGCTTCTCCTCCCGTTTGCGCTTTTCACGCTCGCTCATCGGCTTCGCGACGGTTTCGCCTGAACCCTGCTCCTGTTTCTTCTTCTGCGCCGCCAGCGGCATCGCCGAAGCGATCAGGAAGGAGACCAGGAGAAATGTGATCTGCGATTTTCTCATCGTGAACATGGCACCGCCATCCGCTTCCCAGCTACTTTCAACCCCAGTGTAACGCACTCGATCAAGAGGGTTGACGCACAATTCCGGTTTCCGGTTGCGCCGGGCCGACAGGGATGAACTTTTCGCCCTCTGTTCCCGAGGCGAAGGGAGAGAAGTTCGTGTCAACGTCGTAGACATCGACGCCCTCTGCCCGCTTGAGCGAATTGACCGCGATGTATGTCGCCGGGGTCATCAGCGCTTCATAAGCCACCTTGCCAAAGTAGCCCGTAAAGATGAGGTTTCCGATGGTGGCCCAGGATTCCTTGCCGGCGAAGGCAAGCGTCATGACGACAATCGAGTCGACAAGCTGGCCCACAGCCGTGGAGCTGATCGTCCGCACCCACAGCGCGCGCCCCTGAGTCAGAACCTTCATCTTTGCCATGACATAGGAATTGGCGAATTCGCCGGCCCAATAGGCGGCGAGGCTGGCGCCCACCATGCGCGGGACGAAGCCGAAGACGGTGGCGAAGGCGGCTTGGTCCTTGAAATCGGGCGCGGCGGGGAGAGCGACCACGATGAGACCCATCAGCGCCATCAGCGCCGAGCCGAAAAAGCCGAGCCAGATCGCCCGGCGGGAGCCCGCATAGCCGTAAACCTCTGTGAAAATGTCGCCAAAGATGTACGTGATGGGGAACAGAAGCTGGGCGCCGGAGATGCGGAACGCGCCCACGGCGACGATCTTGGGGCCAACAAGGTTGGAGACCAGCAGGACGACGACGAAGACGATCACCCACAGGTCGTAATAGCGGAATCGGTGGTCGGGGCGTTGCAGGGATGTCAGTCCACGGGCCGGAGCGGTCATGGATTTAGAGATGATAGCGCGGGGCGATGGGGTGTAGCCATCGCCTCGCGCTGCCGGTCCATCGTTGCTCGCCCCGGGGGGCGCCGGTCAGAACGTGACCTTCAGGGAAAGCTGCCACGACCGCGGGCTGTCCTGGCTGGTAATCGTCCCCCACGCGGCGCTGGTCGGATCCGTGTTCGGATTGGACAGGTTCGGGTGGTTCATGTCATTGAACGTCTCGGCGCGGAACTGGGTGACCCAGCGCTCATTGATCCGGAAACTCTTGATAAGCGAGAAGTCCCAGCGGTCCTGGTTCGGGCCTTGAACGGCCGCGAACCGGATCGGGAAGCGGCGGAGATTTGATGCCAACTGCCGGGAGCCGTTGGTCTCAAAGCCTGCCGCCGCGGCGGGCACAAACCAGCCGTCCACGCCGCGTTCGCCATCCGGCTTCACGATCGAGTGCAGGTCGCCATTGAAAATCCGGTTGCCGAAGCCGAGAGGCGCGCCCGACTGGTGCTGGTAGATTCCCCCCAACTGCCACCCGCCGGCGATGAAGTCCACCGACCGGTGCCAGTTGCCGCCCCACTTCCGCTTGTGGCCGAAGGGCAGCTCCCAGATGCCGGAACCGGTGAGGCGATGCGCGCGGTGAAGGTCGGAGACGACCTCGGAAGGCATCGGGTCCTGGGCATTCAGGAATTCTCGCGCCTCCATCGTCTTCGACCAGGTGTAGGAAGCCTGGACCGTGAACGAATTTGCCAGCCGCCGCTCGATGCGGGTCTGGAGCGAGTGATACCAGGAATAGCCGGCGGGGTCGCCGGTGATCTGAGTGCTGGAGAACTGATTGTTTGGCCGGAGCAGGTTTGCCCTGGTCATGTTCGCGCCGTAGATCGGATTCAGGCCGAAGTAGGGGTTGGGATAGTTCTGGCCCAGGTAGTTGATGGTTGCCTGGTCCCGGACCGGAGAGGTCGACAGATACTGCGCCGGAGTGTAGCTCAGCTCGCGATTGATGTTCAGCCGCGTAGTGCGGTTGCCCACGTAGGACGCCTCAATCATAAACTGCATCGGGAGTTCCTGCTGGAGGCCGAAGCTCCACCGCTGGGCGTAGGGATGGCTTCTCTTTTCCCTGTAAAAACTTACGCCCTGGCCGACGTTGGTCAGCAGCCCTTGAGAGGACTTTGGAGGGGCGATCAGGCCGGTCGGAAAAGGATTCGCGTTGGTGGCGATGAATGTCAGGCCATTGTCGAGCGATGCCTGGATCGGCGTCGACTGTGAGAAACCCGTCTGGTTGGTATTCGTATAGTTCACGCCAATGGAGGACGTAAAGATGCCGTAGCCGCCGCGCAGGATGGTCTTGGGCCTTAATTGGTAAGCGAAGCCGATGCGCGGCTGGAAGTTGTTCTTCTCGCCCTGCCAGTAGATCCGGCCGTTCGGCGCAACATTGGCGAACGTGAGCCCGCCCATGGCCTTGAAGTCGGCAACCGCGAGTTCCGGGATGGGGTTCTTCGCATAATTGGCGCGCGCCGCGGCGTCGTAAGGGTGCGGCGTGCTACCCGCGTATCCGATGGCGGCGCGGTCAAAGCGTTCGGTGATTGGGGTTTCGAGTTCCCATCGCAGGCCGAGGTTCAGCGTCAGCTTCCGGCTCACCTTCCAATCGTCGTGAATGTACAGAGCGAAATACTTGTCCTGCTCGACGTAGGAATCGGTGACCGACATGGAGCCGGCGGGGATGCCCATGAGCATCGATGCCACCGTTCCACCGAGCGTAGGATTGGCCGCCGTATCACTTGCTCTCGTGTAGGTGGCGTTGTACGTGTATTGCGGCGAAAGCGAAGTGCCGTAACGATTCCGGCTTTCGCGGTAGACCCGGAATTCCGGGCCGAACCGGATCGTGTGGTTCCCCTGCATTTTTGTCAGGTTGCCGACGAAGCTGTTCGTATTCGACGCCGTGTAGCCGTCCTGCGATTCCCATGGAGCGATCGTCGTGAACGGGCTGAGCTCGATTCTCGGCAGCGTCATGATCGACGGATTCTGGCTCAGCGCGATGGTGTTCGCCGACAGACCAAGCTTGGACACATCGGCGCCTTGGGAAGCCCGCCGCTCGGGAAAGTCCTGGAACGTCAGCCCGTACCGGAAGTTCAGCAGGAAGCTTGGAGAGAAGACATAGACATCGTCAAACGCCACGCCTTTGTTGTTACGGTTCAGGATCACGCCGTTTGTATCGTTGTTGAAAGCCCGGTTCTTGTCCTCTTCCCAGAAGTCGCGGTGCAACCGCAGGAACATGCGGTGATTCTCGCTGAAGGCATGATCCAGACGCGTGATCCAGACCCAGTAATCTTCCAGCGCCTTGCCGGAGCGATAGAAGTTGTTGCGGAAGTCGCGGGTCCCCGGCTGGTTCGGCAGCGGATAGAGATTGATGAAGTTCAGGCCCACCTGATCGAGTTGCGACTTAGGAATGACGTTGCCCGGGATGGCCGTTCGCACATACCGTCCATTCACCAGCCGCGTGCTGTGCGGATCGTAAACCTGGTAGGCGGAGCCCAGCGCGAGGTACTCGGAGAGATCGCCCTCGTGCATCTTGGCCGTCGGCACTGAGGAGAGGATATTGCCGCCGGAAGCCGGGTTGCCGAACTTGTTGGCTTCGTATGCGAAGAACCAGAAGCTCCTGTTCTTGCCGTTGTAAACCTTCGGAATGTAGATCGGCGCGCCAGCCGACGCGCCATAGCGGTTGTCCTGATAGATCGAAATGGCCTGCCCTGAGCGGTTCTGGAAGATATCCGGCGCGTCCAGCGCCGAGTGGCGGAACCACTCGTGGAACTCGCCATGGATATCGTTGGTGCCCGACTTGGTGGAGACGTTCACCGTGGAGCCCATCGTGTGGCCCAGGGAAGCGTCAAACGCCGAGGTCTGCACCTTGAATTCGCTGATTGCGGTCTGCGGAGGAGAGAAGGCCACGCGCGGCGCCGTCCCGTCACTGTATGTGTTGGAGACGCCGTCAATCGAGAATTCATTCTGGTTGTTCCCGCCGCCGTCGGTCGAGAACTGCGACGGAGCGGCGTTGAAGCCCGCCTTTCGCAGGCGCAGGTTGGTTCCGTTGACGGTTCCGGGCGCGAGGTGGACGAGGTCCATCGCGTTGCCCGCGAACTGCGGCAGCTCGAGGACTCGCCGCTCGTCGATCACCTGGCCGAGAGAGGCTTCTGCTGTCGACAGCAGCGGCGTTGCCGCCGTCACTTCCACCGACTCGGTCACGTTGCCGACCGAAAGCTCAACGTTCAATTCGACACTGTCGTTAATGCGCACCTGCACCGCCGGCCGGCTCCACTTCTTGAACCCCGTCATCTCGCATGAAAGCGTATAGGTCCCGGGAATCAGATACGGCAGCACGAAGTTCCCGCCGTCGTTCGTCTTGGCAACCGATGAGACGCCGGTATTCTCGTTCGTAATCCGGACTTCCGCTCCGGGCACCACAGCGCCGGAAGCATCCACGACCCGACCCAGCACCGTGCCCCGGGCATCCTGGCCCGCCGCGGGCAGCCCCGCGAGCAGCAGGCAGGCGGTTAGGCCCGCGGCCATTGCGGCCAAACGAAAGTTGCTGAACATCTTTTACTCCTCGGCAGCTTCGGAGCGCCTGCGGGTGCGAATACGGAAGTCTTGACGCGGAAACCCTGACGCATCGGACCTGCTGATCCTAATTTCATGATTCAGGCGCCTTCAGGCAAGTGAATTCTCCGCTAATTCGCTGTGAAGCAAAACAGCCGGAGACCATGTATATTGAGGGATGCAAGAGACTTGCGGGTCCATGGCGGCGTCCCTCACTCCCGGCCTGTTTGACGACCCCAAAGGGGAGGGCTTCCGCCGCGCTCTGCTCCAAAGGGTCGGTTCCAGCTCCGCCTTCCAAAAGTCAAACCGCCTCCGGGAACTGCTGGAATACGTTGGCGACCGGACTCTGAGCAATCCCGATACTCCAATAAGGGAACAAGAGATCGGAATCGCCGTCTTTGGGCGCGCCGCCAACTATGACACAAGCCAGGATACGCTGGTTCGCGTCCAGGCTTCGCAACTGCGAAAGAAGTTGCAGCAATACTTCAGCGAAGAGGGACGTGAAGAACCCTTCATCATTGAAATGCCCAAGGGCTCCTACTCGCTGACCTTCCGCCCGCGGGAACCGGAGGCGGCTCCGGAATTGGCTGGCGCCGTTCAGGCGCTGCCCCAACGCCGCGGCTGGGTCGCTTGGGCTGCCGCCGCCGGCTGCCTCGTCCTGTCGGCGGTTCTCCTCGTCCAGAACGCGGGATTGCGCCGCAGGGCGGAACTTGGCATGGGTCCCCACCCGGCCGTGGACCGGCTGTTTCGTGAGATGTTCGGCAACGGCAGGCAGACGTGCCTTGCTCTGGCCGACGCGAACCTGGTCGTCTTCCAGGACGCGATGAAGCAGCAAATCAACCTGCTCGACTATCAGCGCAAAGATTTCGGCCGCCTGGCCCGCGAGCGCATCCCCGATCCGGTCGTGCGCGCGATGGCCCTGAACGTCGTGAACCGGCCTTATACCGGGATGTCGGATGCGGGCATCGTCCGCAGAATGAGTCTGGTCTTCGCGGGCAACGAACTGCCTGTGGAAGTCCTGCTGGCGCGGGATTTGACGCTTGCCCAGGCAGTCGATCAGAATGCGATCCTGCTGGGCAGCCGCCGGGCGAACCCCTGGGTGACGCTGTATGAAGACCGTCTGAATTTCCAGACCGTCTTCGAAGAGAGCCCGCGCGCCGCATGGCTGGAGAATAAAGCTCCGAAGCCGGGCGAGCAAAGCGAGTATCGCGGCCGGTGGTCGCGCCTCGGCTATTGCCGCGTCGCTTTCTTGCGGAACAACAAGGGAACAGGCAACGTCCTGCTGATCTCGGGCACGGACGTTCCCTCGACGCAGGCGGGCGGCGAGTTCATCACCCGGGAGATCTCCGTGCGGCGCCTGAAGGAGGCGCTGGGGGTCGCCGAACGGGAGACGATGCCGCACTTTGAAGTCCTGCTCGAGACCCAACTGATCGGCAACGCCGTCGCGCAGGACAAGCTGGTCGCCTGGCGCAGGCACTGATCAACGGCTGAGCGCGATCAGCATCACCATGCCGGAGATGTCTGAGCCGGGGATCGGGCACGTGATTTGGACGGCGCCTTGGCAGTCAACCCTAACCGCC
>JACADU010000152.1 GCA_013388415.1 Bryobacteraceae bacterium
CAAGGCCCAGGTTCAGGCGCCACTCCGGCGTCGATGGGTCCTTCTCCGCGGCATCCAGGTAGATGCGCGCCGCGTCGTTCCACCGCTTCTCCCGCATCGCCGCCGCGCCCTGTTTCGAAAGGGTGGCGATGTCCTGCAACAGGAGAAAGAGCAGCAGAATCACGGCTCCACCTTCACTCTGCGGCCAGCCGCCACCTTGCCCAGCCGCTTCGATCTTCCTCCCGGCCAGATCACCTCAACATCCGCCTCAGCGGCCTCGCCCAAACCGAAGTGCTGAGGCCCGGCGTACGAGGAAGAGTATCCCGAAGCCGAGGAAACAATCCGCCACTGCTCGCCCACGCGCACTCTGGCGCCAGGCTGCCGGACGTCCACCGCCAGCCAGCGCGCCCCGGCCGGACAAGGATTCCACAAGATTCGCGGCGGCTCCTGCAACGCCGTCAGGATCACGTCAAGGCAGCCATCGTTGTTCAAGTCCGCCGCCATCGCGCCGCGGTACATCGCCTTGGGAAGTCCCTCCCATCCCGGCCCGGCCGCAAAGCGGCTGTTGCCGAGATTCCGAAACCACGCCGGAGGCTCCTTCGCTGTACCGGCGCGCCCGCCTGAAGCCGAGAGCGCGTCGCTGCGCGCGGCCAGGATGTCCTGCCAGCCGTCGTTGTCCAGGTCGGCAAACAGAATCGCCCACCCGGACATCGGACGGCTCAACACGCTCATCCTCGACGCCGCCGTGCGATCCGCAAATCCCTTGCCGGTATTCCAATAGAGAGGAAAAGTCTCGTCCCGAAGCGCGGCGTAGGTCAACTCAGGACGGCCGTCGCGGTCGATGTCCTGCGCGTCGGCGCCCATCGAAGACGGCGGATTCCCGTCTCCGGGCACGGCGACGCCCCATTCAAACGCCGACTCCTCGAACTTCTGACCTCCCCGGTTGAGAAAAAGGCTGTTAAACAGGCGGTCGTTGGTCACGAAAACGTCGGCGTAACCGTTCCCGTCGAAATCCGCCACCGCCAGCGACATCGCTTTACCCTTGTGCGCGTTGAGCCCAACCGCCTCCGAAACGTCGTCGAACGTCCCGTTTCCTCTGTTGAGAAACAGCGCGTTCGACGTGGCCGGATAATACTTCGGATGGCAGAAATCCGGCTTCCCGTTCACCAGACACGTTCGCTCAGTTGCGGGGTCGTACTCGACGTAGTTGCCCACGAACAGGTCGAGATCCCCGTCATTGTCGAAGTCGAGCCACGCCGAGGCGACCGCCCAGCGGCCCCGGTTATCCAGACCCGCTTTCGACGTGACATCTTCGAACGACCCGCCGCCCAGATTCCTGTAAAGCGTCACCCCGTGCAGTTCCGAGACCAGCAGGTCCACGCGTCCGTCATTGTCGAAATCGGCGGCGGCTGCCCCAAAGGCGTAATCCTTGCCCGCCACGCCGGCGCGGTTTGTTGTATCCGCGAATCGCATACCGCCGTGATTGCGAAACAGGCGGTTCGAGTGCGCCGGAGACGACTTGCGCCCGGCTGGAAAGACCCCGCCATTGGAGAAGTACAGGTCCAGAAGACCGTCGTTGTCGTAATCGAAAACGGCGAAGCCGCCCGTCATGGTCGCCGGCAGCGGCTTTTTCGCAGTCTCCCCCGTCGTATGCACCATCGGCAACATTTGGCTGCTCCAGGGCGCCGCCGCGAAGGCGAGCCCCAAACCAGTGAGGCAGAGGACTCGATGCACCAGAATTTCAAGTCTAGCAGCAAGTGGGAGAAGTGCCCTTTTGGCCGGCGGCCGGCAGACGACACCGGCCGGGCGGTTTCACGCAGCGCCCGTTTCCAAGTCATCGCTGCCAGCCGTCCATGCCATATAGAGCGTCGCAGGATTCGCTGAATCCTGCTGGAGCGAGCAGGGGATTGTCCTCATGGCTTCGTGCGAATAGAAGCCCTATTCTGTTTCTATCCGGACTTTGGCAGCTCATAAAGGAGGACTCCCTTGCGGACAGGTGGATGGCTTGCGTTGATGTTCATTGGTCTGCATGGGGCGGCTTTCGACTGCGCGGGGCAGAATATCCGAACAACGGGCTTGCCGCCGGATGTGATTTTGATTGTCGATGGCAAGAAGATCGATACGAGCAGGGGGAAGCCCGCGGACAGATGGACAATGGAAAACGCCTTCTTCCAATACCGGAGAAGGGCGCCATCGGGGCCTCAAGATGAGGCGCTACTGCAACGTTTGGAGGAGAACAGGAGATGCGAAGCCGTGCGTTCGGCTGTCACGCTGGCCGTCCAGAAAAGGCTGCTGGAGCAGGCGCGCATCACGGTGAGCGATGAGGAGCGGGCGGAGTACCGGCGACTTCTGCTGAGGAGAGGTACGCCAGAGAAGGAGGCGGAGGATTTGCGTGCCAGGGGGGCTGCGCTGGAGGAGGCACTCGATGCGGTGTATGAGAAGGGGGAGGATCCGAAGGCTGTCTACGAGCGAATGAAAGCGCGGCTGGTCTATTCCGAGGTGGACTGGCGATCGGACGTTTACTCGGCAAGGGATGCTGAGCGGCGAAAGGAGCTCGTCCGGCATCTACGCGAGGAAATGCCGGCCTACATTCTTGACTACCATTCCAGGCCGGATGCTGTGGACGAAGAGATCCGGCTGACAAAGTTCAAGCAGAAGATCTATGCGGATCCCGCAATGGCGGAGTTCAGGACGCGGCCGGGACTGTTGATCTCCGACGACATCGGGGCAGTGTATGGCAGATGGCTGAAGGCGCAAGTGGCCACGAGCCATGTCCGGCTGGACAACCCGGTGTGGGGCGAACGTTGCGAGTTGGCCAAGCACGGGATTGTGGTTGACTCGGAGAGCCGCTAGGGGCTGCTGGCAAGCGGGTGCAGCCGGTTGTCGCGCACCCCCTTGGCCGCCTGGTAGTAGAGTTGACTCCATGAGCACGCCGCTGCCCATCGGCATCAACACCTATTGCCTCCGCGCGTTCCGCTGGACCGACGCGCAACTGCTCGACTACGCCGCCTCGCTCAGGCTCGACGCCATCTTCCTCCAGGATTCGCTCGACCCGAAGGCGCAGGACCCCGCCCATTGGGTCGAAGTGAAGCAGCACGCCGCCCGCCTCGGGCTGCGGCTGGAAACCGGCGGCGGCGGCTTCTTCCCGCGGTCCGCCGAAGAACTGCCCTCCCGCGTCGAGTACATGCGCGCTCAAATCAGGCGCGCCGCGGCGATGGGCTCGCCCCTGGCCCGCTTCGTCATCGCAGGCAGCAGGGCAGGGCTGCCGCCCGGGTCTGTCGAGCAGCACATCGAGACAGTCGTCAAGATGGTCCGCGCGGTCCGATCACAGGCCCTGGATGCCGGCGTGAAGATCGCATTCGAAGTCCACAAGGACCTACAGGCGTGGGAGTTCAAGACTCTCGTCGAAGCAGCCGGGCGCGATGCCGTGGGCATCTACCTCGACACCGGCAATCCGGTCTTCGTCATGGAAGACCCCATGCAGACCGTGGAAACGCTCGCCCCCTACGCGGTCACGGTTCATCTGCGCGACTCGGTAGTCTACGAGCACCCCCGAGGCGCCGCCGTTCAGTGGGTCCCGCTCGGGGAAGGCGTCGTCGACTTCAAAGCCATCGTCGCCAGAGTCGCCGAAGCCTGCCCGAACGTCGCCGTCTATATCAAACCCATCACTGGCCGCGCGCCGGAGATCCTCAATTACTTCGAACCTGGCTTCTGGAAGCTCTATCCGAACGCCCGCGCCGCGGATCTCGCCCGCTTCATGCGCCTGGCCAAATCCGGCCGGCCCTACGAGCGCACCATGGTCATTGCCGACGTTCCCGGCGGCCCCAAGCCCGCTCCGGAGCTCGAAGCCGCGCTTCGCTACCAGCAGCGCGAGCACCTGGAGCGCAGCGTCGAGTACGGCAAGAAAACGCTGGATCTGGGAATCCGGTGGCGCTCCTGAGGTGACCCAGCCATGAATCGCCGGAGCTTCCTTGCGCTCTCGCCGGCAAGCACCCTGCCGCTCAAATCACTCAGCGCCAGCGGCGCGGCCAAACAACTGCGGGGCATTTTCCCCATCGCGCAGAGCCCTTTTACCGATGCTGACCGGCTCGATGTCGCCACTCTGGTGGAGGAGCTGCGCTTCCTAGACCGCGGCGGCGTCCACGGCTTCGTTTGGCCTCAACTCGCCAGCGAATGGTCCACCCTCAGCAAGCAGGAGCGCCTCGCCGGAGCGGAGGCAGTCTGCGAGGCTGGCAAGCGCCTGAAGCCGATGGTCGTGATCGGCGTGCAATCGGCCGAAGCAGCCGATGCCGTCCAATACGCCCGCCACGCCGCCAGGTGCGGGGCGGACGCCCTGATTGCCCTACCCCCGCCGAACCACTCTGACCCCATGGCGATCCTTGAGTACTACCGCTCCATTGGACAGGCCACGGAGCTGCCTCTCATCGTCCAGGCTGTCGGCAAGCTGAGCGTCGACGCCGTCATCGGCATCTGGAAAGCCGCACCCACCGTCCGCGCCGTCAAGGACGAGGCCGGCGAGCCTGTCATGCGGATTTCCGAGTTCCGCGAGAAATCCGGCGGCCGCCTCGCCATTTTCACCGGCAACCACGGCCGCACCATGCTCGACGAACTCATGCGCGGCTTCTCCGGCACAATGCCCGCCGCTCCATTCGCCGATCTCTACGCCGCGGCGTGGGACCTCTGGCAATCCGGCGGGAAGCGCGATGCCGTCGACATGTTCGGCCGCGCAGCCATCCTGATCCAGGAAATCAACGCCTACGGAATGGAGTCCATCAAATACCTGCTCTGCCTCCGCGGCGTCTTCAAGAACTACCGCACGCGGGAGAAGCCCGGCTCCTCCCGCGCCTCCCTCGATGAAACTTCAAAACGGAATCTCCGCGAGCTGATGAGCCTCATGAAACCGCACCTGCGGGCCTGAAAGGAACACGAATATGGCGAAGTCCCCGGTTTCAAGACGAACCTTCTTCGGCGCCGCCGGCGCGGCGGCTTCCGCCAATCCGGCAGCCGCCGCCGCTCAGGCAGTGGGCGTCAGGACCGCCGACCTCCCCGACCTCACCATCAAGGAGGTCCGCGTCTACCAGCTCCGCGACCCGGACACCAAGCGCCAGTACCAGGTCGCCGGCGTCGTCACCAACAGCGGCATCGAGGGCAACTACACGCTGGCCAACCGCTACTGGCACCCCAACTGGAGCAACCTCGGCTGGCACGCGCACGCCAAACGCGCCCTCGTTGGCAAGAGCGTGCTCGACCTCCCCGCCCTCACCGAACAGTGGACCCCGGAAAAGCGGCGCGTCGGGCAACTTTCCTACGCTTCCGCAATGGACACATGCCTGTGGGACATTCTCGGCAAAGCGGCCGGATTGCCCATCTACCGCATCCTCGGCGCCTACCGCACCAGAGTCCTCGCCTACGCCAGCACACAGCACCACGGCAAGGTCGAGGACTTCGCCGCCGAAGTTCAGCGGTGCAAGGCGGAAGGCTTCAAAGCCTACAAGATTCACCCGCCCTCGCCCAACGGCGGCCACGACTACAAGCTCGATATCGAAGTCGCCAGGGCGGTCCGCAAAGCCGCGGGCGACGACTTCATCCTGCTCAACGATCCCGTCGGCGTCTACACCCGCGAGGAGGCGATCAAAGTCGGCCGCGAACTCGAGAAGCTCGGCTATGCCGCCTACGAGGACCCCATCCCCACGACTGACATCGATGGCCTCGTGGAGCTCACCCGCGCGCTCGACATCCCCATCCACATCGGCGAGTTCATCTTCTCCCCTTACAGCTACGCCGAGTACATCCGCCGCGGCGCGATGGACGTGGTCCGCTTCATCACCGACAACGTCGGCGGCATCACCGGCGGCATGAAGATCGCGCGCCTCGCCGAGTGCTTCGGCATGGAGTGCGCCCCACACAATTGGGGCGAGGCGTTCGACCACGCCGTGCATTTCCACTGCGAGCTCGCCATGCCCAACAACGTCTGGTTCGAGATGACTGTCCCTCAAGGCACGGGTGACCGCCCCTACATGAAGGACAAGATCCGCATCGCGCCCGACGGTTACATGTACGCTCCCACGAAGCCCGGCCTCGGCTACGAAATCGACCGCGGCATGCTCGACAAGATGACAACGAAGCTCGAAACCTAGCGGGCGCGGAGCAAAACCGGCTTCAACCGGCGCGCACTGCTTGGATCCACCGGGAGTCTGGGCGCGCTTTGGCCGCCGGATCGTCCCGCATTAATTTACTTGCAGATCGCAAGTGATCCTGCTACCGTTTCCTGAGTGGCCTCCAATCCGGCGTTGAGGCGACGCTCCGGCTGTCCGCTGAGCATCTCGCTCGAGATGCTCGGCGACCGCTGGTCGTTACTCATCGTCCGGGATCTGATGGTTCGCGGCTGCCAGACCTTCAGGGACTTCCTTCAATCCGGCGAAGGCATTGCAACCAATATCCTGTCGGACCGGTTGAAGAAACTTCGAGCGGCCGGGATCATCGTTGCGGAGACCGGGGCAGCGGACGGCAGGAGAGTCATCTACCGCCTGACGGAAAAAGGAATCGACTTGGCCCCAGCGATGCTGGAACTGCTCATCTGGGGCGCGCGTCATGAGAAAACCGCCGCCCCGCGGCCATTGATTGCATGGATTGAAAAGAACCGCGAGTCGGTCATCGCCGAGACGCAGCGGCGCTGGCGCGGCCGCGATTCGACTCCGCTGTTTCCGGCATTCAACCGGACCGGTGGAAGAAAGCTCTGATGGATCTTCGAGGAACTGGACAAAGGAGGCTGGGATGAGCAGTGTTCGTGTACTGGTTGGGACGCGCAAAGGCGCGTTCGTTTTGACGTCGGATGGCAAACGCCAGAAGTGGGACGTCAGTGGCCCCTTCTTCGGCGGATGGGAGATCTACCACATGAAGGGATCTCCGGTGAACCCTGAACGCATCTACGCGTCGCAGACGAGCAGTTGGTTTGGCCAGATGATTCAGCGCTCCGACGACGGCGGCAAGACCTGGGAGCCCGTCGACAAAAAGTTCGACTACGACGGCGACACCGGCACTCACCAGTGGTACGACGGCACGCCGCACCCCTGGGAGTTCAAGCGCGTCTGGCACCTGGAGCCCTCCCTCTCTGATGCCGAAACCGTCTACGCCGGCGTCGAGGACGCCGCTCTGTTCCGTTCCACCGACGGCGGTAGGTCCTGGCATGAATTGCCCGGACTCCGCCGCCACGGCTCCGGCTCCCAGTGGGCGCCCGGCGCCGGCGGGATGGGCCTGCACACGATTCTCCTCGGCCCGAATGGAAGCGGCCGGATGTTCATTGCGATCTCCGCCGCCGGCGCGTTCCGAAGCGACGATGCCGGTGAAACCTGGAAAGCGATCAACCGCGGGCTGAAGTCCGAATACATCCCCGACCCGAACGCCGAAGTCGGCCATTGCGTCCACCGCATCGCCTCCCATCCCACCCCCCCGGACGTCCTGTTCATGCAGAAACACTGGGACGTCATGCGCAGCGACGACGCCGGCGACAACTGGCATGAGGTCAGCGGAAACCTGCCCTCCGACTTCGGCTTCGTGATCGACGTCCATGCCCACGAGCCGGAAACCATCTACGTCGTCCCGATCAAGAGCGACTCCGAGCACTATCCTCCCGGCGGAAAGCTCCGCGTCTACCGCAGCCGCACCGGAGGCAACGAGTGGGAGGCGCTTGAAAACGGCCTGCCCCAGCAGGACTGCTATGTGAACGTCCTCCGCGATGCCATGGCCGTGGATTCCCTCGATTCCTGCGGCGTCTACTTCGGCACGACCGGCGGCCAGGTCTACGCCTCCGCCGACGCCGGAGACACCTGGATGCCCATCGTCCGCGACCTCCCGGCTGTCCTCTCGGTTGAAGTGCAGACGCTCAAATGATCCGCGTCGTCCTTCCCTTTCACCTCCAGACGCTGGCCAAAACCGGCCCCGAGGTGAAACTCGAAGTCGCGGCGGCTGTCACCCGAGATTCGATCCTCGACGCTCTCGAGAATGCCTACCCCGTGCTGTGCGGCACAATCCGCGACCATGTCACGCTCCAGCGCCGCCCGCTCGTCCGCTTCTACGCGTGCGGGCAGGACCTCTCCCACCATCCGCCCGACGCTCCGCTTCCGGAAGCGATCGCCTCCGGCGCCGAGCCGTTTCTGATCATCGGGGCGATTGCCGGCGGTTAGCCGCCGCCCGAACTACTGGGTGTATTCCAGAACCTGCCCGTCGGCCAGCAGCCGCGCCCGCAGCTTCTCGTACGGCACGTCCTGCACGGCAACCCCGGCGTCGATCGCCATCGACGCCGCCGTCGCCGCCGATTGCCCAAGAATCATGAAGACTGGTTCCATCCGGATCGACCCGTAGGCGATGTGCGAACTCGACACGCACACCGGCACGAGCAGGTTCGCCGCCTGCCCCTTCTTCGGCACAAGCGATCCGTACGAAATCTGGTACGGACCGTTCGTGCTCACCCCGATGTCTCCCTCATTCTGCACATACCCCTCCGGCGTGATGTACCGCTGGATGTTGTGCGAGTCGATGCCGTAGGAGCCCATGCCCACCGGCTCGGGCGTCGGACGCCGCTTCAATAGTTCGTTCTCCGTCATCACGTAGCGGCCGATCATCCGCCGCGCCTCGCGCACATAAAGCTGATGCGGCCAGTTGCCGTTATCCGTGAACTCGTCCTTCGCCAATCCCCACTTGGCAAACTTGCTCCGAACATCCTCGGGCACCCGGGGATCGTTCGCGATGAAATAGAGCCACCCCTGCTGGTAGTTGATGTGCTCCTCGATGATCTCCCGCCGCCGCGCATAGCTAGCCTCGGGATAATCCCAATTGCGCCCGATGTTGTCCGTGCTGAACGGACCGTGATTGTTCGTGTCCGTCTTCGCGTTCGGAATCGCATCGAACTTGTGGAACGTCTCCCTCCAGCCGGCGGCGAAAATCCGCAGCAGCAACTCGTACTCTTTCGGGTCGTACTTCGGCGGCTTCGGAAACGGCGCGCGATTCTCCGGCACTTGCGTCAGGCACATTCTGTAGCAGTACGCCTGCACTTTCCTGTCGCCCTCGCCATATTTGCCCGGATGCTCTGTGCTGATCCGCGGCAGCACCCCGCTTTTTGGATCCCCCGGCACGGCATACGGCGAAATCGGAACCTTCAACACGCCGAAGTGGTGCCGGTGATGCAGGACGCCCGTCTGCACGCCGTTCCACTTCTCACCGTAAGCCGCCATCGATTCCCGCCCGACGTGGTAGTCCACCCTTGCCGCCGCCATCAGGTCGCCTTCATAGGTGGCGTCGATGAACACCTTGGCCGTGTACGTCTTCCCATCCAGGGTCCGGATCGACACGATCCGCCCGCCCTTCTGGACCACGCCCTTCTCGCGGTCGAGCCACGCATCTCGCACAACCGGAATATTGTGCTCCTTCACCCACCCTTCAAAGATCTGCTCAGCCACGTGCGGCTCGAAGATCCACATCGTCCGCGCGCCCTTGTCGATCGCCTCGGTTCCCTGCCCCTTGTTCCCGTACTCCTCACGCTTCTGCCAGCGCCAGGCTTCCGGCTTCTCGTAATGTTGCCAGACACGGTGATAAAACTCGCGCGATAGCCCGCCGATCACCGCCTTGTTCCCCGTGTCGGTAAAGCCGAGCCCCCCGGCAGTCAGCCCTCCCAAGTGCTTCTCCGGGCAGACCATCACCACCGACTTGCCCATTTTCCTGGTCTGAACCGCCGCCGTCACGGCGCCCGGCGTGCAGCCATAGATCAGAACGTCCGCGCTCTGTGGCGCCGCGGCGGCAACGGTGGATGAAAGCGCAAATGCGCTGAGAATCGCGCAGGCAACGGTGGAATGCATAAGCTTACCCACTTACTCTATTCGATCTTTGCAGTCCTCCACTGAGTAACCCGCCCCAGACCTGATGACTGGCCAACAATTCTGTGACGGGTGTATACTCGACTCAATTCAAGTGCGGTCGGGAACAGAGGGGATAACAGCGAACCTGCCTTGCCAGACGGCGAGGCCGCGGCGCGCTCGCTCAACTTCCCGCCGGTCAGGAGGGAGAATGTCCACCATCCATACGCGCGGGAGTCTCCGTCTGCCCGCGCTCGCTTCGCTCGTTTTCCTGCTCGTGCCTGGCGCATCGCCTGCGCGCGCGCAGATCCTCTACGGCTCTATGGTCGGCGTCGTGACAGACCCGAGCAATGCCGCAGTGCCCAAAGCGACCGTCACCATCCTTCAGTTGGAGACGAACCAGTCGCTGCAAACCGAAACCGACCAGTCAGGCCAGTACCGCTTCCCAACCATCCCCGGCGGAACCTACGAACTCAAGGTCACCGCGCAAGGATTCCGCGGCTACATCCGCAAGCCGGTCAGCGTATCGACAAACGCCGTCACCCGCATCGACGTCGAGATGCAGGTCGGCAGCGTTTCCGAGTCGATTCAGGTCGCCGCCGACGCGATGGTTCTGCAAACCGACCGCTCGGAAGTTCGCGCCGAGGTCGGCCGCACCTCTCTGCTCAACCTGCCTGTGCCGCCCGGGCGGAACTACCAGCAACTCTTCAACACGCTGCCCGGCTTCACTCCGCCGCGCAACGCGCACTCGCTCCCGTCGAACCCTTCCCGCTCGCTCCAGTACGAGGTCAACGGCGTGGTCGCGGCTTCCAACAACATCCGCCTCGACGGCGCAACACAGTACAACGTCTGGCTCCCGCACGTCACAGCCTACGTGCCCGCGCTCGAGTCCATCGAGACCGTCAACGTCGTCACCAACTCCTTCGACGCCGAACAGGGTCTGGCCGGCGGCGCCGCGATCAACGTCCAGATCAAGAGCGGGACAAACGAACTGCACGGTTCCGGTTTCTGGTATCACAACAACAACAACACCAAGGCCCGCCCGTTCTTCCTTCCTTTCAATCAGGACAAGCCCAAGCTCGTCTTCAACCAGTTCGGCGGCACCGTCGGCGGGCCGGTCGTCAAAGACAAGCTCTTCTATTTCGCCAGCTACGAAGGCACCTACGACCGCCAGTTCGCCGGCGCACTCTCCACCGTCCCCACCTCCGCAATGAAGGCCGGTGACATGTCCACATCTCCACGCCTGGTCTACGATCCAGCCACCGGCGCCGCCGACGGCCGGGACCGCACGCCCTTCCCCAACAACCAGATCCCGCTGGCCAGGCAGGACACCATCGCGCTCAAGATCGTCCGCCTGATGCCCACGCCGACCGATCCCAACCAGCTCACCGGCAACTACTACTCGCAAGGAACCTACGCCTTCGACCGCAACACCATCGACACCAAAGTCAACTGGATCCCGGCCAGCCGCATCACGGCTTACGGCCGGTTCAGCTACCTCCATTACGACGCCAACATGCCCACCCGGTTCGGCGACCAGTTGTTGGGCTCCTCGCTCGCCGGAGGCAACCCGGGCAAGGGCTTCGGCGACACCTACAGCTTCACCGGCGCGATGACGTATACAATCTCGCCCAGCTTCATCTTCGACACCAACTTCGGCTACACCAAGATGAACACCAACGTCGAGCAGCCCTTCCTCGACCAGAAGATCGGCCTCGACACCTTCGGCATCCCCGGCACCAACGGCACGCGCCGCTTTGAAGGCGGCTTCCCCGGCTTCGGCATCAGCGGCTTCGACACCTTCGGACTCGCCGACAGCTACATGCCTTACTTCCGCCGGGACCCCCAATACCAGTGGATCGGCAATGGCAACTGGACCAAGGGCCGCCATAATGTCCGCTTCGGAGCCGAACTAAGCTGGCAACAGTTGAACCACACCCAGCCCGAGTTCTACGGCGGAAGCTGGGGCGCGCCCGGCGGCTTCAGCTTCAACGGCGGCTCCACCACGCTCAACGGCGGGCCCGCTTCCAACCAGTTCAATTCGATGTCCGACTTCCTGCTCGGCCTCGCCAGCCAGGTCGGCAAGATCTATCAATGGCCGGACGTTTACGGAACCCGCACTTCCATGCAGAGCTTCTACCTCCGCGACCAGTGGCAGGTCACCCGCCAGCTCACACTCAACTTCGGAGTCCGCTACAACTACTTCCCCATGCCGACTCGCGATGACCGCGGCCTCGAACGCTACATCTTCCCGGGCGACGCCAGGTACGGCGACAAGGTCCTTGTCTGCGGTTTCGGCGAAATCGCCCGCGACTGCGGCGTTTCGGTCAGCAAGACGCTGTTCGCTCCCACCGTCGGAATCGCCTATCGCGTCAACGACTCCACAGTCATCCGCACCGGCTACGGCATTAACACCGATCCATGGAACGTCGCCCGCGCCATGCGCACCAACCATCCCCTGTTGACGGCCCAAACTGTCAACGCCCCCAACAGCTTCTCGGCGGCCGGAACATTGAAAACCGGCATCCCTGTCCTCACTCAGCCTTCCCTCGGCAACGGCGTGATCGACCTGCCCCGCACGGTCGTCGCCAACACCATGGACACCGACTTTAAGCGCGGCTACATCCAATCCTGGAACTTCACCATCCAGAAGCAAATGTTCTGGAACATGGTGGGCCAGGTCGGCTACGTCGCCACCCGCTCCACCGGCCTCATGGGCTTCGAGGAGCGCAACTACGGCCTCGTCGGCGGAGGCGCCGCCAGCCGGGTCTATTTCGCCTCCACCGGACGAAACGGGAGCCTCGCCGTCGTGAACCGCCTCGGCAACTCCACATACGACTCCCTCCAGGCAACGCTCGACAAGCGTCTCTCCGGCGGTCTCCAGATGAACCTCGCATACGTCTGGTCCAAGTGCATCGCCCCCGCCGGATTCGGCAACAGCGGCGATCGCATCGCCATCAAAATCCCCAGCTACCAGGCCCTGAACCGCTCACAGTGCAGCATCCATCAGCCCCAACGCTTCACCACCGCCGCTGTGTGGCAGTTGCCCTTCGGCGCCGGCAGGAAGTACGCCAACAGCGGCTTTGCATCCGCCGTTCTCGGCGGCTGGCAGATCAATGGCATCCTGTCCCTCATGAAGGGACAGCCTTTCACCGTCTCCTCCTCCGGCGCTTCTCTCAACGCGCCCGAGAACTCCCAGCGCGCCGACCAGGTGAAGGCGAACGTGACCAAACTCGGTCTTGTCGGCCGCGGCGTGCCGTTCTATGACTACACGGCGTACGCTCCCGTCACCCAGGCGCGCTTCGGAACCTCCGGCTTCAATACTCTTCTCGGTCCGGGCCTCGTCAGCCTCGACATGGGCGTCTTCCGCCAGTTCCGCATCACTGAGAGGGTCAACCTCCAGTTCCGCGCCGAAGCATTCAACGCAACCAACACGCCGCATTTCTCCAACCCCAGTGGAAACATCTCGAACCTGGTGCTCAATCCCGACGGCACCTTCCGCAGCGGGGTCTTTGAAGTCACCGGCGTCCGCAACACCGGCCGCGAAGGCATCGACGAGCGCGTCTTCCGGTTCGGCCTCCGCTTAGGCTTCTGATCTGGAGCGGCCCTGTCAAGCCCTTCCGGATTGACGGGCTGAGTTCTGGCCGGCTTCGCTTCTTGAAAGGCGAGGCCGGCCATCTCCATTTCATGGCGCCTCCCCTGATCGTGCGGTGTTCCTGCCGGTGAGCCTCGCGCGTCGGCCTTCGGGCGGCAGAGCGGGTGGCAGCCCGGCAGTAGACGGCGCCGCCCGCCTCCCCGCTCACTCCTCGTCGTGCTGGCTCGCCAGTTTCGTCACCACTCCCAGATCCTCCAGCGTCGTCACGTCCCCCTCCACCGAATGCGTCGTGACAATCTCCCTCAACAGCCTTCGCATGATCTTCCCCGACCGCGTCTTCGGAAGCGCATCCGCGAACCGGATCTCGTCCGGCCTCGCAAACGCCCCGATCTCGTGCGCCACCCATTTCCTCAATTCCTGCGCCAATTCGTGGTGGTTCCAATCCCCCTGCTTGAGCGTCACGAAACAGCACACCGCCTGCCCGGTGATCTCGTGCGGCTTTCCAACCACCGCCGCCTCCGCCACCGCCGGGTGCCGCACCAGCGCGCTCTCCACTTCCATCGTCGACAGCCGGTGCCCGCTCACGTTCATCACGTCATCCACGCGGCCCAGAATCCAGAAGTATCCATCCTCGTCCTGCCGCGCCGCGTCCCCGGTGAAATAGATCCCCGGAATTCTCGAGAAATACTGCTGCTCGAACCGCTCCGGATCCCCCCAGATCGTCCGGATCATTGAAGGCCACGGCCGCTTGATGATCAGAAAACCCTCCGCCCCCCGCGCGACCGGCTTCCCATCGAAATCGACCACCTCCGCCAGGATCCCCGGCATCGGCAGCGTCCCCGACCCCGGCTTCAACGCCACCGCCCCGGGCATCGGCGCGATCAGAATTCCGCCCGTCTCCGTCTGCCACCACGTATCCACGATCGGACACCGCTCTTTCCCGATCACCCTGTAATACCACTCCCACGCCGCGGGATTGATCGGTTCTCCGACCGACCCCAACAGCCTCAGGCTGGACAAGTCGTGCTTCGCCGGCCATGCCTCGCCCTGCTTGATCAGCGCCCGGATCGCCGTCGGCGACGTGTAGAAAATCGTCGCCTTGTACCTCGCGATGATCTCCCACCAGCGGTCCCATTGCGGGTGGTCCGGCGCGCCCTCGTACATGATGCACGTCGCGCCCGCGCTCAGAGGCCCATACACGATGTAGCTGTGTCCTGTCACCCAGCCGATGTCCGCGCTGCACCAGAAGACATCGTCCTCCTTCAAATCGAACACCCACTTCATCGTCGACGTCACATAGGTCATGTAGCCGCCCGTCGTGTGCAGGATCCCCTTCGGCTTCCCCGTTGTTCCCGACGTGTACAGCACAAACAGCGGATGCTCCGCATCCAGCCGCTCCGCCGGACACTCCGCCGTCACCCCTTCTTCCAGCTCATGCCACCAGTGGTCCCGCCCCTCCTTCATGCTCACTGCCGACCCCGTGCGCTTGTGCACGATCACGCTGCTCACCGACGGGCACTCCGCTACCGCCTCGTCCACCGCGTCCTTCAGCCTGACTTCCTTGCCGCGCCGCCACCCCGCGTCCGCCGTGATCACCGCATGCGCGTCCAGATCCTGAATCCGCGCCTTCAACGCCTCCGCCGAAAACCCGCCGAACACCACCGAGTGCGTCACCCCAATCCGCGCGCACGCCAGCATCGCCACCACCGCCTCCGGGACCATGGGCATGTAGACAATCGCCCTGTCCCCCGGCTTCAGACCACGCCCCTTGAGGACATTCGCGAACCGGCATACCTCCGAGTGCAGCTCCGCGTACGTGAGCGTCCGCTTGTCTCCCGGCTCGCCCTCGAAGATGATCGCCGCCTTCGACCCGCGCTTCCCAAGATGCCGGTCCAGGCAGTTGTGGGAGGCGTTCAGCTTCGCCTCCACGAACCACTTCACAAAGGGCGGGCGCCACTCGAAAACGTGGCTCCACTTCTCGAACCATTCGATCTCCCTCTCCGCCTGCCCCGCCCAGAATTCCTCCGGGTGCGCGGCTGCCTGCTGGCACAACTCGAGATACGCATCAAGAGAGCCGACATGGGCTTTCGCGCTGAACTCCGGCGCGGGAGGATAAGTGTTCGACCCAGACATCGTTTCTGGAGTTTAGCAAAGGACTAGAATGCGAGGCATGACCCATGATGACGCCAACCTCATCCTGCGCCTCTACGAGCTCCGCCGCGAGGAGAAACTCCGCGCCGCCCGCGCCTGGTTCGTCTCCGAGTTCAAGGTCAAGAGCCTCGACGAGTTCGACGCCCTCTGCCCCGCAGGCTCCCAGAACAACGCTTACTTCCGCATGGTCTCCACCTACTGGGAGATGGCCGCCAGCTTCGTCGTCAACGCCATTCTCAACAAGGACCTCTTCATTCAGAACTCCCTCGAGTTCCTCATCGTTTGGGAACGAATTCGCGGCATCCTCCCGGCTCTCCGCCAGCGCAACAACGCTCCACACCAGCTCCGCAACCTTGAAAGCTGCGCAGACCTGGCTTCAGACTGGCTCAACCAGCAGGGTCCCGGCGTTTACGAAAGTTTCCAGGCACGCTTCAAACCATAGCCAGGAAGTTACTGAACCCGCCCGCAGGTTACTGAGCCCCGGCCGTAAGGAGGGGTTCGCATGCCGGTGCAAATCTCATGACAACGCCCTAGCGTTTTTTTCGGGCATCATCCCGACTCACGCTCCACGCCGCTTCCGACGAATGAACTATCAGAGGCGCCATGTGGCGAGCGGCACGGCTGTCTGGCTTTCCCGCGGGCGGGTCCTAACTCCTCCAAAAACCCGCCTCCTGCTCCGGGCATGAATCGAATGCCGCCGGCAGGCGCCTCACCCAACCTCCGCCTTACTCCCCCGGTCTCAAATACTTCTTCAAAAACGCCCAGATCTCCGCCCGCGACTCCTTCGCCAGCCTGGTGTCGATCCGGTTGAAATGATGCCCCCCTGGCGCGTTCTGGTACACCTTGTACTCGAAGCTCTTTCCCGCCGCCTTCAGCGCCGCCGCCATCCGGTCCACTTCAAGAAAGTTCACGTCCTCGTCGTTCGTGTTCGTGTGCATCAAAAGCGGCGTCCTCAGCTTCGCCGCATGCGTCACCGGCGACCGCTTCAAATACTCCTGCACATTGTCGTTCGCGTCTTTGCCAATGTGATACGGCGCCGAAAACAGCCTGCGGTACCCATCCGATTTGTACCCCATCCGCGCCACCAGATCGCTCACCGGCACCCCCGCATACCCCACGGCGTAGTCGTCCGGCCACTGGAACAGGCTCATCAGCGTAATCATCCCTCCGTGCGACCACCCCATGATCCCCACCCGCTTCGGATCCAAGAACGGGTAGTTTTCCAGCGCCCACGCCCGCGCCGCGTGGCAGTCGTCGTTTTCCCGCCCCCCATAATCGATCAGTTCCCAATACCCCCGCCCGTATCCCGTCGACCCTCTGTAGTCGGGCGC
>JACADU010000193.1 GCA_013388415.1 Bryobacteraceae bacterium
GCACGGGCCTGAAGCCAGTCGAAAAACAACAGCGGAATCTGGGCCGGTTCGCTACGGCCACCCCTCCGGCGCGGTCTATCCTGAGACAGGATGGCCGCGCCGATTCTTTACATGACCGAGTTGCTCGGGCTCAAGGTTTACGACCTGAAGCACCGTGTCATCGGCCGTGTGGCCGATGCGGCGCTCGTGCCCGCCGAGCACCCCGTCCGCGTCGACCGCTTCTTCATCGGCGGCCGCGGCTGGGCTTGGATGACCTTCCGCCACGACCAGGTCAAGTCCATTTCGCTCGATGGCATTGAACTGAGCGACGAGCGCCTCGTCCCCTATCACGCCGACCCTTCCATTCTGCGTCTTGAACGCTACTTGCTGGACCAGCAGATCATCGACGCCGGCGGGCGCAAAGTGGTCCGTGTCACCGACATCACGTTCGAAATCGTCGAGACCGGGCGCGGAGTCGAACTATGCGTGCTGGAAGTCGATGTCGGTCTGCGCAGCATCCTCCGCCGGCTCGCGCAGGGCGTCCTGCCTCGCCGCGTCGTCCGCCGGATTCAGACCCGCGTGCCCCCCAATTCGATTCCCTGGCAGTACTGCAACATCATCGAGCCCGACCCGCAGCGCCGGCTCCGGCTGAACATCTCCATGGCTCCGCTCGAAAAGATGCATCCCGCCGACCTCGCCGACATCGTCGAGGAACTGAGCCCCGAAGACCGCGAGGCCATCATCGAGGCGATCGATACCGAAACCGCCGCCGAAACGATCTCCGAACTCGATCCCGAGGTCCAGGCTCAGATCCTCGAATCGCTCGAAGCCGACCACGCCGCCGACATCCTCGAGGAGATGGCTCCTGACGAAGCGGCCGACGCTCTCAACGAAATGGAAGAGGAGACCAGCGAGGAAATCCTCGAAGAGATGGAAAGCGCCCCGAAAGCCGAAGTCGAGGAGCTGCTCGAGTACGACGCCGATACCGCCGGCGGCCTCATGACCACCGAGTACATCTCTCTCCATGAAGAAGCCACCGCCGCCGACGCCGCCGACGCCCTGCGCGGGAACCCGGAACTCGCCGAATCGACGCACACGCTCTTCCTTATCGACATGGACGGGCGCCTCGCCGCCACGCTGCCCGTGACGCGCGCGCTGCTGGCGCCCCCCGGTCAGCTCCTCAAGGAACTGGCCGGCGGTGAAAAGCCTTTGGCCGTGTCCGCGGCTGAACCCTCCGCCCGCGTGATCGAGCTGTTCGACAAGTACAATCTCCTCTCGCTTCCTGTCCTCGACGAAGAAGGCCGCCTGGCCGGCATCGTCACTGTGGACGACGTTATCTCAGTGCTGAGGGAGGGCTGAGGCAGCACGTGTTCCGCCGTCTCAAGTATCACCTGCTCGTCTTCTGGGCTGTGATCGGCCCCGGATTCATCACCGCCATGGTCGACAACGATGCCGGCGGCATCTTTACTTATTCCCAGGCCGGCGCCAAGTACGGATACCTCCCCCTCTGGACCCTGCTGCCCATCACCATCCTGCTCATCGTCACTCAGGAGATGTGCTCCCGCATGGGCGCCGTCACGGGAAAGGGCCTCTCCGACCTCATTCGCGAAGAGTACGGCTTGCGCACGACGTTTTTCATGATGGCCGCCCTCGTCGCCGCCAACCTCACCAACGTCATGGCCAACTTCGCGGGCGTCGCTTCGAGCCTCGAACTGTTCCATGTCACCCGCTACATCTCCGTCCCGCTGGCCGGCGCGGCAGTCTGGCTGCTCATCGTCAAAGGCAATTACCAGCGCGTTGAAAAGGTCTTCCTCGGCGCCACCGCCCTCTACGTCTGCTACATCGTCAGCGGCATCCTTGTGAAACCCGACTGGAAGGAAGCCGCCATCTATTCGGTGAAGCCCGTGCTGATGCTCGACCCCGGCTATATCGCGATGCTGATCGGAATGGTCGGCACGTCGGTCGCCCCATGGATGCAGTTCTACTTGCAGGCGGCAGTCGTCGAGAAAGGCATCACCGCCAAGGACTACAACGAGTCGCGGCTGGAGGTGATCGTCGGTTGCGTGGCGATGTCGGTGATCGCCTTCTTCATCATCGTCGCCTGCGCCGGCGCGATTCACTCCAATGGGCCCCGCGACATCCAGGATGCCACGGACGCCGCTCTCGGCCTGAGGCCTTTCGGCCCCTATGCCTACCTCCTCTTCTGCGCCGGGCTGTTCAACGCCTCCCTGTTCGCCGCCTGCATCCTGCCCCTCTCAACGGCATATACCGTCTGCGAAGGGCTCGGCTTCGAATCCGGCGTCAACCGGCGGTTTGCGGAAGCGCCGGTGTTCTACTGGCTGTTCACCGGTCTTATCGTGCTTGGAGGCTCCGTCATCCTCATCCCCGGCTTCCCGCTGGTGAAGATGATTCTGGCCAGCCAGGTCATCAACGGCATCCTGTTGCCGCTCGTGCTCATCTTCATGATGCTGCTGGTGAACAAGCAGCGCCTGATGAAGAAATGGCGCAACAACGCCCTCTACAATGCAATCGGCTGGACAGCGGTCACGGTCCTGATCGGCCTGACCTGCGCGCTGCTCGCCGTTACTTTGCGCGATCTGGCCCGCTGACCCCGCATGGATCACAACCCCGGAAAATTTCCCATTTCCAACGGAACACAAGACTTATCCCCGCCGTTCCGCCTCAGAACTTGACATCGCCCCCCAACACAATGGGTTGAGGAGCCGAAACCGGCCCTCATGCGGTAGCGCGCGGCCGCCGGTCGTGTACCCTCTTCTTATTGCCAGGTGAGCCGCCGGACATCGCAAGAGGGGCGCCGGGACGGCCACCACCAGAAGGGAACAACCATGGATCATTTCGAATTGCAGCGCCGGCTGAAGGCGTCTGGGTTCTATCAAGGCGACATCGACGGCGACATGGGCGCCGCCACCATGGACGCCATTTCCGCCTTCCTCAACAACGGCCGCGTCGACGTGCCGCAGTCGTGGTCCAAGGCTCGCCGCGTCCTGGCGGCCAAGCAACTCGTCTGCCGGAACGACGGAATCGAGGTCGGCAAAGTCGACGGCCTCAACGGCCCGCAGACCGAATTCGCCTTTGAAGTCTACGCCCACCGCCGCGGCACGGGACCGTCGCCCGTCATCCCCGCCCGCAACGTCGACCCGCCCGCGGCCGAGCCTGCCGGGGCAAAGCCCGTCTGGCCGCGGCAGGCGGATGTCGAGGCCTTCTACGGCGCCGTCGGGGCGAATCAGGTCAGGCTGGCGCTGCCTTTCCCCATGAAACTCGCCTGGGACCCGTCGAAATCGGTCAACGCCATCACGCTGCACCAGAAGGTTCACGATTCCGCCAAACGCTGCTTCGAGCGTATCGCGGACGCCTACGATCCCGCAGCCCGCAAAACCACCGGCATCGAGCTCTTCGGCGGCTCTCTCAACGTCCGCAAAATGCGCGGCGGCGACCGCTGGTCCATGCACTCCTGGGGCATCGCCATCGACTTTGACCCCGCCCGCAACGGGCTGCACTCCAACCGCAGCAACGCCAGGCTGGCTCAGCCGGACTGCGAGGCCTTCTGGCGCATCTGGGAAGACGAGGGCTGGGTCTCGCTCGGCCGCGCCCGCGACTTCGACTGGATGCACGTCCAGGCCTCGAGACTCTGATCTGAAGCGGGCCGCCCCGCTATGATTTCCTTTCGTACAGGTAGACGCAGTTCTCCAGCCGCGACTCGCCGCCGTCGTTGACCGCGAACCGCCGCGCCGCCATGTAGCCGCGTGTCATGCGGCCGCTCCACAGCGACCCGCCCGCGTACGCCCCGTCCTTCCGCAGGCAGTAGAAATTGATATCGAACTTCTCGAGCTTCGATTTGTCGTCGTTGAAATTGCGCGAGATGCGCTTCAGGCACTCCAGCACGGCCTGCTTCGGATCCATCCCGTGCCGCATGTTCTCGACGATCGTGTGCGCGCCCGCGGCGCGGATGTTCTCCTCCCCGCGGCCGGTGGACCCCGCCGCCCCGACGTCCTGATCCACGTACAGCCCGGCGCCGATGATCGGCGAGTCCCCCACGCGGCCCGGGATCTTCCACGCCAGCCCCGATGTCGTCGTGACGCCGCTCATCTCGCCTTTTGAGTTCAGCGCCAGGCAGTTGATTGTGCCGGTAGGCGGATGAACCGCCATCTCCAAAGCCCAGGCGATCAACTCGTCGCTCGCCCCGGGAAACATCCGCCGCAAGGCCTGACCCGCCGGCTTCGCGCCCGGCGCATCGAGACCATCCGTCCAGTTGTTCTCCCCGTTGCGGTCCCGCAGCGACTGCTTCCAGGCCATCCACGCCAGCCGGGATTTCTAGGTCAGCAGGTTCTCTTCCTGGTAACCCCAGGCCTTCGCGAACTCCAATGCCCCCTGCCCGGCCAGCATCACGTGGTCGGTCTGCTCCATCACCAGCTTCGCGATCTTCGACGGCGTCTTGATCCCCCGAAGCGACGCCACCGACCCCGCGCGCCGTGTCGGACCATGCATCACGCTCGCGTCCAGTTCCACGACTCCCTGCTCGTTTGGCAGCCCGCCGTATCCCACCGAAGTGTCCTCCGGGTCGAGCTCGTTCACATTCACTCCCGCGATGACGGCGTCCAGGGTGTCAGCCCCCTTGTTGAGAAGACCCATCGCCACGGCGCAGCACTTCAGGCCGTTGGCGCTCGAGATCACGATGTTCTTCGGCGCGCCCGGCGCCGCGATGGCGGCTGCGGGCGCGGTCACGGCGGATTGAAGCAGGTCGCGTCGGCGCATGAGACTCAGAATAACTCTCCCGCCGCCTCTGCGCCCGTCTGGCTAAACTGTTAGAGATGGCGCGGGGACTGGGTCTTGTGTTCTTGGCCGCGGCGCTCCTTTCGCCCGCTCAGGAGAAAAAGCGCGCCCCTCTGGCCGAACTCGAGATGGAAGGCTTCAGGGCGGAGCGGAGCGCCAGCCGTATCCACATCGACGGAATCCTCCGCAACACCGGAGCCTCCAGCATCGAGAAGCCTCGGATCGTCTTCTATTTCATCTCGCCGGACAACAAAGTTGTCGCCACCCGCGACGCCCCG
Organism: Bryobacteraceae bacterium; assembly: GCA_013388415.1. Classification (GTDB taxonomy): domain Bacteria; phylum Acidobacteriota; class Terriglobia; order Bryobacterales; family Bryobacteraceae; genus JACADU01. The sequence continues at coordinate 5,049 of JACADU010000193.1, forward strand.
GTGGAAGTGAAACGGCTCGAGCCCGGCGAGGACGCCACCTTGATGCTCGAAACCGCCTTTCCCGCGCGCGCTTCCGGAATCCGCCTGGAAGCCTATGACGGCAACGAGCGGTATATCAAACTGACCAACGCCGGCCCTTACCCCATCGAGTGAAAGGCAGCCGGGAGAAGGAATCATGCAGCAAGTTCTGAAACCCAGCCGCCGGCTGGAGGGCACAGTCCGGCTTCCTGGAGACAAGTCGATCTCGCACCGCTACGCGATGCTGGCTTCGATCGCCGAGGGCCGCTCCATTCTCTCCAACTATTCTTCCGGAGCCGATTGCCACTCCACGCTTGCCTGTCTGCGTTCGCTCGGCGTGCCCGTGGAAGTGAATGGCCGCGACGTCACCGTCGAAGGCCGCGGGCTGCGCGGCTACAGGGCCCCTGCCGGCAATCTCGACGCCGGCAACTCCGGTTCCACAATCCGCATGCTCTCCGGTCTTCTCGCCGGTTCCCCATTTACCAGCACCCTCGCCGGCGACGAAAGCCTCTCCCGCCGCCCGATGCAACGAATCATGACCCCGCTCGCCCAGATGGGCGCGAAGCTCTCCGCCCGCGACGGCAAGTTCCCGCCTCTCACCATCGAGGGGCTTTCTCCCTTGAAAGCCATCGACTATACCTCGCCCGTGGCCAGCGCACAGGTCAAGAGCTGCGTTCTGCTCGCCGGCCTCCTGGCCGAAGGCAGGACCACGGTCCGCGAGCCCGCCGCCACCCGCGACCACACCGAAGTCGCCCTGCGCGAGCTCGGCGTCGAAATCGAGCGCGGCAAAGGCTGGGTTTCCGTTACGCCCCCCGCGAAGATTGAAGCCAGGGATCTGGCGATTCCCGGAGACCTCAGTTCCGCGGCGTTCTTCATGGTCGCCGCCGCCATCCGCCCGGGCTCTCACCTCATCCTCCGCGAAGTCGGCTTGAACCCCACCCGCGCTTCGCTGATCGAGTTTCTCGCCGGAGCGGGGGTCGAAATCAAGATCCTCGAAATGAAGATGCGCCACGGAGAGCCTGCCGGCGATCTGATGGTCCGCGGGGGCGCCCTCAAAGGCGGAGTCATCGAAGGCGCTCTCGCCGCCGCTCTCATCGACGAGATTCCGGTCCTCTGCGTTCTCGGCGCGGTCAGCGAGACGGGTCTTACCGTGCGCGATGCGGCGGAGCTTCGCGTGAAAGAGACGGACCGGATCGAAACTGTTGCCGCCAACCTGCGGGCGCTCGGAGTTCAAGTCGAGACCGCTCCGGATGGCATGCAAATCCCCGGCAAGCAGACGTTCAAAGGAGGCGAAGTCCGGAGTCACGGCGACCACCGCATCGCCATGGCCTTCGCCGTCGCCGCGCTCGCCGCCCGGGATGAGGTGGTCATTCACGAGGCCGAAGCGGCCTCCGTGTCTTTCCCCGAATTCTGGGATACACTGGCCAGCGTCGCCGAATGAGAGGTGTGCGGTGTCGGATTCTGCTCCCCTATCCGATTTGGCCCTGGCGGGTCTGGTCCACGACCTCAACAACGTCTTCGAAACCATCTCCGAAGGCGCTGAGCTGCTCTCCGAGGATCCCCAGTGGGCCCACGTCGCCGCGGCGCTGAGGCGCAGCGTCGAGCGCGGCCAGCGCATCGTCGGCTGCTACGCCGACCAAAGCCGGACCGGCCAGGATCTCGACGACATCGTCGACCGCGCTTCTCTGTTCCTTCAGGATTTCCTTCGCCACGTGCCCGGCGGCCGCAAGATCAGGGTGGCAAAGCGGCTCGGATCAGGCGCCCGGCTGCAAGGTTCATCCGCCGACTGGGAGCGCGTCTTCATGAACCTCTTCCTGAATGCGGCCCAGGCGATGAAAGAGGCGGGAGGAACCATCACCGTCGAATCCGCCGTGAAGGACGGAAACGTCGTGGTCTCCGTGCTCGACGACGGTCCGGGCATCCCGCCCGCCTTGATGGGCAAGATCTTCTTGAGCCGGGTCTCCACCAAGTCCAAGCACGGCGGGCTCGGATTGCATATCGTCAAGAGCCTCGTGGAATCCAACGGCGGCACGGTCACTGCCGCCAACCGCGCCGAGGGCGGCGCAGTCTTCGAGATGACCCTCCCCGCAATGGAGTAGCATCCTCTCCATGCGGGCGTTTTTGCTGCTGGCATTCTCATGCCTGGCCGCCACGGCGGGCGATCTCTTCAAGGACGACTTCTCGCGCTTGCCGCCGGGCTGGCTCAGCGAACCTGTCGGCCTGCTGAACCCGGCCATTCAGGAATACCACTATCTGCCGCACCGCGGCGTTCAAACCGCGCCTTGGGAAAACGCGATCGTCCACCAGGACGCCTGGGTGGTGAGCGACGAGGACGGGATGCCTTACGTCGAGCAGCATCTCGTCACCACCAACGACCGCCCTGGCTGGTTTCAGCCGCTCTTCATCACCGGCGATCCCGCCTGGCGCTCTTACGCCGTCGAAGTCCAGGTGAAGCCGCTCAGCTTCAAAGATCTCGCCGGCGTGGTCTTCCGCTATCACACCAACCGCAGCTTCTTCGTCTTCGCCCTCCGCGACGGCAGGCAGGCTGTGCTCCGGCGCCGGCTGCCCATCGACACCGCGCTCCGCGCCGGTCATTGGAAAGAACTCGGAGCCGCCCCGTTCACATACGATACGCTGCGCTACTACACGCTCAGGGTGGAAAACGACGGGCCGCGCATCCGGGCATTCATTGACGGAAAACTCGTCCTCGAAGCCAGCGACAGCGAACTGACCGCCGGACGCATCGGCCTCACCGCCACGATCCCCGCCCGCTTCCGGCAGGTGCGCGTCACCGCGCCCGATGAGGTGATTGCGTCGATCAAGTCGGACATCTCCAAACGCGAAGCTGAACTCGCGCAACTCCGTGCCGGAAACCCGAAGCCGAAACTCTGGAAGAAGTTCGCGACGCCCCGCTACGGCGCCGGCAGAAACGTCCGCTTCGGCGACCTCGACGGCGACGGACAGATCGACATGCTGATTGGGCAAAACATTCCCCGTGTGCGGGGCGATGCTTTCGACGCCATCTCCTGCCTCACAGCCGTCACGCTGGACGGGAAGATGATCTGGCAGAAAGGCCGTCCCGATCCTCGCAACGGCCTGCTCACGAACGACACCCCCTTCCAGATTCACGACATCGACGGCGACGGCAAGAACGAAGTCGTGATGGTTCGCGATTTCAAACTCCAGATTCTGGAAGGACGGACCGGCGAGCCGCGCAATTCGGTCCCAACGCCGGTGATGGAATCCGGTCTTGCGGAGCGTCCTTACGAACTGAACGCCGGGGATTCCATCGCCTTCGCCAACCTCTCCGGCGGGAAAGCCGCCTCGGAGATCATCCTCAAGGACCGCTACAAGTACTTCTGGGTGTACGACAAGAATCTGAAGCTGCTGTGGCAGGGTTCGGGACAAACGGGCCACTTCCCCTACCCCTTCGACATCAACGGCGACGGCCGCGAAGAGTTCGCCCTCGGCTATGCGCTCTGGAGTCCCGAAGGCAAATTGATCTGGTCTCACGACAAAGACTACAGGGACCACGCCGACGGGATCGTCGTCGGAAACTTCACCGATGATCCCAAGGCCGCGCCCCGCGTCTATGCCTGCGGTTCCGACGAGGGTTTCCTGCTCTGGGATATCCAGGGCAATCTGCTCAAGCATACGCACATCGGGCATGCTCAGAGCCCCAGCATCGCCAAATACCGGATGGATGTGCCCGGACTCCAGCTCATCACCATCAACTTCTGGCGCAATCCCGGCATCGTAAGCCTGTTCGACGCTGATGGGAATCTCCTCGGACA
>JACADU010000194.1 GCA_013388415.1 Bryobacteraceae bacterium
CGGTAAATCACGTCGACCCGCCGCAGTCCCGCGGTGGTTCTCATGTAGACTTTGTTGTCGTGCACGAGCAGGTCGCGGCCTTCGACAAGCTCGATGCCCATTTGGCGGGCAAGGTAAGCGTGCTCGAAGTAGGCCGAATTGAAAACGCCCGGGGTGAGGAGAACCACGGTTGGATCGGCTGTTTCGCGGGGGGCGAGCGATTGGAGCGTTTCGAAGAGGGTCCGCGCGTAGTGGTCGATGGGGCGGACGCCGTATTCGGCGATCAGGGCGGGGAAGGCGCGCTTCATCACCTGCCGGGAGGTCAGCATATAGCTGACGCCGCTTGGAACGCGGAGGTTGTCCTCGAGGACGGTGAACTCGCCCGAAGGGAGCCTGACGAGGTCGGTTCCCACGATCGTGACATAGGCGTTGCGCGGGACATCGACGCCCCGCATTTCGCGCCTGAAATGCGGGCAGGAGTACAGGAGCTGACGCGGCACGACTCCGTCTTTCAAGATCTTCTGGTGATGGTAGATGTCGCTGAGGAACTCGTTGAGCGCGGTAATGCGCTGCGCGAGTCCGCGCTCGATCGCCGACCACTCAGCCGCGGTGATGATGCGTGGCAAGAGATCGTGCGGGAAGATGCGCTCGGTTCCCTCGGTCCTGCCGTAGACGGTGAAAGTGATGCCCTGGTGAAGAAAGCTGAGGTCGGCGGCCTGCTTGCGGCGCCTCAGTTCTTCGGCGGACATCGACTGAATGCGGGAGAGAAGCGCCTGGTAATGAGGGCGCACGGAGAGGTCGGGGGCGAACATTTCGTCCCAGGCGGCCTGGACCGAGTAATGGTGGAAAGGCGGAGGCATCGGCCCGGGCAGCGCCGGCGCGCCTTGTAGTGTCTGCTGCATTGGAGTCCAGCGAATCGGCGGGCGTCGACAAGGGCGCATTGCCGCGTGTCAGTGCGGCTACATTCCGGATTTGTTGAATTGTAGCATGAGGGCGGGCGACTGGTGCTTGGTTTGGCGGCTGCGGGGGCGGCTATGCTGGTAGATGCATGCGCAACGTCCTGGTCATCCTGCTGGCAGGGGGAGCGGGCGAGCGCCTGGCGCCCCTGACGAAGCGATTGGCAAAGCCGGCGGTACGATTCGGCGGCATTTACCGAATCATCGATTTCACGCTTTCGAACTGCATCAATTCCGGACTGCGCCGGATCTTCTGCCTGACGCAGTACAAGTCCCTCGAACTCACGAGGCATCTGAGGGAAGGGTGGGACCTGTTTTCCGGCGAGCTTGGAGAGTTCATCGAGGTCATCCCGCCGATGAAGCGGATCCACTCCGACTGGTATCTGGGCACCGCCGACGCGGTCTACCAGAACATCGAGAGCATCGAAGCGGAACGGCCCTCGCACGTTCTCGTCGTGGCCGGCGACCACATTTACCGCATGGACTACCGGGAAATGCTCGACTGGCACCTAGCCTGCCGGGCCTCGGCTACGATCGCCACAATTCAGGTGGCGCCGGAACAGGCGGGCCATTTCGGCGTCGCGGAGATCGATCCGGAGACCTATCGCATTCGCGGTTTCGAGGAGAAGCCCCTGCACGGGACGCCGGTTCGCAGTACTTTCGACCCCGCGATGTGCAGCATCTCGATGGGCATCTACCTGTTCGAAACGAAAGCGCTGATCGCCGCATTGCAGGCCGACGCGGAGGACGGCGGCTCTTCGCACGACTTTGGGCGCGACGTCATCCCTCGCCTGGTGGGCGGCGGCGGGGTTGTCGCTTACGATTTCAACGAAATCAACGAGAAGGGCGTCCGGTACTGGCGCGACGTGGGCACGCTGGACGCCTATTATGAAGCCAACATGGACCTGGTGAGCGTCTGGCCGGATTTTAATCTCTACGACCAGAGCTGGCCGTTGCGCACGCGGATGCCGCAGGCGCCGCCTGCGAAGTTCGTCTTCGCGCAGGAAGGCAAGCGCATGGGTGTGGCGACGGATTCAATCGTCAGCCCGGGCGTCATCGTCAGCGGCGGGAGGGTGAACCGGAGCCTGTTGAGTCCGGGCTGCCGCGTGAACAGCTATTCCGACATCGACTGTTCGATCCTGCTGGAGGGTGTGAATATCGGCCGCTACTGCCGGGTCCGCAGGGCGATCATCGACAGCGGCGTGACGCTGCCTGAGGGCTCGGAAGTGGGTTTTGACAGGGAAAGAGACGTCGCCGCCGGGTATCACGTTACGGAAGGCGGCGTGACCGTGGTTCCAGGCCCGTAACCGGGCGGAACGCCGATCGATCCTGAATCCGGCGGCTCCGGTATGCGAAAATTGAGACGTTTGGCTCTCTAAATCAATCCCACTTCTCCTGCGAGGAATCCTCATGACCGAAATCGTAGAAATCGTAGCGCGCGAGATTCTTGACTCCCGCGGCAATCCGACCGTCGAGGCCGATCTGTTTCTGTCCGACGGCAGCATGGGCCGGGCGGCTGTGCCCTCAGGCGCCTCCACCGGCGAGCATGAAGCCGTGGAACTGCGCGACGGCGACAAGGGGCGTTATCTCGGCAAGGGCGTGCTCAAGGCGGTGGAGAACATCCGCAACGAGATCGAACCCGCGCTGTTGGGGATGGACGCGATGGCGCAGGCCGAAATCGACCGCAAGATGATCGAACTCGACGGCACAGCCAACAAGGGACGTCTCGGCGCCAACGCGATCCTCGCCGTCTCGATGGCTTGCGCCCGGGCCGCGGCCAACTCGATGCTCACGCCGCTGTATCGCTATCTGGGCGGCGTGCAAGCCCACATCCTGCCGGTGCCGATGATGAACATCATCAACGGCGGCGCGCACGCCGACAACAGCGTCGACTGCCAGGAGTTCATGATCGCTCCGCACGGCGCCGGATCGTTCGCTGACGCCATCCGCATGGGCAGCGAGGTATTCCACAACCTCAAGAGCGTGCTGAAGAAGAAGGGCTATTCCACGTCAGTCGGCGACGAAGGCGGATTCGCACCCAACCTCAAGTCGAACGAAGAGGCGATCGAAGTGATCCTTGAGGCCATCACGAAAGCCGGCTACAAGCCGGGCGAGCAGATCTCGCTTGCGCTCGACCCGGCAACGAGCGAGTTCTACGATTCCGACAAGGCCAGGTACGTCTTCAAGAAGAGCGACAAGAGCGAGCGAGACAGCGATCAGATGGTCGCCTTCTGGGCGGACTGGGTTTCCAAGTACCCCATCATTTCCATCGAGTACGGCATGGCCGAAAACGATTGGGACGGCTGGAAGAAGATGACCGGCGCGCTTGGGAAGAAGATCCAACTCGTCGGCGACGATGTTTTCGTCACGAATCCGTCGATCCTCGCCCGCGGCATCGAACTCGGCGTGGCCAACTCCATTCTCGTCAAGGTGAATCAGATTGGCACTCTGACCGAAACACTCGAAGCCATGCAGATGGCCTTCGGCGCCAACTACACTGCCATGGTCAGCCACCGGTCGGGCGAGACGGAGGACAGCTTCATCGCCGACCTTGCGGTTGCCACGGGCGCAGGGCAGATCAAGACCGGCTCGGCGAGCCGCACTGACCGCCTCGCCAAATACAATCAGCTTCTCCGCATCGAGCAGGAACTCGGCGCTTCCGCCCGCTACGCCGGGCGCAAGGCGTTCAAACAGTAAGGAGCACGGCGACCAATGCACAAACTGGTGCTCATCCGCCACGGCGAAAGCACGTGGAACAAGGAGAATCGCTTCACCGGATGGACAGACGTCGATCTCAGCGAGAAAGGGATGCAGGAAGCCGTCGAGGCGGGCAAGACGCTGCGGGAAGCCGGCTACGAGTTCGATCTCGCTTACACATCCGTTCTGAAGAGGGCGATCCGGACGCTGAACGTAGTGCTTGACGAACTGGACCAAGCGTGGCTGCCGGTCAAGCGCTCGTGGCGGCTGAACGAACGCCACTACGGCGCGCTGCAAGGGCTGAACAAGGCCGAAACCGCGGCCAAGTTCGGCGAAGAACAGGTGAAGATCTGGCGCCGCAGCTACGATGTCCCGCCTCCTGCTCTCACCCCCGACGACGAGCGGTTTCCCGGACGGGACCGGCGGTACGCGAACGTGGCCAAGGAGGATCTTCCACTCACCGAGTGCCTGAAGGACACGGTCGCCCGGTTTTTGCCGCTCTGGCACGAGGACATCGCCCCGGCGATCAAGAGCGGCCAGAGGGTGATCATCGGGGCGCACGGCAACAGCCTGAGGGCGCTGGTGAAGTATCTCGATAACATCAGCGAGGCCGACATTCTCGAGTTGAACATCCCCACGGGGATGCCGCTGGTATACGAGCTCGACGCCCAATTGAAGCCCATCAAGAGCTACTATCTGGGCGACCCGGAGAAGGTGAAGGCGGCGATGGAAGCTGTGGCCCGGCAGGGCAAAAAGCAGGCCTGATCCGTTTTCCGGGCAGAAAGCCCCAGAGGTCCGGCGCGCCCCTCACAGGCGCCCGGACCTCTTCGTTGTTTTGGCCTTAGCGCTGGACGCCCGCCGACTGATAGGTGATTTCCTTGTCCCCGGAATCGAGGCCGACGATCTTGATGGTTCTCTTGACGGGCTGTGCCGGCTGCTGGGGCCGGACCGGCGGTTGCCCGGTGACCTGCGGGGCCGATGCCTGGGCGAGTTGCGGCGAGGCCGCCGGGCGCAAACCCGGAATGGACCCTGGCTTCGGGCTCACGCCCACGAGCGACTCCAGAGTCTTTGCGCCGAACTCCTTCGCCGAGGCCTTCATCTGAACGACGCCGCGCTCGAGTTGAGCCACAGGGATGTCGAGTGAAAGATGAACCGTCTTGCCTTCGGTGGAGACCTTCAGGCTTCGCGCGATCTTGCCGAGTTCCGAGTTGGCCTGCTTGGGATCGGATGCGGCCATGGTGGTGAAAAGCTGGGCCATCATCGCCAGTGACTGCGCGGAAGCGGGGTCTTTGGAGGTGACCGCTCCCTTCAAGCCAAGCCCCTTGGCCAGCGAGATCCCCAAATCGACCGCCTCGATGTCCTGGAGTTGCTTCATGCCTTGCGGGCCTTCCGGGGAGGCGCCGGCAGCGTCCGCGAAGGACTCTCTGGAGACAACGAAGATTTCGCATTCGCTGGCCATTTGCAATGCGCGGGCCATTAATTCCTGCTCGACCGACCCCTGCCCGTCCAAGACAAGCGCCAACGACTCGCGGTCACCCATCACGGCGAATTGCTCGTTGATGAGCGCCACCAGCGGTTCGTCCGCTTTGGAATTGAACGGGACAAAGAGGTCTGCGCCTTTGAACTTCTGAACCGCCGTGCCTTTCGGCGCGACCTTCAGCAGGACCTCCCGGCTCAGGCGGCCCTGAATCGCGATGACGGCTGGAGGCACCCTCTGCCCGTCTGCCACCGGCCTGCCGCTGGTGGAGATCAGGACCCGGTCGATGAGTTCAAGGATCTCCGTGCCCTGGGCAGCGGATTTGAAATCGCCCGACTGGGCCAGGTGGCGGGCGATCATTTTTCCAGTCGGGGAGCCCTTGGCGCGCTGCCAGTCGATGCCGACGATGGTCTTGGTCCCAGGATAGAGGTACTGCCAGACGCTGGGCTCGGTGGCGTTGACCTCGGGGCAGAAGATGAGCGCCCCCAGGATGGTAGCTCCGGCTGCGAGAATCGTCGAACGGCGCATGGATGCTCTCCCAGTTATCCATCGGCCGCGCCAGAGTGGAAGATTAGGGGAAAACACCCGAGGAATCGCGGGGAGGGCTGGTGTCATCTATTGTTCATAAGCGGGCTCGGCGGAATCGCGTTTTTCTGCTTGCCCGCCAAACGGAACCACGGCTATACTGCCATTTTCCAGCCGGTGAGCCGGCCTGGGGTAATCTGGATGGAAGCGACACCGGTGCGGCCCCCAACGCCGCAGTTTGAAGAGTTTGACCCGGTGGACATCCAGCGAGAAGCTGCGATGTTCTACGGGCTGTTTCTGCGCGGCCAGCCGGTGGAATCGCTCCGGCGGGACATCGAGATTCCCAGACAAATGTTCGAGAAGTGGCTCAGCCACCCTTGCTACGACGGGCATTTCCGCGATAACGTCAAGCGAATCTATCACTTCCGGCGCAAAGTGCTGGCCGTATTCGAGGAGCTTGTCGATCAGGCCCGTTTAGAGGCGAGAATTCAGTAGATCCCCCGAGGCTGCCGGCGCAGCGTTTCTTCCGATAGATCAGATATGCCCTCAGGCGAAGCACTCCCCGAACCGCGGCCAATCTCAGGATTCGCCAAATGGTTGAGCCGCTTGATTCCGGCGGCCGTTGTGGTGGGCGTTTCGGGGATGATTTACTTTCAGGAACATGCCAGCCCCTGGTCGCCGCCGATGGACCTCTCCTTCAAGTTGCTGGATGAATTCGGCCTGCGCTCGCTCTCCGATTTCCGCGGGCGGGTGGTGGTCCTCAATTTGTGGGCGACGTGGTGCCAGCCCTGCCGGGCGGAGTTCAGCGCCTTGAACGCGCTGCACGACAAATATGAGCGCGAGGGTCTCATGATCATCGCCGTGAGCGACGAGGATGCCGAAACGGTCGGGCGGTTTTCCGGCCTGAGCCGGTTGAAATTCACGGTGGGAGTGATGGACTCGCTGGCAGCCAGCACGGTGCCTAATGTCCGGCCCTACACCTTGATTCTTGACCGCAACGGCAAGGTGCGTTTCAAGATGAGGGGCGAGAAGACGCTGGCGGAGTTGGAGCAGGCGGTCAGATCGCTGCTTTAGCTTTGGCCCGCGAGCGACTTGAGCAGTTCGCGTCTGACGCGCCAGGCTCCGGCTGCGGTTGAGCCCTCCGCGCGGAACTCGCCGGATGCGAGGATGCCGGCCAATCCGCGGTCTGCCGGCGGCTGCTTTTCCCGGGCGATCAGCTTGCGGAGCAGTTCGGTCGCCGAGGAGAGTTTTTCGACCGAGGTTTGCGCCGCGGCCGCATCGGCGAAGGGCGCCTCGAGGCGGATTGTGAAGTTTTCTTTATCCGCGCTCAAGCGAAAAACCGCTTCGCGGGCGCCCGAGAGGGCGGAAAGCAGGGCGCTCACGCCCGGAGGCAACCCCTCGGCGGGGCGAAGAAGGGTCCCGGGTACTTGAAGCCACAAGGGAGAAGAGGGCAGTTTCTGGACCGGCTGAGGCGAGGAACCGGACAGTGCAGCGGCCATCGGATCCGGGGAGACGGCCATTCTCAGCAGTCTGCCGGGCGGGTGGAGCCACGAGATCTGGCGTTCGGGCGTGGAGCCCTGCATCGTGCAGAGCCCGCGGATGCAACGGCCGCCCCGGGCAGTCGCATAGGTGGCGAGTTTGCGGCCGTCGAACCTGCCGGAGGCGGCGATCCAGACACCGCCGGGGGCGAAGCGCACGGCGAGGCGGTCGAGATCGCGGGAGTAGTCGAAACCAGTCGCTTCGACGAATCCGCGATATTCCGGGTCCTGCGCTGCCGCCGGCGCCGTGAAGTAGGCGAGCACACCCGTTCTGCGGGCCAAGCCGAGATCGACGAATAGCGTGGCTCCCGTCTTTTCAGGCAGTTCCGCCACCAGATCCGCCGGCGAGGGGCCTGATTCGAGCACCCACCAGAGGCCGAAAGCAGCCAGCGCAGCCGAAGCTGCGGAAGCGGCCAGGGCCCAAGGTTTAGGTATGTTCACTTTTCGAGGCTATCGCAGGCGCGGGTCAGACTGCCGCGGCTTCAGCCATCCGGGCGGCGGCTTCGCGCTCCAGTTTCCAGAGCTGGACGTAGGGCGCGAGATCGTCCATCATCTGGAGCCACTGCGCCGGGTCGAGAGACTGAGCGCCGTCGCTGACGGCTTTGGCTGGATTGGGGTGGATTTCGACGATCAATCCGTCTGCCCCAATCGCCGCGCCGGCCTTACATAGGGGTGGAACCAGGCTGCGCTTGCCCGTGGCATGACTGGGGTCGAGGATCACCGGAAGGTGAGTCAACTCTCTGAGGACTGCCACGGCGGTGATGTCACAGGTGTTGCGGGTCGCCGTTTCAAACGTGCGGATGCCGCGTTCGCAGAGCATGACGTCGTTGTTACCGTGCGCCACGATATACTCCGCCGACATCAGCAGTTCCTTGATGGTCGAGCTCAAGCCGCGTTTGAGGAGCACCGGCCGGCCACACTTGCCCAGCGCCTTCAACAGAGCGAAGTTTTGCATGTTGCGCGCGCCGACCTGCATGATGTCGGCATAAGCCGCGATCAACGGCACATCGGCGTCACTCATGACTTCGGTCACGATGGCCAGCCCGGTGTGTTCGCGCGCCTTGGCCAGCAGCTTCAGCCCCTGTTCTTCGAGACCCTGGAAATCGTAGGGCGAGGTCCGGGGTTTGAACGCTCCGCCGCGGAGCACCGTAGCTCCGCCTCGCGCCGCCAATTCAGCCGTTTCGAGGATCTGCTTTTCGCTCTCGACCGAGCATGGACCAGCCATGACGACGAACTCACTGCCGCCGACTTGGACGCCCTGCCCGCACTCGATGATCGTCTTGCCCGGTTTGAACTCCTTGCTGACGAACTTGTAGGGCGCCGAAATGCGAACAGCCTTTTCCACACAGGTCATCGCTTCGAGCGACTCGAGGCAGGCGCTGACGTCGCCCACGCCGATTGCTCCAATTACGACGCGCTCTTCGCCCTCGATCGTGTGGATCTGATATCCGAAATCCTGAATCCGTTGAATGACGCTGTCAATGTCTTCGCGGGTGGCGTTCCGCCTCATCGAAATGATCATGAGTGCCTCACAGCCAAGTGTACACCAAAGAGCAGGTGTACGCAAATCCACATCATATACAAGTCTTTTATTGTCATTATCTTAATGACACCACTTGTCGTTGGTGTCATCTTTCATCCGGGCCGCATCGGATATACTCATCCCCAGGAAAAGATGAGACTTTTGCTTACTGCGGGCATTCTGCTGGCGGCGGTGGCGGCGGTGGCGGCGGGGCGGACGACACGCCGAGCCGTCGCGCTCGAACCGGTGCTCGACATGTACTCGAAGCCCACGCGTGAGGCTGATGTGGTGAGCCAAGCGCGCTATGCACAGACGGTCGAGGTCCTCGAGGAGCAGGGAGAGTTCTGGCGGGTTAAGACGCCGGACGAATACCCGGGATGGGTTGAAGCGCGGTGCGTGCGGGTGCTGGGGGAGAGCGAGCAGTATCCGAGCCAGGGGGAAGTGGCGACGGTGGAGGCGCTGGCTGCGCACATCTACCGCGAGAACTCGGTGACGCGCCACCGGCCGTTGCTCACCGTCCCATTTGAAACCCGGCTTGAAGTCGTCGAGCAACCCGTGGCTGAAGAGTCGCGCTGGATCGCTGTACGGCTTCCGGATGACCGCAAGGGATGGATCCAGAGGGGCGATGTCGCTTTGGAGACGCGGGTGCTGGCGGTTCACGATCTCATTGAACTCGCCCGCCGTTTTGTTGGGCGGCCGTACACGTGGGGCGGCACGACCTCGTTCGGCTACGACTGTTCCGGCTTCACGCAGATGCTTTGCCGGCGGGGCGGGCGCGACATCCCGCGAGATTCGAGCAAGCAAGCGGTATGGGAAGGGATGCTGGAGGTCCGCCGCGAGGAACTGCGGGCCGGCGACCTGCTCTACTTCGGCCCCACGCTCGCGCGAGTGAACCACACGGGCTTCTATATTGGGAATGGCGAGTTTATTCACTCGACCACGGACAGCCGGCCCGCAGTTCAGGTCAGCAGGCTCGACGACGAACCCTGGACGCGGCTTCTTGTCGCCTGCCGCAGATGGACAAAACCATGAACCGACGTCAACTCCTTGCCGCTCCCGGCGCGTTTGCCCTGCAGCGAGGCGCATCGGCCGCAGCCGCCGCGATCACCACGAGAATCCGCCGCCTGAACCTGAAACACACGTGGACGACGGTGATGAGCTCGAGCGACTTCCGCGAGACGATCTACGTTGAGTACAGCCGGGACGGCATTACGGGAATTGGAGAGGGCGCGCCGATCATCCGCTACAAGGAATCGGCGCAATCGGCGCAGAAAGCGATAGAAGGCGTACGGCCGTGGCTCGAGGGGGCCGATGCATGGCAATTCTCGAAGATCCTCTCGCAGGTGCTGACAAAGATTGAAGGCGAGTGGGCGGCCAAAGCCGCCATCGACATCGCCCTGCTCGACTGGGTTTCTCAGCGCCTCGGCGTTCCTCTTTGGCGCTACTTCGGGCTCGACAAGAACGATGCTCCGCTCACCACGTTTTCCATCGGAATCGACAAGGCGGAGGTCATCAAGCAGAAGGTTCGGGAGGCCGAGCCATTCCCGGTGCTCAAGGTCAAGGTGGGGCTGGAGAACGACGAAGAGGTGATCGAGGCGGTCCGCAGCGTGACCAGGAAGCCGATTCGCGCCGACGCCAACGAGGGGTTCAAGACCAAAGAGAATGCCGTCGCCAAAATCAACTGGCTCGAGAAGCAAGGCGTCGAGTTCATTGAACAGCCATTGCCGGCCGCGAACCTGGAGGACATGAACTGGATCCGCAAACGGGTCCACATTCCGATCATCGCGGATGAGTCCTGTCTACACCCGCGCGACATCCCGCGCCTGGCGCCGCACTTCGACGGGGTCAACATCAAGGTGGACAAGTGCGGGGGGCTGATGGAGGCATGGCGCATGATCCAGATCGCGCGCTCGCTGGGACTGAAGGTGATGATGGGCTGCATGGTCAGCTCTTCGGCCGCCATCACGGGGGCGGCCCAACTCTCGCCGCTGATCGACTACGCCGACCTGGACGGCAACCTGCTCATCTCGAACGACCCTTA
>JACADU010000053.1 GCA_013388415.1 Bryobacteraceae bacterium
CCGCTGAATCATAGAATCGAATTGAGATTAAACAGTATCATCATCGTCCGCCTGCCGCCAGTCTGGCGGCGGCGCCCCCCGCCGCGCCACACCTGGCAAAGCGTTCGGCCGCTTTCGGGCATATACTAGGAAGAGCCGGACGTTTTCGCCTTCGGAGCCTTTGCGCTCAATGTCCAAGCGCGTACTCATCGTGAAGCCTGGCCTGGACGGCCATGACCGCGGCGCCAAAGTGATTGCCCGCGCGTTGCGTGACGCTGGGATGGAGGTGATTTACAGCGGTCTCAGGCAGACCCCGGAAATGATTGTCCGGGCTGCCATGGATGAGGATGTCGACGCTATCGGGCTCAGCATCCTGTCCGGCGCTCACAACGCGATTGTCCCCCGCGTGTTGGAGCTGTTGAAGAAAGAGGGGATGGACGACGTTCTCGTCGTGGTGGGCGGGACCATCCCGGACGAGGACGCCGAGAACCTGAAGCGACTGGGAGTGGGCGAAGTCTTTCAGCCCGGAGCGAGCCTTGAAAGGATCGCGGCCTATTTTCGCGGGGCGATCGAGGATCGCGCAGCGCGCACGGCACGGTGAAGACTCCAGCCGCACCCATAGACATTTTGATAGGATTTTGTTTCACAACATGCAAGACCGGTTGAACATCGCCGTGTTTGTCGACTACGACAACATCGAAATCGGCGTGAAATCGACCCTGCGCCGCGACTTTGACGTGTCGCTGGTGCTGGATGCCCTCAAGGAACGCGGCGCTCTCGTCGCCAAGTTCGCATACGCCAACTGGAGCCGCCAGGAAGGCGCCACCCGTCAGATGGCCGAAAACGCCGTCCAGATGGTGCAGCGCATTCCCTCGCCGCGCGGCGACAAGAATGGCGACGACATCAACCTCGCGCTCGACGCGCTCGAAATGGCTTTCACGCACGACTACGTGAACGCCTTCGCCATCGTCAGCGGCGATTACGACTTCATCCCTCTGGTGAACAAGCTGAAGGAGTACGGCAAGACCGTCTATGTCGTTGGAGGCAAAGCCTTCACGTCCACCATTCTTCAGCAGAACTGCCACGAGTTCATCAGCTTCGAATCGCTGCTGAACGTTGAGCAGCCCGCCGCCATGGCGGCGGGCCCGCCGCAACGGCACCCGGGCGAGTTACGCCCCAGCGAATCCCTGCCCGGCGAAGTCCGCTCGGCGGATTTCCGCCAGGGCGAGTTTCGCGAGCGGGAGAGCCGCGAAAGCCGCCGCGAACGGCGGCAGCGTGAGCGCGAAGAGCGGAGGCGTGAGCGAGAAGCTCGCGACGCCGAGCGCGCCGCGCAGGGCGGCGCACAGCCTCCGCGTCCCGCTCTCGACCTCGCGCTCTCGATGCCGCTGGTCGAGCGGGCGCTCCAGGTGCTGGAACGGCGCAACGTCCAGCCGCAACTCGGCCTGCTGAAGTCCACGATGCTCCAGCTCGACTCTGCGTTCGACGAAAGCGCCTACGGCGCGCGGAGCTTCTCGGACTTCATCGACAAGCTCAAGAAGGCCGACTACATTTACGTCAAGGGCGGCGGCGGCCGCTGGTTCATTGAACGCAAGCATACCCACGCCGAGCGCGCGTTGCCGCGGCCCGACGAGGCTCTGCCGATGCTCCGGGATGTTCTGGAGGTCCACCGGCTCGAGTTCGAGGAAGCCGGCCAGCGGGCCGACGACCTCGCCGCGTGGATGGTCGAGGAATACCCCGAATTCGACTACAGCAAGTACGGTTTCCAGAGCTTCAACGAGTTCTTGAACTACGCTCAGGACCGGACCGTTGTGCGCCTGGAGCCGCATCCGGAGGGCGGCCTGTCGGTCACGCTCGGCGCCGAGTTCTATCCGCCCGCGCTGCCTGAGCAGCAGAAGAGCGAAGAAGAACTGCTGACCGAGCACGACTTCAAGCAGCCCATCGTCAAAGGCCAGCCGACCGCGACCGGGGAGATCCCGGTTGTCGAGGAGCCGCCGCGGCCCAAGACGACCCGCAAGCGGACCATTCGGAAGAAGGCCGAGCCGGCGGGCGAGAAGACAATCCGCCGGACGCGCCGCAAGAAGACAGATTAGGACGACGCCATGCCAGACATCCGCCGCATCTTCCCCACAGAAGCGCCGACGCCGCGCGGGCCATACAGCCCCGCGGTTCAGGCCGGCGACTACATCTTCGTTTCCGGCCAGGGGCCGGTGGACCCGGTCACCGACAAGATGATCTTCGGGCCGGTCGAACTCGAGACGCGGCGGACGTTGACCAACATCAAGCTCATCCTCGAGGCCGCCGGAGCCTCGCTCGAGGACGTGGTCTCGGTCCGCGTCTTTCTCAAAGATCCGGCCGACTTCGCCGCTATGAACTCCGTTTACCAGGAGTTCTTCGGCGAGCAGAAGCCCGCGCGGACGACGGTGGGCACGATGCTGCCGAACCCCGAGATGAAGGTCGAGATCGACTGCGTGGCGTATAAGCCGCGCGGCTAAGGCCGCTTGCCTGACGCGCGCGGCTCAGTTGGGGCGCGGCTCGGTGGAGCGCCGGCGGCGGAAGATCACCAGAGTCATCGCCGCCAGCGCCGGGACCACCGGAATCGCCCACCACCAGCCGGGTACGTCGCGCACCATGTGCGACTTGCCCGGGAGGAACCTGAAGCCCCGAAGCAAGCTCTTCAGCGCAGCTTGGTGGCGCGGCAGATCCTTGGGATTGGTCACCATTTCGACGCTCATGACTCCGTCGCGGCCGAGATAGAACGTGAAGTAGTTGGCGACTTCGCGTCCTCCGCTCTCCACCGTGTGCAGACTCCATTCGAGGTTCTTGCTGACCGGGTCGTAACGGGGGCGCTGAGCCCAATCGACCAGATCAAGCGTTGTCTGCCCCTGCCTGGCCCTTTCATTGTTGGCTTCCTCGTTGCCGCGGCGAAGGGCCTGGGTGATCGCCTCGACGTCCGGAGTTGATCCTTTCAGGAAGCCCATGGTCTCGTATCCGTCGAATGAGAAGACGGCGAACCAGGCGAGGTCCAAGGGGCCGATGATGGCCACTTCCTGGCCGGAAGGCGGATTGCCGCTTGCCTCCAGAAACCGCTTTGTCTCGCCGGGGTCTGACCAGAGGTAGCCCTGCGGCAGGCGGAGTGTCGCCTGGCCGCCGAGTTGGATGTCGGCGGGCCCGAACTGCCAGCGGATCTCAGGTAAGGCCGGCATTGGCTCACCCCAGGAGCTTTTTCAGCGCCTCGGTTGCGGCGGCGGGATTTGCCTGGCCGCGCGTCGCTTTCATCACTTGTCCGACAAAGAACTGAATCACGCTGGTTTTGCCGGAGCGATACTGTTCGGCCTGTTTCGGGTTGGCCTCGACGACCTGAGCGGCGATCTTCTCCAACACGCCGGTGTCGCTGATCGCCTTGAGCCCTTCGCGCTCGACAATGGAGACCGCCGATTCGCCCGTTTCGAACATTTTGGCGAGGACGTCCTTGGCGAGCTTGCCGGTGAGTTCCCCATTGGCGACCATGGCGACGAGCTCGCCGAGCCGCGCCGCGCTGACCGGAGAGTCCTCGATTTCCTTGCCGGCGCCTTTGAGCAGTCCCTGAAGGTCGCCGATGGTCCAGTTAGCGGTGAGCCTGGGATCGCCAGAGGTCTTTGCGGCCTCGTCGTAGAAGTCGGCGAGGGCGCGGCTGCCGGTGAGGACAGCGGCGTCGTAAGGGCGGAGGCCGTAGTCGGCGGCGAAGCGCTTGCGCCGCAAGGCGGGCATCTCAGGCATGGCGGATTTCACGCGCGCAAGCCACTCGTCACTGATGAGGAGGGGGACGAGATCGGGTTCGGGGAAGTAGCGGTAGTCGTGCGCCTCTTCCTTGCTGCGCATGCCGAGGGTTTCGCCGAGGACGGGGTCGTAGAGACGGGTTTCCTGAACGATCTTGCCGCCCGATTCGGCGACGCCCACCTGGCGGCTGATTTCGAAGTCGATGGCCTGCTTGAGGAAGCGGAAGGAGTTGAGGTTCTTGATTTCGACCTTGGTGCCGAATTCGGCCTGCCCGCGCGGGCGGACGCTGACGTTGGCGTCGCAGCGGAGGTGACCTTTTTCCATGTCGCAGGACGAGACCCCGGCGAACTGGAGGGCGAGTTTCAGCTCGCTGAGGTAGGCGAAGGCTTCGTCGCTGGAGCGCATCTCGGGTTCGCTGACGATTTCGACCAGCGGCGAGCCGGTGCGGTTGAGATCGACGTAGGAGTACCGGTCGGAGTCCTTGAAGCCCTCGTGGATGTTCTTGCCGGCGTCATCCTCCATGTGGATGCGGGTGATGCCGATGCGCTTGGGCGGCTGCCCTTCGACCTCGACTTCCACCCAGCCGTGTTCGGCGAGCGGCTGGTCATATTGGGAGATCTGGTAGCCCTTGGGAAGGTCAGGGTAGAAGTAGTTCTTGCGGGCGAAGACCGATTTCCGCCGGACTTCACAATTCAGGGCCAGCGCAGCCTGGATGGCGTACTCGACGGCCTGGCGGTTGAGGACGGGCAACGCGCCGGGCATTCCGAGGCAGACAGGGCAGACGTTTGTGTTGGGGGCGTCGCCGAACTGGTTCGGGCACGCGCAGAAGATCTTGGTCTTCGTCCCGAGCTGGACGTGGACCTCGAGCCCGATGACAGCCTCGTATTTTGCAATCTGGTTGGCGGTGGCCAGAGGGGCCGCGACATCAGCCATACTCTCCATTGTATGCTTGCCTCCTTCCCAGTCCCGGTTTTTGCCTTTCAGCTTGCGCCTTCGCTGGCGGAGATGAACCGGCGCGTGTTCCGTGACATGGAAGGCGTCATCAGCTTGGTGCAAGAGCGGATGAACGCGATGGCAATCCAGCCCCGGGGTAGTACATGCCTTGAGAAAGAGACCAAATGTTAGGAAATAAGGTGATCACCATTGGAGGGATGCCGGTCGAATCTCGTAGTTCCATTCGGCGTGGAAATCGCCGCGCCGGAGGTGGACTTGCGCGAGGTTCTCGTCTGCGAACTTGAGGACGGGCGGGGATGCGTTGGCGTCCAACGCGGCATGGACCTTCAGACCGTCTGCGGTCGTCGCCGCGGCGATGAGGCTGACGACGACATTGAAGCTGACCAGCGGTTTGCCGCGCCAGTTCTGGGTGATGAAACTGAACAGACGGTGTTCGACCCTGTTCCACTTGCTGGTTCCGGGGGGGAGGTGACAGACGGCAATGGTCAACCCAGTCTCGCCGGCGAGCTTCTGCAACTCCATCTTCCAGAGTCGAACTCTGGCGCCGTCGCCGCCGCCGCACTCAGCGGCGACGAGCAGGCGTTTGGCCTTCGGATGAACGGGCTGACCCATCGATTGCCACCAGCGGCGGATGCTCTCGACGGCGAAAGCCGCTGTGTCGTCATCGACGCCGGCGCTCACCCAGCCTGTATTGTGGGCCAAGTCATAAATCCCGTCCGGATTGGCGCGGCCCAGTGCCGGGATCACAAAGTCGTGCACCCGCATCTGCTGCGGATGCCCCTCCGGAAGCAGTTGCTGGCCGCCATTCGTGCAGACCCCCACCAGTTCCTTCCTCTTCATGCCGAGCGCAATCACCGGCTGCTTGTCAGCGAGGTATCGATTGGCCATCCAATTGATGTGCTCAAACTGAGCGTTGCGGTCCAGGTGGCTGCCGCCCTCCCGGGTCTTCTGGTGCGCCTGCAAGCTGTAGCCCAGCTCATGCAACAACTCCGCCACCACCGGATAGCTGATCGAGTGCCCCTGCTTGCCCAGTTCCTCGGCCAGTTTCCGCACGCTCTTGCATGTCCAGCGCAACGGAGACTCAGGGCCACCGCGTGCCGCCGGCTCGAGTAGTTTCTCCAAAGCACTCACCACGGAGGGATCTCGTTCGGCGATGCGCTTGCGTCCGCCGCCCGGGCGTCGCACGCGGCCCGGCGCCGCTTGCGGGGGGGGCTTCAATTCCTTGATGCCCTTCCGAATGACACCTCGTGAAACCCCGGTCGCCCTCGACACGGCCGAGATGCCGCCCCGGCCCATGCAGACGCTCTCGGCGGCCACCACCAGCCGCCGGGAGCGCTCGTCCAGCAGATGTCTGACCGCAGCGAAGCGCTGCTTGACTCCAGCAAGGTCTTCCATCTCCACCAGAATAATCAAGACCATTCGAGAATGGAACTGCTATTTCTTAACAGATGACAAGTACCAATAGATCTACCCGGCCAGAAAAAATTCGTTTATACTGGTTCCGCTGTTCTAGTACTCAGCAGCCCACTCTTGGTCCGTCGAAGGAGGATGTGCAATGTTCAAGGCCCAATCGAGGCTGTGCGTTATATTGGCTCTGCTTGTCGCCGCGCCACTCGCTGCGGCACCGTTGGTTGGATCCTTTGGGCTGTCCCCGACAGGTGCTGCCATCAATGGTACTGATATGTCCGACAGCACGATCTTCACTCCCGTTTCGGCCGTGTTTCCGACCGCCCAAACAGGCGACTACATCTTGCTGCCGACCGGCTCGATTGGCGTGGGTGGGGCAATATTCACGGCCAACATGGCCTCGTTCAGCGTCAACTATGCCGGTTTCGGCGAGTTCAGTGCGACCTCGGGGTTGATCCTGGTCCAGACCCCTTCCGTGTTGCGTGTGCTCTATAGCGGGATATTCACTCCTGAGATCGGTGGGCCGATCGCTTCAGCCGGGTTCGACCCGACGCCGGCCAGCGTGCTGGTCAACCTCACCCAAGTGGGCCCGGGGGCGGCCAGCTATGAAGGCGTGCTCAGTTCGCCGCCGGCGGAGATCCCTGAACCGGGGTCCTTCGCGCTCGCCGGTGCTGCGATCTGGGGCTTAGTGATTCTCCGCACGAGAGCAAACGCCCGGGCCCGTCAAGCGCGCTGAGAGTTCGCGAGGAAGCTCTCCAGCAGCGTCGCCGTTGCCGCTGCCGAAAAGAGTCCAATTGCGCCCCACCACCGCCGGCCCTCGCTGGCTGACTTCCGCACCGGGAGGGGGAGGCTGTGTTCAGGATTGTGCCGCGCGGAAGCCGAAGCAAGTTCCGCGAAGCATCTGTCGCGTTGAAAGCGTTCCGGGGACAAGACGCGCGCGGGGTGGAATGCGCGAGGGGGGCCCGTCCCACAGCTCAATGAACTGAGCGCCGCCATTGGCATTCCATCAGCATCCCTCCGCGCGGCGTTGTCGCCCGTTCCCTTCGGGTCCGGCATGCGGCGCCAGATTGCTTACACGCCCACAGTGGCCGCTTGCGCTTCACCCCCGCAAAACGATAGGTTGGAGTCGTTCAACGCGGCATTTTAGATCGGAAAAACTGAAATGAAACCCGGCAAGCCATTATCCGAGGCGCACGATATTTTCGGCCAGCGCCCCCACCCTCTTGATCCCTTCTTCACGCCGAAGAACATTGCCGTTCTCGGCGCAACTGAGGCTCCCGGCACTGTCGGCCGGACAACCCTGTGGAACCTGATGAGCTCGCCGTTCGGCGGCGCCGTCTTCCCTGTGAATCCCAAGCGCCCGAGCGTGCTGGGGATCAAGGCCTACCCCAGCGTGAAAGACATCCCCGCCGAGGTCGATCTCGCCGTCGTCGTGACCAATGCCAAGCTGATCCCCGGCCTCATCGACGAATGCGGCGAGGTTGGCTGCAAAGCGGCTGTCGTCATCTCCGCCGGATTCAAAGAGGCGGGAGAAGAAGGGCAGGAACTCGAGCGCCAGCTTCTCGCGAATGCGCGCAAGCATGGGATGCGGATCATCGGCCCCAACTGCCTCGGCATCATGATCCCGCCCACCGGCGTCAACGCCACCTTCGCTGCCGGCATGGCCAAGACTGGAAACGTCGGCTTCCTCAGCCAGAGCGGCGCGCTCTGCACTGCCGTCCTCGATTGGAGCCTCCGTGAAATGGTCGGCTTCAGCGCCTTCATGTCGCTCGGCTCCATGGCAGATGTCGGCTGGGGCGACCTGATCTACTACCTCGGCAACGATCCGAAGACCCGCTCCATCCTCATCTACATGGAAAGCGTAGGCGACGCCCGCAGCTTCCTCTCCGCCGCCCGCGAAGTCGCCTATTCCAAGCCCATCATTGTCATTAAAGCCGGCCGCACCGCCGCCGGCTCGAAAGCCGCCGCTTCCCACACGGGCTCTCTCACCGGCTCGGACGATGTCCTCGATGCCGCGTTCCGCCGCTCGGGCGTTCTCCGCGTGACCAACATCGCCGACCTCTTCTACATGGCTGAAGTCCTCGCCAAACAGCCTCGCCCCAAAGGTCCCCGCCTCACCATTCTGACCAACGCCGGAGGCCCCGGCGTCCTGGCCGCGGATTCCCTCCTGCTCGGCGGCGGCGAATTGGCCGAAATCAGCCAGGAAACGATCTCGGAACTCAACAAAATCCTGCCTCCCACGTGGAGCCACGGCAATCCGATCGACATCATCGGCGACGCCGAACCCGCCCGCTACGCCAAGGCCCTCGAAATCGCGGCGAAAGACCAGAACAGCGACGGCCTTCTCGTCATCCTCACGCCCCAGGCCATGACCGACGCCACGCAGACCGCCCAGGCGCTCAAGCCCTACGCCAAACTCGGCGACAAGCCCGTCATCGCCTCCTGGATGGGCGGCGTCGACGTCGCCGCCGGCGAGCATATTCTCAATAACGCTGGCATTCCCACCTTCCCCTATCCCGACACTGCCGCCCGCATGTTCAACTACATGTGGCGCTACGCCTCCAACCTCCGCGCCCTCTACGAAACCCCCCGCTACGGCGCGGCTGGCGCCGAAGTGCGCGCCGCCGAAGCCTCGGCCATCCTCACCAGCGCCAGGTCCGCCGGCCGCACCATCCTGACCGAGCACGAATCCAAACAGGTGCTCTCCGCCTACGGCATCCCCACCGTTCCCTCCATCGTGGTTGAAACCGAGGATGAAGCCGCCGCCGCCGCCGCCAAAATCGGCTACCCCGTCGTTCTTAAACTCCACTCTTACACGATCACCCACAAAACCGACGTCGGCGGCGTCAAGCTCAACCTCAAGAACGAAGCCGATCTCCGGAAGGCCTGGCAGGAGATGGTGGAGACCGTCTCCCGCCTCGCCGGCAAGGAACACTTCAACGGCGGCAACGTCCAGCCCTTCGCCAGGCTCGAAGGCTACGAGGTCATTCTCGGCTCTACGATCGACCCGCAGTTTGGTCCGGTCATCCTCTTTGGCATGGGCGGCCAGCTCGTCGAGGTTTTCAAGGACCGCGCCCTTGCCCTCCCGCCACTCAATACCACCCTCGCCCGGCGAATGATGGAACGCACCAGAATCTTCACCGCCCTCAAGGGCGTTCGGGGCAGGGCGTCCGTCGATCTCTCCGCTCTCGAACAACTGCTCGTCTGTTTCAGCCAGCTTGTCGTCGAGCAGCCCGCCATCAAGGAAATCGACATCAATCCCTTGCTCGCCTCAGACAAGCAGCTCATCGCCCTCGATGCCCGCGTCGTCCTCCACGATCCCGGCATCAAGGACGAGGATCTCCCGCGTCCCGCCATCCGGCCTTACCCATACCAATACGAAGGCCTGTTCACGACCAGGTGCGGAGAAGAGGTGCTCATCCGCCCCATCCGGCCCGAAGACGAGCCGATGATGGTGCGCTTCCACGAGTCGCTCTCCGACCGCACCGTCTATCAGCGGTATTTGCAGATCCTCAATCTGCCCCAGCGCACCGCCCACGACCGCCTCGTCCGCATCTGCTTCATCGACTACGCCCGCCAGATGGCTCTCGTCGTCGAACGCACGACGCCTGAGGGCGAGAAACAGATCATCGGGGTCGGACGCCTGCAAAACCTGCTCGGACCCGGCGAAGCGGAGTTCTCCATCGTCATCTCCGACGACCGCCAGAAAGACGGACTCGGCACAGAGCTGCTCAAGCGTCTCATCGCCATCGGACGCGCTGAAGGGGTCAAAGCCATCACCGCCGATATCCTCGCCGAAAACATGGCGATGCAACGCATCTGCGAAAAGGCCGGCTTCAAACTGACCCGCGAGTTCGGCGAACCCGTCGTCAGCGCCCGCCTCGACCTCGTCTAGCATGGCGATGGTTCGCCTAAAGTTCTTCGCCCGCATGCCGATCTTTCAATCAGACGTGACCATTCAACCAAGGAGGTAACTGAGTTAGTGGATCACAGTCAGAGGGCGATCGCGCTCACTCGCTGAAGAGCTGCCCCGCCTCCACCGGCATTTCGACTGGAACCGGTCCATGCCAGCGGCCGTAGCCGCATCGCAGGCGGGAGATGACAGCTAACACCCGGCCGGCGCAGGCCGCGCGGGCAGAGGCAGAGCGTGATCGCCCTTTCGCTTACTTGTGCTGCAATTCCCAGTCGTAGCCGATGCCGGGGTCGTTATAGGGGATCCGGCCCTCGTCTTCAGGGTTGTAGAAGCGGTTGGTCACGTAGACCAGCATCGCCGGTTCGGTCCCGATCACCTTGTAGCCATGGCCGACACCCGGCGGGATCAGGACCTGCCAGGGACGAAGAGTGCCGATGTAGAGCGTGTTCTTGAGGCCGAAGGTCGGCGAGTCCGGCCGCAGGTCCACCAGAGCCACCTGGAACATCCCTTGGGTCACACACCAGACATCGGTCTGATGGCGGTGAAAGTGGAACGCCTTGATGGCGCCAGGGTAGGTCAGCGCGGCGCTGACCTGTGTCGTCGCCGGGTCGAAGCCCTCCAAAAGGGCCTTGCCCATCCGTGAGATCTCCAGGAAATAGCCGCGGTCGTCGGCCCACAGACTGACCGGCAGAACTCTGACGCCCGCGATCAGGTGCTTGGAATCCGGCGCCGAGATGACGGCGCCGATGCCGCGCTCAACCGCCGGGATGCGCACCTCTGTCAAGCTCTCGCCCTCCGGCTCTCGGCGACCAGATTCGAGGCCCGAAGCAGGCTCTCGAAGGTGCCTGCATCGGTCCACCAGCCTTCCAGGAACCCGAACGTGAGCGTGCCTTCCTGGATGTAGGCGTTGTTCACGTCGGTGATTTCCAGCTCGCCCCTGCCCGACGGCTTCAGCGTGCGGATTTTCTCGAAGACCGTGTCGTCGTACATATAGAAACCGGTCACGGCATAGTTGGATTTGGGCTTCGCCGGCTTCTCCTCGATGCCGACGATGCGGTCACCCGCGATTTCGGCGACTCCGAAACGCTCGGCATCATGGACTTCCTTCAGCAGGATCTTCGCTCCCCGTTCCTGCTTTCGGAAGTCCTCCACGGCGCCCCGGATGGACTTCTCCACAAGGTTGTCGCCGAGAATGACGCAGAGCTTGTCGCCGTCGGCGAAGTGCTCCGCCAGTTTGAGGGCATCCGCGATGCCGCCCTCGCCCTCCTGATAGGTATAGTCCAGGTGCTTGAGACCGAACTCCTTGCCGTTAGAAAGAAGCTGCAGGAAGTCGCCCGCGTGGTTCCCGCCGGTGACGACGAGGATTTCCTGAATGCCTGCATCCACCAGAGTCTGAATGGGGTAATAAATCATCGGCTTGTCGAAGACCGGAAGCAGATGCTTATTGGTGATCCGCGTCAAGGGAGAAAGGCGCGTGCCTTTTCCTCCCGCCAGAACAACGCCCTTCATTTGCGGTCAAAGTCCTTCGTCAAACAGCCATGATAGCCTACTCCCCACATGGCACTCACATTCTGGAACTCAATACCCGTCGAAGCGCTGAACCCGCTGATGACCCGCCAGGTGCTGCACACTGAACGGATGACCATCGCCAGGCTCAAGCTGGGTAAGGGGGCGGTGGTCCCGCGGCACGCACACGAGAACGAGCAAGTGACTCAGGTGGTTTCGGGCGCGCTGCTGTTCAGGCTGCCGGACGGCGACGTCACGGTGCCGGCGGGAGGCGTGCTGGTGCTCCCTTCGCAACAGCCTCACGAAGTGCACGCTTTGGAGGACACGGAGGCTCTGGATATCTTCGCGCCACGCCGTGAAGACTGGATCCGGGGCGACGACGCCTATCTGCGGCGGTAAACGGCGCGAACGCCCTTCGGCGAGACGGCATAGACGACACCCTGGCGTTCGACAAGCGCGACCGAGGGCGTGGTGTCCAGACGCTTTCTTACCGTTCCCGCATGGCTCAAGAGGTGGACGCCCTCGGCATGACCGATGAAGATCCCGGATTCATTCACGAGGAACGCCGTGGGATAGGGCAGGGAGGGTAATCTCCGCTCGATCCAAAGCTGCCTGGGGTCTGTTGGTTTGAGGAACAGGGCGATCCGGGCGTTCTTTGCGCTCGACTCCGCCCAGAGCAGATTCTCTCCGGACAAGGCGAGCGCAGCGAGCGCGGCGTCCGGCGTGTCGTGCCAGAGGTTGACGGCAAACAGGCGCCACGCGACATCGAGCCGCCCGGGATTCTTTACCCAATAATTGCCGAAGAAGACGTCCTGGAGACCGTCGTTGTCGACGTCGCTGGCGAGCAATCCGCCCTGCCGCGAGGCTGTATAAATGGAGTACAGTTCCTTCACCTCGAATCCCGGCAAGATGTAGAAGCGCAACTGGGCGTCTAAGTGGGTGAGCAGGATGCCTTTGCGCCGGTCAATCTCGAAGGGCAGGCAGGAGGCGAATCGAGTCCCGGTTTCGAAGACGCGCTCCCGCAGGGTCCGGGGATGGAAGAGAATGGCTCGATCATCCTCCTGAAGCACCAGCCCGCCATCGGCGGCGCACCCTCCGGCGCCGAAGTTGCGTGCCCGGGCGAGGACCTGCCGCTGAAGCGCAGGCAATTGCCAGGCGGCGAGTTCGCCACCCCAGGTGTAGAGGGTCGAGCCGGAGAGGGCGGCGCCACGGATCTCGCCGGCTTGCGCCGATGCAGCGGCGAGCAGCAGGAGACCTAATGGCAGCCCTTGCACGTGAACTTGCGGCCGTGGCAGGTGAAACAGCCGGTCTTTGCCAGCGTTTTCTGCGAATGAGTGTCGCCGAAGTCGGCGGTGTGCGAGGTGGGGCGGAAGTTGGGCGTCGACTCCTCGTGGCACTGCTTGCAGCTTTCTGGAGGCTGAATCTTGCTGTGACAGGTGAGGCAATCGGCCATCTGCGGGAAATGCGCTTTGACAGGCTTGTCGTGCGGGACGTTTTCGCTGGCGAGGATTCCGTAGTGGCAGCCCGAACAGGCGTCCTTGGCGTTGGCCAGAACCTCCGGGGATGGCGCTTCCAGCCCAAGATACTGCCCGCTTTTGACCGCGCCGGCGATGAGCGGCGCGGCCGAGCCCATCTTGACGTGGTGGGCGTGGTTGAACTTCTGGACGCCGGAAGCGGGGCGAGGCTCCATGATGTGGACTTCGTCGTGGCACATCACACAGGCTTCCTTGGCCGGCAGAAGATTATCGGAGGCCTTGGTGGAATTGACGGCCTCCGTGTGGCAGTTTTCGCAGGCCGAAACCTGCGTGAGGTGATATTTGTGCGAGAAAGGGCGCGGCGGAGCGGCGGCAAAAGAAGCCGCCACGCCCGCGCCAAGGATGATTGCGATCAGTTTTTGTATGCGATTCTCCACAACTTGTTGCCTCCGTCGTCGGAGAGCAGGAGACTGCCGTCGTTCATCACGAGCAGACCGACGGGCCGTCCCCAGACTTCCTTGCTTTTAGGATCGGTCATGAAGCCGGTGAGGAAATCCTCCACCGGTCCGGCGGGCTTGCCGTTGGCGAAGGGGATGAAGACAACCGAGTACCCGACGCGCTCGGAGCGATTCCATGAGCCGTGGAGCGCGAGGAAGGCGCCGCCGCGGTACCGCGCAGGAAAGCTCTTGCCGGTGTAAAAACGGGAATCGAGAACCGCGACGTGAGCCTGGAGAACGACGTCAGGGACGATGGTCTTGGCGACGAGGTCCGGTCTGAGGCCCTTGTTGCGCGGTTCCTCGTGGGGGCCGATGTAGGAATAGGGCCAGCCGTAGAAGCCGCCCTCCCTGATCGAGGTGAAGTAGTCGGGGACAAGATCGTCTCCGAGGCCGTCGCGCTCCTGAACAGCGGCCCAGAGGGTGGTTGTGCCCGGATACCAAGCCATGCCGATGGGGTTGCGCGTGCCGGTGGCGACGAACTCGCGGCCGGTTCCGTCGGGATTGTAGCGGGTGATGGAGGCGCGGATTTCATTCTCGCCGGGGCTTACGTTGGAACGCGAGCCGACGCTGAGGTAGAGCTTTTCACCTTTGGGATCGAATAGAAGCGTTCGAGTCCAGTGGCCGTCGCCGTGGCCGGCGAGAGGGATGATCTCTTCGCCCGCAGCGAGCGACTGCGTCTTCGAATCATACTTGTAGCGCTTCACGGACGTGGCTTCGGCGATGTAGAGATAATCCTTCCAGATCGCAAGGCCGAAGGGGCGGTCGAGGTTGGCGATGAGCTCCTTTTTCTCACCTTCTTCGATGCGGTTGTTCCGGTTGGCGTCCACCAGTGAATAAACCCTGCCGCGGCGCGCGCTGTCGCTGAGGAGAATCTCGCCCGAAGGTCCGTAGATCATGTAACGCGGGCGTTCGAAACCCGAAGCGAACTCCTCGATGGAGAAACCGGCGGGAAGCTTCAATTGAGCGCCGTCGGGCCTTTTGACGACAACGGGCGCGTTGGAGGCGGACTTGGTGTGATAAGGCTCGGGGAGCTTCGGGGCCGGGACCTGCGCCGCGGCGAATGCGGAGGCGGCTGTGAGCAGCGTCAGTTCTTGTAGGAGATGCGCCATACCTTGTTTCCTCCGTCCTCGGATAGAAGCATACTACCGTCGTTCATCACGAGCAGACCGACGGGCCGCCCCCAGACGTCCTTGCTTTTCGGATCGGTCATAAAACCGGTCAGGAAGTTCTCCACAGGTCCGGAGGGCTTGCCGTTCTTGAACGGCACAAAGACGACTGAATAGCCGACCCGGTCGGCGCGATTGGACGAACCGCGGTAGGCGAGGAAGGCGCCGCCGCGATACTTCGCGGGGAACGCCGTGGCGGAGTAGAAGCGCGAATCCATGACGGCGACGTGCGAAGGCAGGAGCACGTCGGGAACGATGGTTTTGGCGACGAGGTCGGGGCGCTGGCCTTTGTTGCGGGGCTCTTCGTTGGGGCCGATGTAGGCGTAGGGCCAGCCGTAGAATCCGCCTTCCTTGATCGCAGTAAAGAAATCGGGGACGAGGTCGTCGCCGAGGCCATCGCGTTCCTGCACGGCGGCCCAGAGTGTCTTCGTGCCGGGCGCCCAGTCCATGCCGATGGCGTTGCGGACTCCGGTGGCGACGGCTTCGCGGCCGGAACCATCAGGATTGAAGCGGAGGATCGCAGCGCGGTATTCGGCGCC
Organism: Bryobacteraceae bacterium; assembly: GCA_013388415.1. Lineage (GTDB taxonomy): Bacteria > Acidobacteriota > Terriglobia > Bryobacterales > Bryobacteraceae > JACADU01. The sequence continues at coordinate 15,193 of JACADU010000053.1, forward strand.
GCCGGGGGTGACGTTATGATGCGATCCGACGCTGAGATACAGCTTCTCGCCCTTTGGGTCGAACAGGATTGTGCGGGTCCAATGACCGTCGGAGGCGTCCTTGAGGGGGATGATCTCCTCGCCGGCGCCGATCGTTTGCGCCTTGGAATCGTACTTGTAGCGCTTGACCGAGGTCGCTTCCGCGACGTAGAGGTAGTCCTTCCAGAGGGCGAGGCCGTAGGGACGGTCGAGGCCGGAGAGCAGTTCCTTCCTTGCGCCGCCGGCGAGGCGGTAGACCCGTCCGTTCTTCACGCTGTCGGAGAGCAGGATTTCGCCGGAGGGCCCTTGAATCATATAGCGGGGCTTTTCGAAGCCGGAGGCGAATTCCTCGATGGTGAAGCCAGCCGGGAGTGTCAGTTGAGCGCCGCCGGGACGCTTGATCACCGTCGGGGCGTTGGAGGCTGAAGGCGTGTGATAGGGCGCCGGCAGGCGTGCCGGCGGCTGTGCCGCGGCTGTTCCCAGCGCCGCGAGCAGCAGACAGGTCGACTGAAAGAGCATCACCCGCCATTCTAGCTTTCCTTAGAATCGAACCAATGGCGCGTTGGGCAATCCTGCCGGAGTGGAAGATCGAACGCTGGCTGAATCGTCCGGTTGATTGGAGCGGGATTCGCGGCTCGGCGGCGATGATCCTGTTTTTTCACATGCGCTGCGACGGGTGCATGCGGCTGGCTCTGCCGCAAGCCGAGCAGATGTATCGCGAGTATGCTGGACGCGGGATTCAGATTGCCGGCGTGCACAGCGCGTTCGTGGGCGGAGCGGCCGAGGGAATCGAGGAGTTCCTCCAAGCCGGCGGGTACACGCTCCCGGTAGGTCTGGACATGGAGGGCGAAGGCTGGACGCCGAGGACGATGGAGGCTTGGGGCGTCGAGGGGACGCCGACCATTGTCTTGCTGGACAAACGCGGGCAGCTCCGGATGAAGAAGCTCGGCCACATGGCCGATGCGCGGCTGCGGGAGGCGCTGGATGCGCTGTTGGCGGAATGATGAGAGCCGTCAGACCGCCAGAGGCGGCGCCTATCGTGTGAGCCGCCGGCGGTATGCTATCGCAGTGCGACATCTTTTGATTCTGTTGGGCCTGACAGCCGCCGCTGAGCTGCGCGTCGAGCGCCTGTTCGGACCCGAGACGCCGACGGGACCGTACAAGCACCCTGCGTCGATCTGCGTCTTGGACAACGGCGATTTGTACCTCGTCTGGTATGGCGGGGAAGGGGAATATGCCAATTCGACGGCGATTTGGGCTTCCCGCCGGACGGAAGGGGGCGGGGCATGGTCGGCGCCGAAGAAGGTGGCGCAGGACCCGTTGCGCTCGCTGGGCAACGGCGTCGCCTGGCAGGCGCCCGATGGCACGCTCTGGCTCTTTTACGTCGTCCGCTTCGGCGAGACATGGGGCAGCTCCCGAGTGGCGGTCAAGCTGTCGGGCGACCGTGGCGAGACGTGGTCGGATTCGACGATGCTCGTGCTGGACGAGGGCTGGATGGTGCGCGGCAAACCGATCGTGCTTTCGAGCGGCGAGTGGCTGCTTCCGCTGTATCAGGAGACGGGGACCGGCCGCGAGCGGGTGCCGCCGGATACTGCTTCAGTCTTTCTGCTGCGGAATCCGAAGACGGGCGAATGGACGCGGGGAGGACGGATTCGTTCGAAGAACGGGAATTTGCAGCCCGCGCCGGTGGAAGTGTCGCCGGGGCGCTTGATCGCGTTCTGCCGGCGGGGCGGGGGTTATGGTCCGGGCGAGCGCGGCTACATCGTGCGGTCGGAGTCGCGGGATGGCGGCAGGAGCTGGAGCGAGGGAGTGGACAGCGAATTCCCCAACCCGAACTCGGCGGTGGATCTGATCAAGCTGGCATCTGGCGCGCTGCTGCTCGTGTACAACGACTCGATGAGCGAACGAACGCCGCTTGTCGCGGCGCTCTCCACGGACGGCGGCAAGAAGTTTCCGCGCCGTCTGACGCTGGCGGCGGGCAAGGACAGCTTCGCCTACCCGAGCGCGGCGCAGGCAGCCGGCGGGACGATTTACGTGGTGTTCACGAGCGACAACCGGAAGGCGATCCGGCTGGCGAGCTTCCGGGAGGAAGACGTCAAAGGCGCAGGGCGCTGAGGGCGCGGCGGCCGGCGAGGATGGCGTCGGCGCCGCGAACAGTTGAAGACAGCCCGGCTACAGGAACGCCGGCAAACAACCCCTCCGCATGGGCCAGACCACTCCCTTCCGGTCGCGGCTCAGAACGGGTGAGAGAGCATCGGCCGTCAATGGGGGCGGCATCGTCGTTTCTTGACAATTCCTGAGCACCTTGGAGGCTTCCCCTCTCGCGGGTGACTGACACCGTTTTCGCGATATGCTGGTCCGTTGGGAATCATCAACCGCTGTTTCTTGCGCGGAAGGAGATCATCGATGAGCCAGGAACTCTCGCGGCGCAGCTTCGCAGCCAAGGCAGCCGCCGCCGCCACTCTATTGCCTTCGTCATCGGTTTTAGGCGCGAACGATCGCATTCATATCGGCGTGATCGGCACAGGAGGCCGAGGCCGCTACCTCACTCAGCGGGCCTACGCCGGCGTGGCCAAACGGATTCAGGTGGACGCGGTGTGCGACACCTTTTCAGGGAACCTGGCGCAGGGCAAGGACGTAGTCGCGACCCTGGGCAAGAACACGCCCAAGACCTTCGTCGACTACAAGGATTTGCTTGCCGAGAAGACACTGGACGCGGTCATCATCGCGACGCCCGAGCATCTCCACCACCGGATGCTTCTGGACGCGCTGGCCGCGGGCAAGCACGTCTATGTGGAGAAGCCGCTCGCCCATACGGTGGAAGAGGCCCAGGAGATCATGCGCGTGGCTCCGAAGAGCAAGAGCGTCGTGCAAGTCGGCACGCAGAACCGCTCCAACAGCCTGTACCAGATGGCGCGAACGATGATCCAGCAGGGGCTGATCGGCGACTGCCATTATGTGCGCGCCTTCTGGTACCGCAACGCCCTGCCCAACGGCGCCGCCGCGTGGCGCTACACCATCCCCGCCGATGCAACCGAGCAGAACACCGATTGGAAGCGGTTCCTCGGCCCCGCCCCGGCGAAGAACTTCGACAAACAGCGCTATTTCCAATGGCGGCTCTATTGGGATTACTCGAGCGGCATCGCCACGGACCTGATGGTGCACCAGACCGACATCGTCGCCTACGTCATGGACCGCCACTTCCCCGTGAGTGTGGTCGCCACAGGCGGCGTGAACCGCTGGGTGGAGAACGACGACCGCGAAGTGCCTGACACCTGGAGCGTGCTGCTCGACTACGCCGACAAGTTCCACGTGAACTACTCCTGCTATCTAGGCAACGACCGCTTCAAGTACGGCGAACAGTTCTGCGGCAATGAAGGGACGATTGAGGTCATCGGCCGGCAGACGCTGAGCTTCTACCCGGAGAGCTACAACGGCGTGCCGGAGCACGTGAAGGCCCGCAAGGAAATGTCGGTGACCATTCCGAACAACGACCATCTCGCGGTCGAGGCGCACATTCGCAACTTCCTCAACTCGATTCTCGGCGTGGAGCGGCCAATCGCGCCGATTCAGGCAGGCTATGAGGCGGCGCTGGCGGGGTTCCTCTCGGTCGTCAGTTACAGGCAGAACAAGAAGATTCTTTACGACGCGAAGACAGACAAGTACTCGCTCAGCTAAAGAAATGTCAGCAGACTGACTGCCCCACATGGGCCAGGCCACTCGCTCAAGGTCGTGGCTCGGGACCGCTGGCAGAGCCGCACGCAGTTCTAGAGGCTGTTTC
>JACADU010000030.1 GCA_013388415.1 Bryobacteraceae bacterium
TCTAATCCAGCCGCCGGATGACCGTCCGCACGACGCCCTGAATCACCAGATCCTCGCGCGGGTGCAACTCGGGAAACGCCGGATTTTCCGCCTTCAGATACCAGCGGCCCTTGACGCGCACAAGCCGCTTGAGAGTGCTCTCCCCATCGATGAGCGCCGCCACAATCTGGTTCGCCCGGGGAGATGGCGTCGGCTCGATCACGACCAGGTCGCCGTTCAGGATCCCCGCGTCTCGCATCGACTCGCCGCGGACCTTCAGGACAAAACAGCCCGGCTTGGGCTTGAATCCGAGCGTCTGCTCGTCCAGCAAGCCGGCGGTCTCGCCCTCGGCGGCAGGCACCGCCTGCGGCGGACCGGCCGGGATCGAGCCGTACAGTGGAAGCTCATGCAGGTGTTCGGCTTCCGGCGCCTGCCGTCCCGGCACGTCGACAACCCTCGATCCACGCGAGGAGCGCCGGATGTAACCTTTGGTCTCCAACGCCTTCAGGTGGCCCGCCACGCCGTTCGGGCTGCGGATGCCGAATTGCCTCTGCATCTCCGGAATCGACGGCGAGCACCCGTGCTCGCGCCGGAATGCGAGGATGAACTCGAGGACTTCGCTCTGGCGCGGTGTCAGGTCCATAATGTAAGTATTTACACTCCTGGAGAGGGTGTCAACTCATGACTCTTCCGCTGTTCGACCAACCCTTGCCAATGAAAGCGGCGCTCGGCCCACGCCTCCGCTCGCTGGCGGCGCGCGGCGTCTACTTCGGCACGAGTTCGTGGAAGTACGAAGGCTGGCTGGACAGCATCTACACGCGCCGGCGCTACGAAACGCGGGGCCGCTTCTCGCGGAAGAAGTTCGAAACCGAATGTCTCGCCGAATACGCCGAGACCTTCCCCGCCGTCTGCGGCGATTTCTCCTTCTATCAGTTCCCCTCCCCGGACTACTGGCAGCGCCTGTTCACTGGATTGCCTCCAGACTTCCTGTTCGGCTTCAAGGTCCCCGAGGCGATCACGGTGAAGACCTGGCCCTCGCATGCGCGGTATGGCGCCCGCGGCGGCTCCGATAACGAGTCGTTCCTCGACGCAGGCCTGTTTCAGAACGCCTTCGCGAGGCCGCTCGAGCCCTACCATCCGCATGTAGCCGTGATGATCTTCGAGTTCGGCACATTCTCCAAGCAGCAATACGCTTCGCCGGACCTTTTCTACCGCGATCTGGACCGCTTCCTCGCGGCGCTGCCGGGCGGCTACCGCTACGCCGTCGAGGTGCGCAACCGGGAGTTCTTCGAACCCGCATATTTCGATCTGCTGCGCTCTCACCGCGCCGCTCACGTGTTCAACGCCTGGACTCGCGTACCGCCGCTTGATCAACAGACTGCCATCGAGGAGGCCTACACGGCCGATTTCATCGTTGCCCGGGCGCTGCTGAGCCCGGGACGCGCCTATGAACAGGCGGTGCGAAAGTTCGAACCCTACGAGCGGATTCAGGAGCCCAATGAAGGAGCCCGCCAGGGCTTGCGCCGGCTCGTGGCGCGCGCCCTCGGCAAGAAGCAGCTCGCTTTCCTGTTCGTGAACAACCGGCTGGAGGGCAACGCACCGGGAACGATTCAGGCCGTGACGCCGGACGATTGATGCCGCTGGCGCGACACCAGCCAGAGGCCGGCGGCGAGCAACAGCGACCCTGCCGCGATGTAGCTCCAGGGCAGGTATGGCGAGCCCAACAATCCCCACTCTCTGATCACCTCGCGGGAGTGAGCGAGCGTCGCCATCAAGCCGTTGTTGAGCATGTGGCAGACCATCCCTGCAAGCACGGACCCCGTCCGCCAAACCACCCAGCCGAAGACAATGCCCAGAAACAGCGTCGGCAGCAGCCGGTAGATCGAGGCGTGGGCGAGCCCGAACAGCAAGCCCGCCGCGATGATCGCGGGCCACTTCCCCATCGAACGGAATCCGCTCAGAATCAGACCGCGGAACAGCATCTCTTCGCACACTGCGGGCAGCAGGGCGATGAAGATCCATAGCTGCCACAACGGCGCCTCGCGCTCGCCCAGCAGGAGCAGCTTTTCCAGCGCCTTGACCAGAGACTCCGGCGGCGGAAGCACTCGAATCAGCAGCCCGCCGCCGACGGTCCAGGCTGAGACTCCGATCAGGATGCAGCCTGCGAGCCCGGCAACGCCCAGCGGCCGCAGGGAGAAGGTTGAACGCCAGTCGAAGCCCTTGCTCCAGGCCAGCGCCAGACCCGGCAGGAGGAAGAATCCGATCTCCGTCACCAGCAGCATGACCGGCAGCGGTTTCCCTTCCAGGGCGAGACTCGCGTAGAACGCCAGCACGAGCGCAAGAGAAAAGGCCAGCACCGAGATCCCCTCCGTGGGTTTCGCGCCCGGGCGCCGCGAAAAGTCGAAAATGCTCGCTACGCTCTGCTTGCCGCCCAGCAGCAGGTTGTTCTGCTCGAACACGCGCGCCGCGAGCGCCAGCGCCAGCATCGCGTAGGCCAGCGAACTGACCAGCGCAAGGAAGATCAGATCGGCCTTCCACTCGCTCAGGAAGACGCTCTTCATCGCCAGTGCGATGTTCACGATGGGCGCGAACGCCAGGTATCCGTTCAACTCGATTCCCGGCATGGTTGTCACCATCAGCGGCGCCAGCAGACCCATCAGAATCGGCGTCAGGAAGTTCTGACCGTCCTTGAAATCCCGGGCAAAGGCGCCCACCGCCAGGAACACCGAGTTCACCAGAATCGACACCGGCAGCACCAGGCAGAACGCAATCAAGTAGGCTTCCGGCGGCACGCTGACGGTCAGTCCCGGGATCAACTTCACTCGCGCGAATGTCAGCGCCAGGCTGACAATGTTCACGAGCGTGGCGATCAGCGAGATCACCCAAACCGCCAGGAACTTGCCCGAGATGATCTCCAGAGGCAACAGCGGCGCGCAGAGCAGCGTCTGCATCGTGCCGCGCTCCTTCTCGCCCGCCGTCATGTCGATCGCCGCGTAGAAACCGCTCATCGCCGAAAACAGAATCAACATGTAGGGCAGCAGCATCCCGATGAGCATTCCGCTTCTGCGCTGCTCCGTGGCCACGTTCTGAGACTGAAGTTCCACGCCCGTGGCAAAACCCTCAATCAGGCCGCGGTTCTTCTCGCGCTGACGGATCAGGTCCACCCTGTACTGCCGGAGGACGTCGGTCATGCGGTCCCGCGCCTTGCCCGACTCCGGTCTCACCGAATCGTAGAGGATGCTCGCCACGCCCGCCTCGCCCCGGCGGATCTTCTCTTCGAACCCCGGCCAGAGGATCAAGACCGCGTCGATGTCGCGCTTCAGCAAAGCCTGCTGCGCGGCTCTCGCCCAGACTGTGTCCGGCAGCTTGGGCGGCTTGCGCTCCGCATCGTTGGCGGAGAGCTCCAGCGGAGGAGTCGGCGGAGGCTGCAACTGCCCCATCTCCAGCCCGGCCCGGACGGCGTCCGGCGCGGATCTCCACGGAAGCAGCTCCACGCGCCCGTTTCGCTTGAACGCCGCTTCCACCTCAAGCGTCAGCCCGCCCCAGAGCGCGACGCGCGAGTTCCGCGCCGTTTGAGCCGCCTGCTGCCCCTCCTGCAACCGGCTCATGCCGAGAATCAGCAGCGGATAGAGCAGAATCGGCAACGCGATCATCATGAACAGCGTTCTGCGGTCGCGCAGCGCCTCGCGGAGTTCTTTCCGCGCAATGATCAGCAGGACTCCCGGCCTCATGCCGCCTCCACCCTGGCCACACCGATCCGCTTGAGAAACGCGTCCGTCAGATTGTCGCAGCCGCTCCGCTCGACGAGTTCAGCCAGCGTCCCTTCGTCCACCAGCCGCCCCTGGTGAAATAGCGCGATCCGGTCGCAAAGGTATTCGGCTTCCCCCATGATGTGGGTCGAGAACAGCACCGCAACGCCTTTCGCCTTCTGCTTGCGAATCGCCTCCACGATGAATTGCCCGCTGACGACGTCGAGCGCCGCCGTCGGCTCATCAAGGATCAAAAGTTCCGGCTCGTGCAGAAACGCGCGCGCGATGTTGGCCCGCTGCTTCTGCCCCGCCGAATACGTCGAGCAGGGCCGCGTGGCGAAGCTGGCCATCTCGAGCTCTTCGATGAGCTGGTCGATCCTCCGCCGCAGCCGCGCCTCTTCCATCCCGTAGAGCCGGCCGAAGTACTCCAGCGCCTCGCGCGCCGTCAGCCGCTGGTAGAGCTGCGTGTCGCCCGAGTGGAAACCGATGCGGGGCTTCGCTTCGATCGGCCGCTCGTGCACATGAATGCCCGACAGCAGGACGTCTCCCGCGTCCGGCTCGAGCACTCCCGCGATCATTCGCAGGATCGTCGTCTTGCCCGCCCCGTTCGGTCCGAGCAGACCGACCACCTCGCCGGCATGGACCTTCAGTGAAACATCCTCGGCCGCGTGGACCTCGCCGAACCGCCGCGAAAGGCCCACGGCCTCCAATATTGGCGTCATCTCAGTCTCTTCGATTTAGAGTAGACGATCCGCCTGGTGTGCCAAACTGGAGGTTTCGCGATGAGTTCAGTCAAGATCGAATACGCCAGCCAGCGCAGGATCAGAACCCGCAACAAGACCTACTACCGGGTGAACCACTGGCCCATCTGGATCTTTGTCTTCTTCCTCATTCCCGGACCCGTCACGTTCGACCTTTTCGCCTACGGCGTCAACAGCCACGTGAAATGGTGGCTGCTGGCCGTGCTGATCGGCACCGGCATTGCCGGACTCTTCGGCAAGCTGCCCGGCTGCGAACCGGCGCCCTACATCATCCGGTTCACCGAGGACCGGCCGAATCCGCTCTACCGCCGCATCTGCTACACCTTCGCCTGGAGCGCCGCAATCACTTACGGCGTCCTGAACATCACCGGACTGGTGGTCGCCATCGTCACCGGCAAGTGGGTCCTCAAGCAGATTTACTCCTACGGCTACTTTCCCCTGGCGGTCCCCATCTGGATCCTGGGCGCCCTGGGAAAACTGCCCCGGGTCGGGCGTTCAACCAAGGGCGAAGGCGACGAGCGGCGTTACTTCTACGGAACCGTGTGGGCCATGTGCATCGCGCAGCCCGTCACCGGAATCCTGTGGAAGGCGCTGCCGCGCGGCACGAGCTACGACGTCCTGAAGCTGGCCGTATTCCTCGGGCTTCTCGGGCTCGTGGGTTACCTGAGCTATCGCGGCGTCCTTCCCAGAACCAGGAAGATCGTGCCCGGCGAAATCGCCGCGCTCGATTGAAGCCGGCGCTCAGAGGCTTCGCAGGTAGGCCAGATTCCTCGCGAGATCCGCTTCGACATTGCCGGACGGCGACCCCGTTTCCAGCACGATCGCGCCGCTCCACCCGATCTCCGCGATCGCATCGAGCGCGGCGCGGACGTCCACCTTCCCTTCGCCGAGATACCCCTTGTCTTTGAAATGGAACTGGCAGATCCTCTCGCGGCCGATCTCGCGGATCGCCCTGGAGGGCTCCTCGCCGTAGAGATTGGTCGCATTGCCGATGTCGTAATAAACCTTAAGAGCCCGCGAGCCGACCCGATCCAGCACCCGCAGCGCCGCGGCGGCCTTTAGCGTATTCTCGAAGCCCAGCGTCACACCCGCCCGCTCCGCCTCCCTGCTCAACTCCTTCAGCGGCGGCGCCACGGCGTCCCTCTCCGCCTCGGACTCCAGCGCGCACCCGCCGAAAAACACCAGCATCAGAATGCCTGCCTCCATTTCGCGCGTGAGCCGGATGCCCTCCGCCGCAAACTCCACGGCCTCTTTGTCCCGCTTCAGGCAAAACTGATGGAGGGTGTCGATGTAGGCCGCCACCAGCGGCAGGGCCGTTTTTCGCGACTCCGCGGCGAACTTGCGCGCCAAGTCTTTGTCCTCTCGAAACGGCGCATTGCCCTTGCCCAGGGTCACCTGGAGGCAGTCGAACCCGAGACGCCTGGCCGTGGCTACGCTCTCGATCTTCGACCTGAGCCGCATGACGCCGTCTATCACGCCCAGTGAGAGCCCCCGCGCCCGAGGCGCGAGCGCCGCGGCGATCATCTCCCGTCTGGTCATTCGAGTGTCACCCTTTCCCCGCCCTGAGGGCGTTTCGGCAATTCCCCCATCGTGTGCGCCGCCGTATCCCGCCGGCTGATCAGCGTCAACTGGAAGCGCAGCACGTCCTCAATCAGCGGCGTCAGGTTCTGCTCGTTCAAGCCTGCCATGCAAGTCTGTAGCGCTTCCTCGAACTCGCCGCGCCGGCGCAACACATCGGCCACCAGCGCGAACTCCTGCTCCGTTGTCTCCATGAAATCGTGCCCGTGCCGCTTGCCCGTCTTCCACAGCTCAACGGCCCGCCCGCGGCACTCGCGAGCCCTCTCGGCGTCTTCGGCATCGTCCGCCATCCAGGCGGCGTGCAGCGAGACCCATCCGGCATCGGCGTAATGCCCAAGTTGCGCCAGAAGCCACGAATGCCTCTGGAAGCGGCACTTGATCGCCTGATATTCATTCTTCCTCACCAGCTCGGCGGCGCCCGCCGCCGCCGTGGCAATCGACGGCGCCGCGTACCGGCAGTTTGGACACTCCAGAATCCAGAACTGGAGCGAGCTCCGCATCGTTTCCGCCGGCCGGGTGTCCAGGTCGGGAGGTCCAGGAGAGTCCGTGCTCGCCAGCGTCATGTGCTCGCTCACCCCGCCGCAGACAGCGCAACGAATCGGCTGCCAGTCGCTGAAGGACATCAGTTCCTTACTGCCTTTCAACCAACTTTCTATCAAAATGAAATCAATGGTAGTCGAAATCGAAGGCGTCCCCATCCATCTGGCCCACCCCGACCAGCTTAGCGTCCGCTGGGTCGGACAAGAGGAGGTGATGCGCCAGTTGCTTGCCGCGTGGCTTGTCGTCGACGAGAACGACATCCCGATGAACCCGCGGCTCATCGGCAAGCCTGGGGTCGGCAAAACAACGCTTGCCTACGCCGCCGCCTCCCGCCTCGGCCGTGACATCTACATCATGCAGGCGACGGTGGACACCCGGCCGGAGGACCTCATCGTCCAGCCTGTCATCGAGGGCGCCGGCGCCCTGCGCTATGTCGCCAGCCCCCTGGTCAGCGCCATGCTGCGCGGCGGCATCATCATCCTGGACGAGGGAAACCGGATGTCTGAAAAGAGCTGGGCCAGCCTGGCGCCGCTGCTCGACCAGCGCCGGTACGTCGAGTCCATCGTCGCCGGCATCAAGATCAAAGCGCATCCCCTGTTCCGCTTCGTCGCCACGATGAACGACGACTCCTCGACATTCGATTTGCCGGAATACATTCATTCGCGCCTCCAGCCACAGATCCTCATCGACTTCCCCGAGCGCGACGAGGAGCTCGCGATTCTGCGCGAGAACCTCCCCTTCGCTGACGACAAGGTGCTCGAATACGTCACCGAATTCCTCCAGGCAGCTCACGCGGCGGAAGAGCGTTACACCGTCCGCGACGGGATCAACATCGGCCGGTACGCAATCAAGCTGCTCTCTGAACTCGACACGCGCGCCGCCGCGCCCGCGCCCGCATTGCAGTTCGCCATCCGCCACATCCTCGGCGACGAGGCTCTGCGCTATGTCCGCCGGAACTGAAATCGACAGCCTCGTCCGCGGCAACCTGCACTACCTGCCGGTCGTCCCGGGCAAGCTGGAATTCGCGATGCACATCCGGCGCGCTCTGATGAGCCTGCGGCCGCAGGTAGTGGCCATCGAGCTGCCAGGGTGGCTCGGCCCGGCTTACCTCGAGGCCGTCGACCGCCTCCCCGAGATCACCGCCGTCGTCTACCAGGAAGACTCCGACTCCGAGCGCGGCGTCTACCTGATCGTCGAGCCGACCGACGCCTGCGTCGAAGCGGCCCGCACCGCCCGCGAGATCGGCGCCGAAATCGTCTTCGTCGAGCCCGACCACATCGATCGCCCGCACCTTCCGGACCTCTACCCTGACGCATACTCCGCCCGCCGCATCGGCATCGAAGCCTACATCACGCAGTACCGGCTCCAGCCACAACCGCGCAACGACGAGGTTGTCGAGCATGCCGCCGCCATCGCCTACCGGCTCCAGGGAGCGGACCCCGAGAAGACCACCGCCGTCGTCCTCTCGCTCAATCTGCTCGACCCTGTCCTCGACGCGATGGAGACCCCCTGGGACCCGCCGCCTTCGCGCTTCCGCGAGGCGCCAACCCTGCTCAACCCGCACCCCGACTGCCTTGCCGAGATCATGCTCGAGATGCCCTGGCTGGCCGAGCGCTATGAGCGCTGGCGCGAGACCATCCTCGAGGACTCCTTGCTCGACCGCCCGCGCGCCCAGTTCGCCCTGCTGAAAGAGAGCGAGATCAACTACTCCGCGCAAACCGGGGACACCATCCAGGCCTGGCAGCGCCGCATGATGGCCCGCTACTCGCGGAACCTGGCCTTCATCGACAACAACCTCGTGCCCGGCCTGTTCGATCTCACCCTCGCCGCCCGCTCCGTTGTCGACGACAACTACGCCTGGGAAGTCTGGTCGCTGGCCAACTCCTACTCTTACCAGCGCGACCATTCACCGTTCGAGACCGTGAATCTCTCGGGCGAAGAAGTCTTCCTCCACACCCGCCGCATGAAACTGCGCCGCCGCATGCCGCGGCCCAAGCGCCGCATTGTCCCGCGCGGACTGAAGCCTCACCCCAAGGAGCGAAACCGCGGCGAGTGGGCCGAGCAACTCGACGGCAACTCGATTTGCTACTACCCGCCCGAGGACCTCGTCATCGAGGACTACGGCAAGTACCTGCGTACTCACGCCAAGAACCTCATCAGCGAGGAGCGGGTGCGAGTGGAGCCCTTCACGACTTCGATCCTCGACGGCATCGACATCCGCGAAACCCTCCGCAACTGGCACGAGAAGAAGATCTACGTCCGGAAGTACGACAAGCGCAGCGGCAACGTCGGCGCCGTGGTCGTCATCTTCGACGAAGACCCGCTTGACCGCTACACCTACCTGACCACCTGGCTCGGCGAACACAACCAGGAATCGGACATGGCGTTCTACTCGACCCACCCGTTCGACCACATGGTCGGGCCGGGCATCGGCCGCGCCGAGTATGGGGGTTTCCTGATGACGCTGCCGCCCCGCCGCATGTACGACGTCTGGGGCGATCCCGACTACGACTTCGCCGAATCGAAGAGCGAGCGGCTCCTCCTGGCAGCGCTCGACTACTCGCTCGAGCGGCACGTTCTCTACGTCGCCGCCAAGCCGCCGCGGTCGGTCTTCAAGTCGATTGCGGCGCACCTCAACCGCTCGATCATCTACATCCCCATCGGCCAGCTTTCTCCCGCCAAGCTCAAGCGCATCCGGGTCGTCCACGTCCTCGACGGCCACGATAAGCGCGGCCTCGCTAAAGACTATATCTGGTGAATCCCGCGCGGCTCCCGGCTACCGCCTGATCGTCTTGAACACCGTGCTGAGCTTCCCTTGGGCCTCGACCGCCTCAGGCATCATCCGCGCCGGGTTCAGCGGGCTCTGCTCAAGCGGATCGGCCGGCACATCGTACAACCGCCCGTCTTCGTAGAGCTTGAACCTCTGTGTCCGGGCGTAGCGTACGGGCTTGAACCGGTCCTTGTCCCATCCGGGCTTTGGATTGAAGTCGCAGTACTGCCATTCGCGAGGGTTGCCCGCCCCGCCCCGGATCCTGTCCAGGAAGCTCACGCCGTCCAGCGGGCCGAAGCCGCGAGTCGAGGCGCCTGCCGCCGCGGCGATCGTCGGCAGGAAGTCCGTGGAGTCGATCAGGTCGTCGAGCACGCGCGGCTTGGCGCTCCCCGGCCAACTGGCGATCAGCGGCACGCGCGTCCCGGCATCCGTCGTCAGCCCTTTCCCTCCCCGGATTGGCCGGCTGTTCAGCAGGGACGTGATCGACTGATGTGTGCCGTTGTCGGAATAGAACAGCACCAGCGTGGCGGCGTCCAGCTTCGCCGCATTCAAGTGGCTGAGCACACGCCCCACCGTGTGGTCCATGTATTCGACCATGTCCTTGAAGTACTTTGGATCCGTCTCCAGCCGGTTGCCGGTCTTCCATTGCGCGCTGTGCGGCGTCGGCTGGAACGGATCGTGCGTCAGCGCCATTGGATAGTAGAGAAAAAACGGCCGAGCGGCGTTCCGGCGAATGAAATCGAGCGCGTAATCGCAGAAGACGTCCTCGCCGTATGCGTCTTCGAGCCCGCCCATCCGCTCGCCGTTGGCGAAGATGGTGGGGCGGGCGTAACGAGACCCCTTTAGTTCCGTGTGATCAGTGTGCCAGAGGCAGTATTCGTCGAAGCCGGACTGCTCAGGCTTCATTCCTTTGCCCCGCCATTCAGGTTCGTAGTCGGGCGGGTTGTAGCTGTAGAGCTGCCACTTGCCGGCGATGCAGGTCCGGTATCCGGCTGCGCTCATCATGTGGCCGATGGTCCGCTCTTTGGGGTCGAGCACGCCGAAGGCCTTCCAGTTGCGGGTGGTGTACTTTCCGGTCAGCAACTGCGTGCGGGTGGGCGTGCACAACGGCTGAGAATAGGCGTGGGTGAACCTGACCCCGGCTGCCGCCAGACGGTCCAGGTTCGGCGTCCTGTAGGAAGAGCCGCCGTAGCAGCCCAGGCACTCGTAACCGAGATCATCGGCCATGATCAGCACGATGTTCGGCCGGCGGGGCGCCGCCTCGGCCAACCCCGCGCCAGCCATGCCTGACAGGAACTCCCGGCGCTGCATCCACGACAAGTTTACAGGGCTCGCCCACGCCGCGAGGCTTGAGCCCGGCACTCCAGTGTGCTTCCATGTCTTTCAGCCTCTCCAACTGGAGAATGAAGGAGAAACACTCGTGTTCAGAAACTTTCTGATCGCATTGACCGTAATCGCCCTGTGCTCGCTCGCCGCCGCATCGGCGCAGGAAGCGAAGAAAGAGGGCGACCGCCTTTCCGGCGTCGTCAAGATGGTCGACAAAACCGCGATGAAGATCACCATCACGCCCCGCAATTCAAGCGTGGAGCGGATCATCATGTACGACACCGCGACCAAGTTTTACGCCGGCGACAAAGCAGGAAAGATCGATGATGTCCAGGACGGAATGCGGATCGTCGCTGTTGGCAAGTTCGAGGGCGTCAATCTGAAGGCGGCGGAGGTTCGGGTCAGGCTGAAATAGACGCTGCGCGAGAGACCGCTCAGTCTCTGGCGTCGAGGCGTGCGCGTCAGGGGATTTCTGCCGCGCACGCTTTGCGAGCGCCGCCCATCGCGGACATACAGGTAGTAAAGTTGAATTTCAAGGCCTGATCTTATGACAAACCGCGAACGTTCTATCGAACTCCTCAATGCCGCAGTGGCCGACGAGCTATTCGCCGTCCTCCAATACATGTACTTCCACTTCCACCTCGACGACCAGGGCTTCGCCCCCTTGGCCATGCTGTTCAAGCGCACGGCCATCGTCGAGATGGGCCACGTGGAGAGGCTGGCCGAGCGAATCCTCTTCCTGAAGGGCGACGTGAAGATGGCCGTCAACGAAGCCGTTGCGGCCATTACCGACCCCGCGGCAATGCTGGCCAAAGCCGCCTCGATGGAGGAGCAGAGCGCCCGCGATTACAACGCCGCCGCCAAGGAGTGCGCCGCCAACGCCGACTCGGCATCGAAGCAGATCTTCGAAGCGCTCGTCGCGGATGAGGAAGCGCACTTCGACGCCTTCGACAAGCAGCGCGAGCACCTCAAGCGCTTTGGTCCAAACTACCTGGCGTTGCAGGCGCTCGGACAGGAAGGCGGAGAAGGCGAAGGCGCGGCCTAAGCCGGCGGTGCCAGAAGTTCAGCAACGCATGTGAGCGTATTTGCGAAACCGGACACTAGGCCGCCCGTTTTACCGGCACGATCAGCAGGGCGATCGCCAAAAACGAAGCTGCGGCCTGCACGAAGACCCAGCGAAGGCCGGCCGCTTTGGCCAGATGGCCGGCCAGCCAGGGCATCAGCATCCCACCGCAGAGGCCGATGGTGATGAGGATCCCGAACGCGGCGCCGGAGTGATCGCGAAACCGCGCGCCCGCAAGGCCGAGCATCGTGGGGAAGATGCCGGCCAAGGCCGCTCCGGTGAGGACCATTCCGGCTCCGGCGATTGCGGGGCTGTCCGCCGCCGCAACCCAGGATGAGCCGAAGGCGGCGAGGATGGCGCTGAGCCCGACCACCGCATGGCCGCTCACCCGGATCAGGACACGGCTCAAGGCAATCCGCGCGAGCATGATCGACGCCCAGTATCCGGCAAGCAGGTAGGACGCTTTCTCCGCCGTCTCCCCGAGGCCGCGGGTGATGAATGTCGAGAAGTAGCCGCCCAACAGGAACTCGTTGCCGGATTGGAAGAACAGGAGGCAGCCCATCAGCAGAACGGCCGGCATTCGCAGGAACCGCGGCATCCGATCGAGCGGCAGGCGGCGCGGCTGCTTCGGCTCGGGGAACCGGAGAGAAAGGGCGAAGAGGCCCGTCAATCCGCAGAGCGCCGCCGTGGCGTGGAGCAGCCGGTCAACGCCGGCTGTGTTGAGCAGCGCTCCCAAAGTGAACGGGAGCAGGAGCGCCCCGACGCCGAAGAAGACGCCGAGCAGGTTCAGCGCGGCATTCTTGCGCCGTGGATCGTCGTGAAGGTCGGCCACCAGCGTGTTCGATGCGCCGTTCACCGCGCCGCCGCCAACGCCGAGGCAGATGACGGCCGGAAGCAGGGCGGCATAGCTGGCGGCGCGCGCAATCAGAACGAGCGCCAAGGCCACCAGGCATGGCCCAACCATGAGCGGGGCCTTCATCCCGAAGCGGTCCATTGCCACGCCCAGCAGGAGGGTCGCAACGAGCATGGCCGAGTTCATCGCCAGGAAGAGGCCGCCGATGTCGGCGACGGAATACTCGAGCCGCGCGGACAGCGCCGGCAGCACCGCGCCCAGCAGCGCCATCACGATGCCGAAGACGAGCATCCCGGCATAGGCTGCGGCGCTGAGGAGGACGGTACTGAGGCCGTTCATTTGACAACCGGCTCCGGCGCCCGTTCGTACCATCTGCGCGCATACTCATCGAAGACGCGGAAGTTGTGGTCCTTTGAGACGCCTTGGACGTTCGGCGAAACGAAGGTCATAAGGTCATATCCCTGGGCGGCAAGCAGGGCGCCGGTCTCGGCGACAAGAGCCATGGCGATGAACACGGCCGCCATCGTCGATCCGGCGGCGATCTTCTCCCGGCGGCCGACGTCGACCTGCGAGTCCTCGGGAGCGACGCAGTTGTCGATCGCGATGCCGGCACATTCACAGAGGGCCTTGCCGGAGGAATGCGTGCGCGCCCCGACGTTGGCATTGGCGTGGGAGGAGACCGAGATCACCTTCGCGCCCCGCGCCCGGGCATACAGCGCGGCTTCGACGGGAGCGGCGTTCAGCCCGCCGTGGGAGAAGACCACGAGGCAGTCCTGCGGGCCGATCGGATAGCTCTGGAGGAACTGCTCGATGTAGCCTTCGCGGCGCTCGATCCACAGCAACTCCCTCGCGCCGTTGGGCCCGATCA
>JACADU010000129.1 GCA_013388415.1 Bryobacteraceae bacterium
CTGGTCGCCAACCCCGCCGCCCAGGTAAACGACGCCGATGATCGTCTCTCCCATCAGCCCTGCCGATGCGCTGTGCCGTGGCTTGGCCCCCGCGGGCTTCGACCACGCGTTGCCGAACTCGTACCCTGCCGACAAATAAAAACGCCCAAACAGCGACAGCGAATCGCTGCCAAGGGCGCGCAGCAGCCGCGCCCCTCCATAATAGAAGCGCGACCCGAGCAACTGGCTCCTCGCCAGCGCGTCCAGCCTGTAGACTCCACCCAGCGTGAACTGAGCGTTCAACGCCTCCTCGTTCGGCCCCGCCCCGCCCGCAAAGTGCGCCAGCAGCGAATACCTTTCGTTGAACGGCTTCGCATACGAATACCGGGCTGAGCCAGTGAAATACTGCCGGCTCACCCCCGGATGGTCCAAAACCCAGGCCCCGCCCAGGGCAATCCTCTGCCCTTTGGTAGGAACCAGCGCGCTGTTCTGCCCTTCCGACACCCACTTGACGTGCAGATCGCTGTACCGTCCCTTGATCGGCTCGAACGCTTCCTGGCCTTTAGACACACCGGTCCTGTGATTGCCCAGCGTGTAACCCGCGCGGAATTCCTTGAACCGTCCGAATGCGTACCCGAGATCGATGCTGCCGTCCGTCTCGCGCGTGATAAAGTCCGAAATCACCTCATCGTTTTGATACAACGGACGCGAATCCTCCGAGTAACCGAACCTCGGCGCAATGAACCATTTCCCGCCCTTCAGGCGGTAGTAGTACTCTGTCGAGGCGGTGTTCAGCACCCCGATCGACAAATCCGTCCGCCACTCCGAAGCAGGCCCGCCGAAATCCAGGAAATACAGCCTTCCGCCGATGCCGAACCTGAAGCCCTCCTGGCGCGAGGCGTCCAATAACAGCCCGATCCGCAAGAATGGCGGGCCCTGCTCCTTCTCCTTGGCCTCCACTCTCAGCCCTGTCGCTTCTCCCCGCTTGATGAATCCGTAAGTCGCCGCCTCATACCTGCCCATCCCCGTCAGCTTCGTCAGCTCTTCCTCCACACGCGGCACGTCCACCGGCTTCGAAGGATCCCCGGAAACAGAAACGATCAGCGCGCTCCGCCGCCGCGGCGCGATGTCCTGATTCACCTCGATGATCTGCGGCCGCACCGCCGCCGGACGCCGTCTGGCCTCCCTATCGCGCCGAAACGCAGCATACTCCTCTTCACTCAAAGAAAACCGCTCCAGCATGGTCTTCTTTTTCTGCGACGCCTCCTCGCCTCGAGCGACGAAATCCTTCCACTTCAGGTAGTCGCTCGCCTCCAGCCCCTCGAGCGAAGGCATCACGATCAAGTCGGCCATTCCGATGCTCGCCCGCTCGTTGGCCGAGATCATCACGCTGATGCTGCGCCCCGCCAGGGCCAGCAGACTGTTGAGCTTGCCCGGATCCGGCGGCTTGTCCAACACCACTGCGATGACGATGTCAACACCCATTTTCTTGACCAGATCCACAGGGATGTTGTTCATCAATCCGCCGTCCACCAGAATCATGCCGTCCTTTCTCACCGGCGCGAACACGGCTGGCAGCGACATGCTCGCCCGCAGCGCTTCACCGAGCGATCCTTTGTCGAAGACAACCTCCCGGCCCTTCACCAGATCTGTCGCCACGCACCGGAACGGCGTGGGCAAATCGTCGAATGTGCCCATCTCGTGGTAGGGCGCCGCGAATCTCGCGATGACCAGCCCCACGCCGTGCCCGGCGGAAAGCGCCGAGGGGAATTGAATTCCTTTTTTCAGCCCGAATTCGAGGATCGTCGGGTACTCCCGCTGGTCCTCCTTCCTCCGATACGCCAATTGTTGAAAATCAGGGGTCTGGGCCAGCACCGATTTCCAGTCCACATGCTCGAGAAACTGCTCAATCTCTGGTGACGTGTATCCAGCCGCATAAAGCCCGCCCACCAGCGCGCCCATGCTTGTCCCCGCCACGGCGTCAATTGGAATGCGGTTCTTCTCCAGCCACCGGATCACCCCGACGTGCGTCAGTCCATAGGCCGCGCCCCCGGAAAGCGCCAGCCCGATCCGCGGCCGCCGCGGTGGCGCGGCGCTGTCTGCGTGAATCGGCGGGGAGAATGCGGTAAGGATCGTGAGGCCGGCAAGTGCTCGCATAAAGTGACCGGGATATCCCATGCTACCCTGTCTCTCGATGGCAGTCGAAATCGAGCCGGCGGCGGCTGGCGGCTCTCGAGACACTTCGCAGAACTCCTAATGGACCCCTGACTCCTGGCAGAGGCTCCCCGCCCTGCAACAGGCGGCCTACCCGGACACCGCGGCCTTGCAAGCCGCGCTCGATCAGTTGACACAGCTCCCGCCGCTCGTCACCAGTTGGGAAGTGGCCGCGCTGAAACGCCAGCTCGCGCTCGCCGCCGAAGGAAAGGCCTTCGTCCTTCAGGCAGGCGACTGCGCCGAGCGCTTTGTCGATTGCTCGTCCCGCCGCATCGCCAACCAGCTCAAAATCCTCATCCAGATGAGCCTCGTGCTGGTCCAGGGCGGCGGCAGGCCCGTCGTGCGCCTTGGCCGTTTCGCCGGGCAGTACGCCAAGCCCCGCTCCGCCGAGACCGAAACCCGCAATGGCCTCACACTGCCTTCCTATCGCGGCGACCTGATCAACCGGCCCGAGTTCTCCCTCGAGGCCCGCACCCCCGACCCGCAACTCCTCCTCCGCGGCTACGAGCGCGCCGCCCTCACCCTCAATTTCATCCGCGCCCTCGTCAAAGGGGGCTTCGCCGACCTTCACCACCCCGAATACTGGGACCTCGATTGGGCCAAATCCTCCCCCAAATTCGACGAATACCGCCGCCTCGTCCACTCCATCACCGACAGCCTCCAGTTCATGGAGAACATCCTCGGCATCCCCGCCTCCGGCAGCGAGCGCATCGACTTCTACACCAGCCACGAGGCGCTCCACCTCGGCTACGAACAGGCCCAGACCCGCAAGGTCCCCCACCGGCCGGGCTGGTTCAACCTCTCCACGCACTTTCCCTGGATCGGCATTCGCACCTCGGCGCCCGGCGGAGCCCACGTCGAGTACATGCGCGGCATCGCCAACCCCATCGGCGTCAAAGTTGGGGCGGCGACGCCGCTGGCCGACATCCGCCGCCTGCTCGAGACGCTCAACCCGAACTCCGAACCCGGCCGCCTCACGCTCATCCACCGCTTCGGAGCGGCCAGAGTCACTGACGGACTGCCCCCCCTCATCGACGCCGTCCGCCGCGCCGGCCGCCCCGTTGTCTGGATGTGCGACCCCATGCACGGCAACACACACACCACGGCCAGCGGCTTCAAGACCCGCCGCTTCGACGAAATCGTCCACGAGCTCGAACAAAGCTTCGCCATCCACGCGGCTCTGGGCTCCTGCCTCGCTGGCATTCACATCGAACTCACCGGCGAGAATGTCACCGAGTGCGTCGGCGGGGCGCGCGGCATTGGCGAAAGCGACCTGGAAAAAGCCTACGAGAGCGAGGTCGATCCCCGCCTCAATTACGAACAGGCTCTCGAAGTCGCCCTCCTCACGGCGCGGCTTCTCAAACGCTCCCGATGATCCCCCTCGCGGCTGTCCTTTTCCTCCTCGCCCCGCCCGACCCTTGCCGCGCCGCCGGCGCAGCGGGTTGGACGGCCGTCCGCCACGGGCCCGAAGAAATCAGCTATCTCCGCGAAGGCAGGACGATGCTCGTCGCCCTCCGCAACACGGGCGGGCGCACCACCCACGTCGACGTCATCTGGCGCGAGCTCGGCTTCAGCGGCACGGCGCGTGTCTTTGACCTCACCGCCAACAGGGACGAAGGCGCAGTCGAGGGCGGCTTCGCCAGGAAACTCGCCCCCGGCGCCTGCCACGCCTACCGCCTGACTCTCCCCAAATGAAGCCGCCGGCCGCTCCCTTCATC
>JACADU010000261.1 GCA_013388415.1 Bryobacteraceae bacterium
GCCCGAGACCAGCTTGTCCGCCAGACCCCGCACGTCTGTCCCGTATTTCTGCCCCTTGCCGAATGGCAGATCCAGAATGTAGCTGATCACTGCCCGGTGCGGGGTGTCGTAATTCGCCACTGACCGCTCCGCGCGGATGTTGTAATGATTCTGGACGCCTGCTCCGCCACCGGGCTCGAGCCAGCCCGTCAACGTATCCGTGTCGCTGATCAGCTTGGCCCAGGTGTACGAACCCAGAACCGTCCCCCCGCGCACAAACCGCTTCTCGAACTTCATTTGCATCGAGTGGTACGAGGAGTTCCGGTTCGGCGGGGCTCGCATCGCAAACCCCGTGTAGTGCGGGTAAGGCCGCAGCAGTTGCCCGCGCGCAACCGTCGGCTGCGCCAGTGTTCCCAACGTCACATGACCAAAAAACGGATTGGGCACTTGCTGCTGCAACTGAGCTCCCAGCGACATGAACTCCACAGGCAGTTGGTTCAGTTGCTGGTCCGGTCCAGGCAGGTGCGTGCCTTTCGATCCGGCGTACGCCACGGAAATCGACGCGCCGCCCGCCAGTTCCTGCTGAAAGTCCAGGTTCCACTGTTGCGCATAGCCATGGCTCTCGTTGTAGATCGCCGATGTGATCCCTTGGCCGAAGAACAACTGTTGTACGTCCGGACTCCGCCCCGGAGGAGCCACCAGACCCTTCGGGAACGGGTTCGACAGCTTGTCCAGCGGCGTCAGCGATCCGTCCGTCGTCCCCAGAAACGGCGTCGTGTAGCCGTTGACGTTGTCGTTGTTCGGAGCGAACCCGAACGCAATGTCGTTCCCCAAAAAGAAGATCCCGTAGCCGGCGCGCATCACCGTCCTGTTGCTCAAGCGGTACGCCAGCCCGATGCGCGGAGCCCACAGATTTCCCATCTCCGTGTTGTTCCTGCTCGGGCTCTCGGGCGTGTTCACGAGCCCCAGCTTGCCGTTCAGATTCAGTCCCGCCTGGCGGGCTATTTCGTTCTGCACGCCGGGCAGCAGCACGCTCATCCGGTCATACCGCTCCGACCACGGCCCCATTTGCTCCATCCGCACGCCGAGGTTCAACGTCAGCCGGTTGTTCACCTGCCACTGGTCGCCGAAGAAATAGGCCCGGTAGATCATCTGCGCCGCCACCAGCGCGTTGTTCGTCACGCCCCCGCCTGTGCCGAAGCCAAGCAGGAAGCTCGCGAAACCGTTCCCTGTCCCAGCCGCGGCAAACGGGTTCACCGATGTCATCAGCGCGTCGAAGTTGAAGCTGCCCGATGGGTTGTTCTGCTGATAGTAGTTGTGCGTCAGCCTCCGGACCTCGCCGCCGAACTTCAGCGTGTGACGGCCACAGATCTTCGTCAGGCTCGGCGCGGTCGAGTAAATGTCGTTGCGCGCGATGATTGTGCTGCCCGTCCCGTTCGTGCTCCACACGCCGTTGTACCCGGTCACCACCGGTTGCGGAAGCACGCGGAAGATCACCTGATTGTTCAGCGATGACGGCCACCCCAACTGCGAAAGATCGTAGCCTGCCGTCAGCGATGTCCGGTCGTAGCTGAATCGCGTGAACGACAGCCTCAGGTCCCCGATCAATGTCGCCGTGAACGCGTGCGTGTCCCCGATCACCGCCTGGTTCGTGTTGAACGTCTCGGTGCAACGGTCCACGCACGTCTGGGTCTTGTATGGATCGATCGGCAGGTTCAGATTCGTCCAGTATGTATACCGCGAGAAGAAGCGGTTCTTCTCCGAAAACGTGTGATCGACCCTTGCATTGTACTGGTCGTTGTCTCCGCCGACGCTCGCATTCGCGGTGTAGTTGTTCACCGCCGTGAATTGGTTGCCTGCCGTGTTGGCGCGGCCCCAATAGTCCTTCAAAACATTCGCCGTCCGGTCGATCCGCGCGTTCGGGATGATGTTGCCCGCAAACGGCGTCCTTGAAATGATCTCGTTGCCGTTGGCGTCCCGCGCGCACGCCGGATTGCCCAGCCTCCCGCACGTCGTCAGCGGATCGTAGACCGGCACAAGGTTCCCCGATGCGTTGCGCACGTTCGAGAAATCGTCCGTCCGCATTGCATCCGTCGGAACCGTGTACACGTACGACGCACCCTGCCTCAACCTGAATCCCTCCCAACTGAAGAAGAAGAAGGTCTTGTCGCGAACCACCGGCCCGCCCACGTTGGCCCCGTACTGGTTCTGTGAAAATGCCGGGCGCTTGCCCCCGCCCGGTTGTTGAAAAACGTGTTGGCATTCAGCGAGCGGTTCCGGAAAAACTCATACGCGCTCCCATGGAAGTTGTTTGTCCCGGATTTGGTCGTCAGGTTGATCGCGCCCCCTGAAAACCGCCCGAACTCCGGTCCCAGGTTGTTCGTCTGAACCCTGAACTCCTGGATCGCGTCCTGCGTCGGCACCAGCGACGTCAGGTTCACGTACGCCTGGTTCACCGGCGCCCCGTCGATAAAGGTCGCGCTCTGGTTCGATTGCCCGCCGCCGATCTGCTAGTTGCCCCAGGCGAACGGGTTGGTTCCCGTCGGCGTCGTCCCCGATTGGCCCCCCGGCACCACCCCCGGAACCAGCGCCACCAGCCCGAACACGTTCCGCCCGTTCAGTGGCATCTCCAGTACCTTCCGCGCTTCCACCACCTGTCCGAGCGACGTGTTCTGCGTCTCCAGCAGCGGCGTCTGCGCCGAGACCTCCACTGTCTGGCTCACGTCACCAACCACCATCCCCGCGTCGATCCTCACGGCGCTCTGAACCTCCACCGTGATCGGTTCTCTCACCATCCGCCGGAAGCCCGGCTTCTCCACTTCCAGCCTGTACTGACCCGGCGTCAGATTGACGAACTGATACCCCCCGTCGGCGTCCGTCTGCATCGTTCGGCGGTCCGACGTGCCCAGATTCGTCAGCGTGACCGTGGCTTGCGGGATTGCCGCCCCGGTGGGGTCGGTCACCGTGCCGACCACTGACCCGAAAAACGTTTGCGCGCATGCGGCTGCGGAAAACAGCCCCGTGAGAATGAGCAGAAATGCTGTCGTCCTGGACATCGACACCCCCCTGACTGACCAAACTCCATCTGCGCCGGCACTGAAGGCGCTAATAGCTTTGGCTTAGTGTACACCCGGTTGTCGAAATCCAGTCATCAATCTTCAACCATCCAACGGCAGCCGTCAGAATACGACTAGCCAGCCCGGATTGCCCGCCTGCTGCTTGGTATACGACACCCCGTGCACCTTCAGCCCTTTCGCATTCAACAACGTGATGATCCCGCCTTTGTTGGAAAGCGCGGCGGGCGGCTTGATCTCCACCTTCACGACCCCGCCCGCCGCCAGCGTTCCTGCGAGCGGCATCTTCGCTTTCTGCTTGTCGGCGATCTGCCAGCCCTCCAGCGCCAGGTCCCGGTCGCTCGTGTTCAGCAGGTACAGCCACTCCCTTTCGGGCGACTCCTTCGAATTCACCATCGCTGCCATAATCCTCACCAGCCCGTCCGGCAGGTTCTCCGTCGGCTGCGGAGCCACCGGATCCGGCTGCGTCGGCTCTCCCGGTTCCGGCGCCGCGATCGTGTGCCCCGTCCTGTCGTCCGTGTGCCAGGACTGCGATTGGAACTTCAGAAACAGCGCCGTCCACTGATTCGAAGAAGGGAAGTGGAACACCAGTCCCCCGTCCTGCCAGACCCCGTCATCCCCCACGAAACTGCCGGCGTTTCCCTGATTCATGTGGATGTCGTGGATGCCGTTGCCCGGCACGAAGCCGAAATAAGCGTCCGCCTTGTTGTTTTCCGGCCCCCAGCGCTCGCCGAAGGCATAGACCGTCGCATCGGCCTCAGCCATCGCCCGCTGCACGATCTGGTCCACCTTCTCGTTCAAATCGTTGTCCGGACCCGGCACGTTGAACGGCAGCGGCGTCATCATCGCCGGTTGCAGCAGGTTGCCCCGGATGTAGTCGAGCCCCCCGCCCAGCGCAGTCCGGTCGAGCGGCGTGAATCCGCTTGCCAGCGCTTCGAACCCCGCCGTCAGCGGATGCACGAAATGCGATTTGATGTGGTACATCAGCTCCGACGGAGCCAGTTTCGATTTCACGTTCACGGCGATCCGGTAGTTCGTCCCAGCCTGATCGGCGATGTGAATCTGATAATGCGGCGAACTGCCCGCACCCAGCCTCCGCGCAATCGGACGCCCTTTCAGGACGCCGTAATTCTTGAGTGGCATGAACCCTCCGCGTGCCCAGGATCTCTCCAGTATGACTCGGCTGGCGGATTCCCTGTCCCCTCTTCCGCCATCATTTGCCCCATAACACCCTTCTCCGATAGACTATCCGTACAATGTCCAAGCTCAAAGACCTCGACCGTCCCCTGGGATTCAACACCCGAGCCCTGCACGCAGGATACGACCCCGACCCAACCACACACGCCCGAGCCGTCCCCATTTACCAGACCACTTCGTACACCTTCGACGACTCCGCCCACGCCGCCAATCTCTTCGCCCTGAAGCAGTTCGGCAACATCTACACGCGGATCATGAATCCGACCACCGACGTGCTTGAACAGCGTGTCGCCGCCCTCGAAAGCGGAGCCGCCGCCCTCGCCGTTGGATCCGGCCAAGCCGCTCAGTTCCTCGCCATCTCAAGCCTCATGCAGGCCGGCGACCACATCGTCTCTTCCGCCACCCTTTATGGCGGCACTTACACCCAATTCGACGTCAGCTTCCGCCGGCTGGGCTTCGATGTCACCTTTGTCGAGCCGGATGACCCGCAAAACTTCAAGAAAGCGTTGAAGCCCAACACAAAGGCCATCTACGGCGAAACGATCTCCAACCCGCGCGGCAACATCCTCGACATCGAGGCGGTCGCCAGGATCGCCGCCGAGGCTCATGTCCCCTTCCTCATTGACAACACCTTTGCGACTCCCTACCTCTGCCGTCCCATCGAGCACGGAGCCAACATCGTCGTCCACTCCCTCACCAAGTTCATGGGCGGTCACGGCAATTCGATCGGCGGCATCATCGTCGATGGCGCCAACTTCGACTGGTCGAAGGGGGACTTCCCCCTCGTGAACCAGCCCTCGCCTGCCTATCACGGCATGAACTTCGCCGAGACTTTCGGCGCCATCGCCTTTATTCTCCGGGCTCGGGTCGAGGGACTGCGCGACATGGGACCGGCGCTCTCCCCCTTCAACAGCTTCCTCTTTCTCCAGGGCATCGAGACCCTCGGCATGCGCATGGACCGCCATGTCGCCAATACACAGGCGGTGGCCGAGTTCCTCGAGCAGCACGAGCTCGTCACTTGGGTGAAGTACCCTGGCCTGAAATCGAGCCCCTACCACCAGTTGGCCGCCAAGTACATGCCCAAAGGCGCGGGCGCGGTCTTCAGCTTCGGGCTCAAGGGCGGCTACGACGCCGGCATCAAGTTCATCAATGCACTGCGCGTCTTCTCCCACTTGGCCAACGTGGGCGACGCCCGCTCGCTCGTAATCCACCCTGCTTCAACCACCCACCAGCAGCTCACATCTGACCAGCAGCTCGCTGCCGGCGTCACCCCGGAAATGGTCCGCCTCTCCGTCGGCCTTGAGGACATCGAAGACCTCCTCTGGGACCTCGAGCAAGCCCTCGCCGCCACAAGATAGGAAAAAGTGCCAGGCACTTTTTCCCGATAAAGTGCCTGGCACATTTTTTCCCGTAAACTCTACCACCTTGCTTCAGCGCAATTTTTGCGCACGATCCGAAGATATCTACACTTGCAGTTCCATTTATCCGATCCATCCGGCATGCTATCTATACCGGTCCAGATTGGAGTAACCATGAACCGGAAGTCACGTTGGATTGGCTTCGCTTCCGCGACAGTCCTTTTGCTCGCTGTCGCATGGTCTGCAATGAGCCAGAGTTCGACAGTTCAACTCTGGAAAGATCGCTACAAACTCATCGGATGGAACGATCTCGGGATGCATTGTGTCGATGGAGTCGACTACTCCGTCTTCAGCATCCTTCCCCCCTATAACAACATTCACGCCCACCTCATCGACCGCTCCGGCAAGCTCGTCAAGAGCGCTTCGGGTGTGCGCGTGACTTACCAGGCTGTCGCCAACCCCGCGACCGGCCTCATCAACCGCACTTCAGCCGGCAAGACCAATTTCTGGCAATTCGCCCAGAAGTTGTTCGGCGTCTCGCTGCCCGTTGACCAGGGTCTCACCGGACTCAAGATGCCGGGCAGCGCCAACTCGCCCCAGCCGATGAAGTTCGATTCGGCAAAGTACGAATTCGTCGCTGAGGGCGTCCCCATCACACCCTACCCGGACAACCCTAAGACTCCAGGCCAGAAGGACTACTACCCCCTCCTTCGCCTTACCGCCCGCGACTCTGCCGGGAAGGTCCTCGCCACCGCCGATGTCGTGGTCCCCGTCTCTGACGAGATGGCTTGCGCCGGTTGCCACGCCTCGGCCACAATCGCCGCCGGGGCCATGCCGCCGAAGACGCCCCTCGCGTTCAATCCGGACCCCGACAAAGACTACAAACTCAATATCCTCGCCCTGCATGACGACCGGCACGGCACTGCACTGCTCAAATCGCAGCCGGTGCTCTGCGCCGGTTGCCACGCCTCCAACGCCCTTGGCACTTCAGGCGTCCCCCCGGCAACACCGCTCACGGCTGCTCTGCACTCGGTCCACGCCAAGGTCTACGACCCCGCCGCCGGGCTCACCCTCGGCGACTCCTCCAACCGCGCCGCCTGCTACAAGTGCCATCCCGGCAGCGAAACCAAGTGCCTCCGCGGCGCCATGGGCAACGCCGGGATGGAATGCCAGAGCTGCCATGGCGGCATGGCCATGGTCGGCGCTTCAACCCGCCGAGGCTGGCTGGACGAGCCCTCCTGTGAAAACTGCCATACCGGCACGGCAATCAAGAACAGCGGACAAATCCGCTACGTCAACGCCCTCACCTCCGCCAACGGGCCCCTCCGCCAACCGGCAGACCGCCGCTTTGCCGCTCTCCCCGGCACTCTCTACCGCCTCTCCAAAGGCCACGGGAATCTCAATTGCGAGTCCTGCCACGGATCCACCCATGCCGAGTACCCTGCCGACGGCCACGCCCCGGACAACCTCCAGATTCAGCGCCTCCAGGGATACTCCGGCGTGATCGCCGAGTGCGGAGCCTGCCACAAAGAGATCGGTGATTCCGGCCTCACCCGCGGCCCTCACGGCCTCCACGTCATCGGCGCCAAATGGGTCGGCAAGCACGGCGATATCGCTGAAAAGTCCGGCACCGGGGCCTGCAAGGATTGCCACGGAGCCGACCTCCGGGGCACCGTCCTTTCTGCCGCCCTGACCCCCCGCTCCTTCTCCACCAAATGGGGCCTGAAGTCCTTTGCCAAAGGTGACCCCATCGGCTGTTGGAGCTGCCACAACGGGCCTGACCAAGACTGACGCCACCCCAATCCTGAAAACGCAGGTCCGAGAATGCGCCCGGCGCGTTTTCGGGCCTGCCGGCAGCCGGGGGAGCCGCTCACTCCACTTGGAGATCTTCCTTTGTAAGCAAAACAAAGGACTTCCTCACCGCGCCCCGTCCCAGAACGTGACACCCCCCCAACACAATAGGTCGAGGAGCGAAATCACGCCTATGGCCACTATCCTTCGGCTCGCAGCCAACATCGCCAACGCTCAAGCCTCCACAGGTCCTCGCACCGATGCCGGCAAGCAGGTCGTCGCCCGCAACGCCATCCGCCACGGCTTGTTCACCTGCTTCGACCGCCTCCACCCCGACGACCAGACCCTCGTCCAGACCGCCTCCGACCACTTCCGCGCACTTTACCC
>JACADU010000165.1 GCA_013388415.1 Bryobacteraceae bacterium
CCTTGCTCTCGATGGGCCAGCTCAGCTCATTGAAGAGAACCTCCAACTCCTGTTCCACTCCGTTGACATAAACGTGAAAGCCCTCCGGCTTCCGTTTGCCGTCGTAGGTAACGACAATCCTGTGCGCCCCCGGCGGCAGCGGCTTCGCCGTCTGAAGCCTCATCCCCAGATCGGTCCAGCGGAACCCCACGTGCACCCGCAACTTGCCCTCCACGAGGTACAGGCTGTGCCCCGTTCCTTCCCAGTAATCCTCCGATTTCGACAGAATCGCCCCATCTGCCTCCGATGCATTCACCGTCGCCGCGAAGGTGAACGGATCCATGTAATCGAGCTTCGTCTTCTCGAAACCGGCCGTGATCCCTTCCTTCCCATCGAAGACGCCGCCCGGATGGCGGAAAACGAGCTCTTCCGGAGGCAGCCAATCCTGCGGCGGCTTGTACTTCGCGGAAGCCTTCAGAATCCTCGGCTGCAACTCCTGCCAACGCGCGCGCGCCGCCGCCAGCGGCTCCTCGAGCGCCCTGAGCCGCGCCTCCTGCTCCGGCGTGGGGGCCTTGATGTAGGGCTCCTCGTTGCCGAAGTTGTAGACAAAACCCTTTTCCGGAACCTGGTTGAAGAACGAGAAAAGCTGGTAGAACTCCTTTTGCGAAATGGGATCGTACTTGTGGTCGTGGCACCGCGCGCATCCGGCCGTCAGACCCAGCCATACCGTTGCCGTCGTTTCTGTCCGGTCCGCAACATACTCAACGCGAAACTCCTCGTCGATGATTCCGCCCTCGGCCGACGTGCGGTGATTCCGATGAAATCCCGTCGCGATCACCTGGTCCCGCGTCGCGTTCGGCAGCAGATCACCGGCCAGTTGCTCCACCGTGAACTGATCGAACGGCATGTTCTTTCGGAACGCGTCCAGCACCCAGTCCCGCCACCGCCACATGGTGCGCACTCCGTCGGTCTGGTACCCGTTCGTGTCGGCGTATCGCGCCGCCTCCAGCCACCGGATCGCCATCCGCTCCGCGTAGCGCGGCGACTTGAACAGCCTGTCGATCACCTTCTCGTACGCGCCCGGCGACGTGTCCATCAGAAAGTCCTGCGCCTCTGAGGGCGAAGGCGGCAACCCTGTCAGATCGAGCGTCACCCTGCGCAGCAGAACCTCCTTGCGCGCCGCGGGCGAGGGCTTCAAACCCTCCTTCGCCAGCCGCTTCCTGATGAAGAAATCCACCGGATTGACGTCCGCCGGCGCCTCCCGCTTTTTCGGCGGGATCAAGCTCCAATGGGGCTCATATTCCGCCCCCGCCGCGATCCACTGCCGCAGAGTCTCCACCTCAGAAGGCTTCAGAGCGTCATGCCCGAGGTAGGCTGGCGGCATCCGCTTCGCCTTGTTCGCCGTTGTGATGCGTTCCAGGATCTTCGGCAAAACCGATTCGTCCGGCCTGTGGTCCAGCCGCAGGTTCGCCTTCCGGTTGCCGCCGTCCGGCCCGTGGCAGAAGAAACAGCGGTCCGACAGGATCGGCCGGACGTCGCGGTTGAACTCCACAGCGCCGGCGGACACCGCCAAGGCCGACAGGAGAAGAAGCGCCCTCATCTATCTGCTTATGTTATGGCAGTTGGCTCCGGCTCAGAGGTGGCTGATCACCGCGTCCGTGAACTCCCAGGTCGACCCCGACCCGCCCACATCCCGCGTCAGATGCTTGCCCTCGCGATAAGTCGCCGAGATTGCCGCCTGTAATCTGTCGGCCGCAGCGCCCTCTCCCAAATGCCGCAGCATCAGGATCGCGCTTGACATCAGCGCCGTCGGATTCGCCACTCCCTGCCCCGCAATGTCGGGCGCCGAGCCGTGCACCGCCTCGAACACCGCGTGATTCTCTCCCATGTTCGCGCCCGGCACGACCCCGAGGCCGCCCACCAGTCCCGCCGCGAGGTCCGACACAATGTCCCCGTACAGGTTGGGCAGCAGCAGCACATCGAACGACTCCGGCCGCATTACCAACTGCATCGACGCGTTGTCCACGATCAGCTCGTTGTAGGCGATCTCCGGATACTCAGCCGCTACCTCCCGGCAGCAGCGGATGAACAGCCCGTCGCTCAGCTTCATGATGTTCGCCTTGTGGACCGCCGTCACCTTCCTGCGCCCGTTCTTCCTCGAGTACTCAAACGCATAGCGCGCGATCCTCATCGACGCGTGACGAGTGATGATCTTCAGGCTCTCCACCACGTCCTTCACCACCTCGTGCTCAAGCCCCGAATACAGATCCTCCGTGTTCTCCCGGAAGATCACCATGTCGATGTTCACGTCTTGAAACCGCGTCTTCAGCCCCGGCAGCGTAAACACCGGCCGCACATTCGCAAAAAGGTCAAGCTGCTTCCTGATTGCCACGTTCACGCTCTTGAAGCCGGTGCCAATGGGGGTCGTGACGGGTCCCTTCAGGCCGATGCCGGTTTTCTCGAGACTTTCCAGCACGTGCGGCGGCAGGCTGGTTCCCGCCTGTTCCATGATCGCCGCGGTCAGTTCCGCCCGCTCCCAATCGATCGCGACACCAGTCGCGGCCAGAACCCTCGTCGTGGCCTCGGCCACCTCGGGACCAATCCCGTCCCCCGGGATCAATGTAATTCTGTAGGGCACGGACTTATTATCCCCTCTGACACCCTCCGGAGTGTGAGAATAAGGGGCGATGTCTGCAATTCGTCGTGTGCTGATGAGCGTGACCGACAAGACCGGTCTGCTCGATTTCGCCCGCGGCCTCGCCGCCCAGGGCGCCGAGTTGATTTCCACCGGAGGCACCGCCCGCATGCTCCGCGAGGGCGGCCTCTCGGTCAAGGACGTCAGCGAAGTCACCGGCTTCCCGGAGATGCTCGACGGACGCGTCAAAACCATCCACCCGCGCGTCGCCGGCGGCATCCTCGCCCGCCGCGACCATCCGGAACATATGGCGGCCCTCGCCGAGCACGGCATTCCCGCCATCGACATGGTGGTCGTCAACCTCTACGACTTCGCCCGGGTTGCTGCAAAGAAAGACGCCCCCCTCGAGGAACTCATCGAAAACATCGACATCGGCGGTCCCACCATGATCCGCGCCGCCGCCAAGAACTGGCAGGATGTCGCCGTGGTCACCGACGCCGCCGACTACCCCGCTCTCCTCGCCGAACTCGCCTCCTCCGCCGGCGCCCTCTCCCGCGACACCCTCTGGAGACTGGCCAAGAAGGCCTTCGCCCTGACCGCCCGCTACGACGCCGCGATTACCGCCCGCCTTGCCTCCATCGAATGCGCGGACGGCGTCTTCTCCGAAGTCGAAGCCGCCCTCCCCTCCGTTCTCGCCCTCGCCGTTCCCCGCAAACAGGAACTCCGCTACGGCGAGAACCCCCACCAGGCGGCCGCGCTTTACGCCTCCGGCTCAACCGGCGTCGCCAACGGCGCTCAACTCCACGGCAAGGAGCTCAGCTACAACAACCTCGTCGACCTCGACGCCGCCTGGCAGCTCGTCTGCGAGTTCGACGGCCCCGCCGCCGCCATCATCAAACACACCAATCCCTGCGGGTGCGCTGAGCAGAACTCGCTCGTCGAGGCATACCTGAAGGCTTACGAAGCCGATACCATCTCCGCCTTCGGCGGCGTTCTCGCATTCAACCGCGAAGTCGACGAAGCCACCGCCGCCGAGGTCTCCAAGCTCTTTGTCGAGGCCATCGCAGCCCCGTCCTTCAGCCCCTCCGCCTCCGCCCTCCTCACGCAGAAGAAGAACCTTAGGCTCGTTCAGGTCTCAGGAGCCGCCGCCGACCCGTTCGTCGTCAAATCCATTAGCGGCGGCTTCCTCGCTCAGTCTCCCGACATCAGAAAAACCACTCGCGAAACCTGTTCGGTCAAGACCAGCCGCCAACCCACCGAGGAGGAATGGCGCGCCCTGGAATTCGGTTGGAAGGTCGTCAAGCACGTCAAGTCCAACGCCATCGTCTACGCGCGAGCCGGGCAATTGATCAGCGCCGGCGCCGGACAGATGAGCCGTCTCGACTCCGCCCGCTTCGGCGCAGCAAAGGCCATCCTCCCGCTCAAAGGTTGCGTCGCCGCCTCGGACGCCTTCTTTCCCTTCCCCGACGGCCTCGAGACCTGCGCCGCGCAGGGAGCCACGGCCGTCATCCAGCCCGGCGGCTCCGTCAAGGACGAAGAGGTCATCGCCGCCGCCAACCGCCTCGGCGTCGCAATGGTCTTTACCGGCGTGCGCCACTTCCGCCATTAACCGGCATCGGAACCGCCTTGTCCGCGACAAGCCACATGCACGTAAAATGGCTCCTCTGAATCTCTTCCGCCTCGGCCTGAAGAATGTCTTTCCTCCCCCGATGCGCATTCGGAGATCCGAAACAGTAAAACTCTGCCTTGGCCGCCGGCAGGGTGAGAAACAGGACCAGCGCCGCTCGGACCATGCTTGGGTCAGGTTGGCGCTGCCCGCCCCACAGCGCCTTGCTCCCTTGCTATCGTGCTAGACACAGTGTCATTGACGTATGCGCATGCTCGCAGGACAACCGCTTGCTGACGCGCGCGGCTCCATTCAGAGCCGCAAACGTGAGGGGGCGGGTGCGCAGAAACGTGAGACGCCGTACTTAGTTCGAGCCCGAGTTTACACACAGAGGTCTTTGCCGTGCAATTCGTAGCCGGAGTCGATCTGGGCGGCACCGCCGTCAACTACACGCTCATCAACGCCGAGGAGAAATTCCTCATCGAAGGCCTTTGCGAGCACCCGGCCCGCTCCGTCGAAGGCCCGGAAATCTGCTTGAAACAGATCGAAGACGGCCTCAATATCGCCGCCGCCAAGGCCGGTGTCCGGCTCGAAGACATCGCCGTCGTCGGCCTCGATACGCCCGGCCCGGCCAGCGCCTCCGGCGTCCTCAGCGCCAGGGGCTCCACCAACTTCGTCCACGCCGATTGGGCCGGCTTCGACATCCGCGAAGGGCTCGCCCGCCGCCTGAACAAGCCTGTCACCTACCTCAATGACGGCAACGCCGGCGCTCTTTGGGGCCACTTCTCCCTCTTCGGCGCCAACAGCCGCAAAACCTCAATCTCCGCCATCATCGGAACCGGACTTGGCGGAGGCGTCATCATCGAGGACATGGTCGTCAAAGGCCGCAAGGGCTTCGGCGGCGAACTCGGCCACGTCCTGATCCCTTACCAGTCCATCGTCACGATCCCTGGACTCCACCCTCAATGCAATTGCGGCCGCACCGGAGACCTCGAGTCCTGCTGCTCCCTCACCGCCATCGGCAAGTCCTTCCTCCCCTACTTTCTGGCGAAATACCCCGGCCACCAGCTCGCCTCTCTCGAAACCGGCAAGGCTGCCAAGCTCGTCCGCGGACTCGCCGAAAAGGGCGACCCGATGTGCCGCGAGATTTTCCGAACTCAGGCCCATGCCCTCGGCGTCTTCTTCGACGAGATGATCAACACCTTCGATCCCGACGCCCTGATCGTCGGCGGCGGAGCCATCGAGACCGGCAAGGAGTTCCAGGATTGGTTCATCTCCGAGATCCGCGCCGGCATGCCCCCGCAGCGTGAGGAGCAGGCCGACATCCCCATCCACATCATGCCCAACGGCGATACCGCCGGAGCCCGCGGCGCAGCCATCGAAGCCCTCCAGTTCGCCCGCCACGGCGGGTTGCTCTGAGGCCATGATCGGATACCGGCCAACCCCAAAAACCAAGCGCCCACGCCCCGTCTGGCAGCTCCACATCCGCCTCGACGAGATCGAGCCGGTCATCTGGCGCCGTATTCAGATCCACTCCAACGTCAAGCTTCCCCGCCTGCACAAGATCATCCAGGCCCTCTTCAACTGGGAGGACTACCACCTCCATGAGTGGGTCATCGGCCGACGCCGCTTCACCGACATGTCGACCGTTGACCCGGACTTCGCCGACGACTCCCTCGACGAGCACGACGTCAACATCGGTCATCTTCTCTCCGAGGCCGGAGACTCCCTCCTTTACCGCTACGACTTCGGCGACAACTGGCGCCACGTCGTCCTGCTCGAAGGCATCCTCGTGCCCGATGAGGACGCCTGCTACCCGCGCTGCATCGCCGGCGCGCGAAACGGTCCCCCGGAAGACTGCGGCGGAACGCGCGGGTATGGAGATTACGTCGATGCCCTGGCAAAGCCGGAACACCCCAGGCACGAAGCGATGCTCGAATGGCGCGGCGTATTCGAACCCGAGGCGTTTTCACTCCGCCGGATCAACGCAGCCCTCCGCAGAATCAGCGGCCAACGTCCGATTCCAGATGCGCCTCCTGCCCAGCCGCCGCCAGGACCGCTCGTCCCGGTGATGCTCGCCCAGCATGAGCGCGACCTGATTCTGAAACGAGTCCGCGCCCCGCGGCCGCTCATTGAACCTGTGCGCGCGGCGCCCGCCACCGCCGGCGGCGCTTTCTCAGCCCGAATCTCGGCCGGCGGCCTCGACGAACTCATCGGCTACATCACAGCCGAGGCCAGACTGGCCAGACGCGAGAGATTGCGTATGACTTTGTTCCAGCTTGCTTGCAGGCTCGACGGCGTGCTGCGCGCCCAAGCGCCCAAACCACCGCCGTTCCTCATCCACTGAGCCGGCCTGTCCGCCTACCGCCCGCCCCAGAACCCCGGGCTCTGCGGCACCGCCGCCCCATCCTTCCGCGGGTCGCTCCCCCCGAATTTCACCCCCGTCCCGTTCACCATCACAGCCTGCCCGCCTCCCATCGTCCCCGAAAACGGCCCGACGACCCTGACCTTGTGCCCCAGTCTCGTCAACTCCTGGACAACCGCGGCCGGAATCCGCCGATCCACCTGCACATCACAGCCCTCAAACGTCTCTTTGGTGAACCGCGCCGCTTCCAGCGCCCACTGCACGTTGAACCCATGATCCACGACGTTCGACAC
Source organism: Bryobacteraceae bacterium (assembly GCA_013388415.1). Lineage (GTDB taxonomy): Bacteria > Acidobacteriota > Terriglobia > Bryobacterales > Bryobacteraceae > JACADU01. Next base: position 6,879 of record JACADU010000165.1, read on the forward strand.
AAACTGCGCGTGGGCCTGCGATTGGTTCCAGCCGCCCATGATCCCGAACCCGATCCTTACATCGTCCTTCTGCATGAATGCCGGGATGATCGTATGCAGCGGCCGCTTTCGCGGAGCCAGCGTGTTCGCGTGATTCCGCTCCAGCGTGAACAGCGCACCGCGGTTTTGCAGCATAAAGCCCGTCCCCGGCGGCACCACCCCGCTGCCGAATCCCTGGTAGTTGCTCTGGATCAGCGAGACAATGTTGCCCTCTGCATCCACAGCCGCCATGTAAATCGTGTCCGCGCCCGGCGCGCCCGCCAGCTCCTTCAACTCCGCCGGCACGACCTTGCACGCCGCCTTTCGGTCATCGATCAGACGCGCCCTCTTCTCCGCGAGTTCCTTCGACGCCATCTCGGCCACCGGAATCTGAGAAAACCGCGGATCGCCGACATAACGCAACATGTCCGCATACGCCAGTTTCTTGGCCTCGATCATCGCGTGCAGAGTCTTCGCTGAATTGTGCCCCCACTCGTTCAGCGGGAATCGTTCCATGATATTCAGCATCTCGAGCGCCGCAATGCCTTGCCCATTGGGCGGCAGTTCGTAGACCGTCCAACCCCGATACGTTGTCGACACCGGCTCCACCCACTCCGGTTCGAACTCCTCCAGGTCCGCCGCAGTGAATGTGCCCCCCTCTTCCCTGGAAGCGGCCAGAATCGCCTGCGCGATCGCGCCCTTGTAGAACGCGTCCCTTCCCTGGTCCGCGATCAGCCGCAACGACTTTGCCAGCAGCGGGTTCTTGAAGATGTCGCCCGCCTTCGGCGCCACCCCGCCCGGCCAGTACACTTCCTGCGCCCTCGGGTTCTTCTTGAGGATTGAGACCGCTCCCCAACCCTTCGCCCCGGCGATCAGTTCCGTCAGCGGGAAGCCCTCTTCGGCATACGTCGCCGCGGGCGTGAAGAGCTGCGCCCACTTCATCCGGCCGAACTTCCGGTGCAGCGCGTCCCATCCCGCCACCGCCCCCGGCACCGTTACCGCGTGAATCCCCAGCGCCGGCATCTTCTTGTACCCCTTGGCCTCCAGGAACTCCGGCGTCAACCCGCTTGGAGCCCACCCGCTCGAGTTCAGGCCGTACACCTTCCCGCTCTTGGCCTCATACACGATCGCGAACAAGTCCCCGCCGATTCCATTCCCAGTCGGCTCCACCAGCCCCAGCACGGCGTTCGCCGCGATGGCCGCGTCCACGGCGTTACCCCCGGCTTCCAATACTTTCGCCCCCGCCGCCGCCGCCAGCGTCTGGCTCGCTGCAACAATTCCGTAACGCGTCATCACGACGCTTCGCGCCTGCTCCCTGGCTGGCGCAGCAGAGGCCGCCGCGGCCGGCTGCGTAACCTCCTGCGCTCCAGCCGCTTGCATCATCAGAAGAAAAGCCAGACTCAACATGACCAATCCAGTGTATAATTTCGCGTATCCTCGAAAATCGCCATTTGTGCGGTTTCTCCACGTCAGGAGGGCTGAATGAAGCCAGGCGCATCTCTAGCCGAATTGCTTGGACACAAAGGCGGGGCCGTTTACTCCATCGCGCCCGACGCCACCGTCTATGACGCCATCCATGCCATGGCCGACCGCTCCGTCGGCGCACTGCTCGTTATGCGGGACGATGCCCTGCTCGGCATCATCTCCGAACGGGACTATACGCGCAAAGTGATCCTCGCCGGACGCTCTTCGCGCGAGACCCGCGTTGAGGAGATCATGACCTCGAACCTCGTCACCGCCTCCTCCAGCCAGACCGTCGAGGAGGCCATGAAACTGATGACCGAGGCCCGTGTCCGCCACCTTCCCGTCCTCGAAGGCGGCCGCGTCGCCGGCGTCGTCTCCATCGGCGACCTCGTGAAATGGATCATCTCCGCCCAGGAGGACGTCATCGCCCAACTATCGAGCTACATCCACGGCTCCTACCCCGCCTGACGGGCGCAGCCGCTACGCCGGCGGATCGACAATCCGCATCCCTCTCACGGCCGAACACTCTTGAACCCATCACCCCCCCCAGTTCGCGGGGGCTTTCTGAGGTGTGGATCGATGCCCGGCCGCCGCAGGATGTGTCACCACGCTCCAGAATTCGACGACGCAGGGCAGCGGAATC
>JACADU010000082.1 GCA_013388415.1 Bryobacteraceae bacterium
ACCAGCATCAGCCAGCGGTCGCCATTCGAGAACATGCGATCTGAAAAACCGATGCCCGGGGGCAGCTCGGAGTCGAACACGATCCGCGGCTTCAGCCTTTTCCGCACCTCAGCCAGCAAGCCGCTCAGGTTCCGCGCCTCATGCCACTGCGCGGCGTATTTCTGCCGCAGTTGTTTCACCTGCTCACTGGGGCGGCCATCCACGTACGCGGCAGGAGGAGACAGGGCCAGGATCTCGCCTCCCCCTGCGAGGTACTTCTCCAGCACCGGGAGCGTCTGTTTCCTGAAGTTGTTCATGTCCGGCGGGATGACCAGCAGATCGTAGCTCGCCTTGCCAATCGTGAACTTGCGGCTTCCCGCATCTCCGAACCACTCGATCATGTATTCGTCGCCCAAATCGAAATCCACCTGGTGATCCGCCAGGAACTGGTTCAACTCAGCGTTGTTCGCGCGCATGCGCTCCAGTTCGGGAGTGGGTCCGCCACGCCGCGCCAGGAGGAACCCGCTGGTTGTCTGTTGCAGAAGCAGCAGGCGGTTTTTCGGCAGGCTCAGGCTTGACAGGTAAGAAACACGCCCCAGATGGTCGCCATGAGTCCTGTAGTAGGGCCACCACGCGGAAACATCGCTGAAGCTCTGCGGGTGATCCCGTTTTCTCGCGCCTCGGATGGTCGCAAACGAGAGGTGCTGGTTCATGAAATTGATGCCGTGCACCATGAGCCAGTCCCCGAACCGCTTGTAGTGTTCGAATGTGCTGTCCCAACCGGCGACGCCGTAGGCTTCGCAGAACGCCCGGCGCTCCAACTGATGCGAGACGCTGGCCACCTGTTTGATCGTGAAAAGCAGGTGTGGATCCTTGCCTTCCAGCCTGAGTTTCGCGCCTTCCAGCATGTCGATTCCGGGGACATGTTCGAAGGCATAGAGGTTCGCATCGGCGGGTGTAATCCACGGATACGGCCACTCGTGTTCCATCCAATGTCCGGTGAACTGAAGGTTATTGCGGTCGCACCACTCGAACATCGGCCTCATGAAGTTCTCTTTCCAGAGGTCGTGGAGCGTCTGCCAGTAGTCGAAGCGCACCTTGCGGAAATCGCCCACGTCCCAGTAAAGCGACGGCAGGTGATCGGCGAGATCGTAGCCGTTCCGCTTCTGAAACTCGGTGAGCGTGTTGTAACTCATCGGCAGCGCCAGCCGGGCGGAATCGTAGGCGCCTGCCGTGGCGATCAGCGGTTCATCGGTGAAAGCCCACTTGATGGCCTTGCCGAACTCCAACCCGACATGCTGTTTGTACTTTTCGTAAGTCGTCTCGAGGAACGCCGGGGTTGTGCGCGGATTCGTCAAATCGACGTAAGGGAACTCGCCTGTCCACGGATTCCCGCTGGCGCGGCGAAGCCGGAACGCCATCAGCGCCCAGCCCTGCGGGATGCTCTCCCCGGGACCGACACGCCTCATCCCGGTGACTTGCCCGCCTGCGTCTTTCTCCACGGCGAAGAACGCCACGCTGACTCCTCGCCGCTGATACATCGCCGAAACGGGGATCTCCTCCGCCTGCACGTACTGCGCCGCCGTGTCGGGATAGTTTGCCGGAACGTGCCCGCCAGAGAAGCCTGACGGGTAGCTGTTCTCGTCGTAGATGTTCACCAGCAGTCCCAGCCTCTTGCCCTCTTCCAGGGACAGTTTCCACAGCCGAAACCATTCCGGGCTCAAGTATTCGGTCATCAAGCCTGGACGAGGGTGGACGAACGCGCCGCCCATTCCCGCCGCCTTGTATTGCCCGAGCATCTCCCTGAGGCGAGGCCAGTCGTGCAGGTCGTTCCAGACCCAGAGCGGCATCGAACGGTACTCTGCGGGCGGGTCCTTGAATCCCTGCCGCAAGCCAGGCTCGGCCACCGGCGCGGGCTTCGGAAGCGCTATGGGATTCAGCAGCAACTGGCGCTCTGATGGGCCCTGAGCGGCCAGCGCGGCGGAGAGAACGAGTAAAGCCGGATACTTTGCCATCTCAAACTCCGTTCGATGGATCAGAGGGCGGGCCGAAGCCCGCCCCGGCCTTTACCACAGCAGCTTCAAGCCAAGCTGCATGCGCCGCGCCGTCACGCGCGTGCTGGTGATGGCGCCAAACGTAGCGCTCGTTGTGTTCGCGTTCGCGTTGCCGAACTGCGTATGGTTCCAGGTGTTGAACGTCTCCCAGCGTAACTGGCTGTTGAAACGCTCGCTGATGCGGAAGTTCTTCATCACGCCCATGTCCCAATTGTTCAGACCGGGCTGCTGGAAGGAATTGCGGCCGCCATTGCCCAGCACGCGGATCCGGTTTCCAGCCGAGTCTCGCGGGAAGTCGAACGCTGCGGCGTTCCAGTACTTGTCAGGCAGGCTCCTGCCGGCGAACGGATCGCCGATGACCTGTGAAATCGACTTCGACCAGCTTCCTATCAGCAGCCAGTCGGAACCCAGCACCAGCGTATTGAACTGCCCTTGCGCAAATGTGGCGATCCCGTTGACTTCCCATCCGCCGAGGAACAAATCAGCCGCCTTGCCGATGCCGCTCAAGAACTTCTTCCCCTGGCCGACGGGCAACTGGTAGTTGAAGCTGGCGACGAAGCGGTGCGGCACATCAAAGGCGCTGTGGCCTTTGTCCCATTTCTTGTGCTCGCGGTGAATTGTCGAGAATTCGTCCGTCGATCCGAGGTCAAGGGCTTTTTGCCACGTGTAAGAGCCCAACAGGTAGAGTCCGCCGGCCAGCCGCCGTTCCACCTTCGCGGTCAGAGCGTTGTAGCTCGACCAGCCGCCGTTGTAGGTCAGCAGCATCCCGGCGCCGAAGCCCGGGAAGGGCAGCCGCTGCGCGAGCGGAATCGTGCCCGTAGGATCCAGATAGCCTGCGTTCTGATTGCGGCGCTGCGGCAGTTTGTTGCCCGTGCTGCCCGCGTATTCGCCCTCCAGAAGCCAGTTGGCGCCGAACGACTTCTGGATTCCGAAGCTCCACTGCGTCAGGTATGGGGTGCGGTTCAACCGGTCGAAGCTGAACGGGCTCAGATTGGGTGATGCGGTGAAAGAGGGGAGCATGTCCTTCATGAACAGGTTTGGCTTCGAGGCGTTGCCCTGCAACGTCTGCGCCTGGAAGAACGGAGGACCGTTGACCTTAAACTGCTCTTCGTTGAAATTGTCCGTCGCGTAGAACACGCCGATGCCGCCGCGCACGACGAAGTTCCTGGCGAACCTCGGGTTCCAGTTGAAACCGAAGCGCGGAGCGAAGTTGTTGTAGTCGGGGTCCACGATTTCAGGCCGGACTCCCTGACCGGCAATCACCACCTGCCTGAGTTCCGGGCTGAAGAACAGGCTGCGGTTGTAGATCTCCCTCGGAGAGGCTGCGAACTCGTAGCGGACTCCAATGTTGATCGTCAGGTTCGGCAGGATGCGCCAATCGTCCTGAATGTAGGCGCCGTAGAAGGTGGATCGCATATCTTGCTGCCCGTCTCCGATGGCGCCTGCCGCGCTCGCGGGGACGCCGAGGAGGAAGTCGGCGAGTCCCGTTCCCACGGTGGTCTGAAGTCCCGAGTAGCGGCCGTCGAAGCTGAACGACGGGTTGCCCGAGAAGTTCGTCACCTGGAAATAGGCCTGCCGGCTGATTTGAAAGCCGGCGCGCATGTTGTGCTTGCCTCGGATCAGGCTGAAATTGTCCGTGAATTGCATGTTCTCGTCGGTCGCCCCGATGGCCTGCGAGATCGAGCCGATTCCACTGAATCCGCTGATCCCGAACGACGGCACGCCGTACACGATCGGCTGGGTCGCGATGTTCTTCAGGTTGAACACCTCTTTCGCATAGTCCTTCGTGAACGATGTTTCAGAGAGGCGGTAGGTCACGCTCCGGTTCCAGCCGAAGCGGAACTCGTTCAGCATGCTCGGGCTGATCGTTCTGTTCCAGGTTGTGGTCACCAGCCGGTTGCTCAGCGGAAAACCTTCGCCTCCCAGCGGCCGCAGGGCTTTGAGGTTCCTCGTTTCGTCCGACCAGGAGAAACTGCCGTAGAACAGGTCTCGCGGCGAGAACTGATGGTCGAGGCGCGTGTTGTACTGATCCCAGTCGTTGATCTGGCCTGGCGTTCCGACAGTGTTGTACGTCGGGAATGCGGGCAGATTCGGCGCCACGGCCACGTTCGGCGTGGGAATGTATTGCAGCGCCAGTTGCGTTGTCGGGTCCAACCGGCTCGACGGGATGACATTGCCCGGGAAAGGCAGCTTTGTGTTGGGATCGAGCACGTCGGCGCATTTCCGGCTCGACGGGTTGGCCTGGCAGAAGGCCGAACTGCGCGGGAAGATGCCGGTACCCGCGCTGTCGTCGGCCAGGTTCCCCGCCAACTGCGCCCTGGACGGATATAGCCCCGTCGCCGCGGAACTCGACCGCTGCCGCACCCCTTCGTAGTTGAAGAACCAGAACGTGCGGTTCGCGCCGTTATACAGCTTGGGGATGGTGACCGGTCCGCCGATGGCCGTCCCAAAGTTGTGGAAGTTCAGCGGCGGCTTGGTGCGTCCAGTGCGGTTCAGGAAGAAATCGGTGCCGTTCAGCTCCCGGTTCTGCCAGAAATCGAACACGCTTCCGTGGATCTCATTCGTGCCGCTGCGAAGCGTTGTGTTGATGATCGCCGAGCTGCGTCCGAACTCTGCGCCGAATGTTGAACGCTGGATCTTGAACTCCTGGATCGCTTCGATCGAAGGCCGGATTCCGACGCTGCCAAAGCGCGCATTCCTGGTTTCGATGCCGTTCAGCAGGAAGCTGTTGTTCGACTCGCGGCCGCCCGCGATGGACAGTGACATGTCGCTTCGCCCGGTCCACGAAGTCGCCGGCGACGTGCCGATGCCGATGGGCACGGCGCCAGAGGCGAGTGTCGCCAATTGGATGAAGTTGCGTCCGCTCAGCGGCATGTTGACGATGGCTTGCTGCTCCAGCACTTGCCCCAAAGCCGCGCTCTCTGAATTGAGCAGCGTCTCGGCTGCTGCCGAGACCGTGACCGCTTCAGTCAGCTGGCCAACCGCCAGTTTCACGTCCACGCGCGCGCGTTGCCCAACCTGAATGCGGATGTCAGTGATTTCCTGAGGCTGGAACCCGGCCGACGTCACTTCCAGTTTGTATCTTCCGGGCTTCAACTGGCCAAAAAGCGCATTGCCCAATTCGTCGGACGGCATTTCCTGTTTGATGTTGGTTTCCACCTCGGTCAGAACCAGCTTCGATCCTGCCACGACCGCTCCCGAAGGGTCGGTTACGTTCACAACCAGATCTCCGGTGATACTCTGCGCGCTTGCCGCCGGCGTCATCGCCGCCAGGGCAACAACCATGCAGACTGCCCATCCGTAACGCTGCATATGATCCTCAGCTCCTTCGTCAATCTTCGAACCTGTCCTCAACACACTTTGACCAGGGGCAAACCTGTCAGATCGCCAAAGCGCTGGATGACCTTTCCGGTGTGCCCCACCCCTAAAGCGCAGTGGTGCGTAGGACCCTCCTCGCACCACCGGTTCACAAACTCGCGCGGGCCCAGCGGGAACCGCAATCTGGAATTCGTGTTGCCGATCCGCAGAATCTGGCCTGGCAGCGACTCGCCTTCCGCCGTGAGCAGTTTCAGACTGCCCTCCGCCGTTTGCGTCACGGCCAGCAGCGTCACCGGACCCGTCTTGACGCTGAATTCGACGCTGACTCCATCCCCGCGCTTGCCGTGATAGAGACTGAGCCCGCGCAGAACCGGCTTCTTCCCGCTGATTGCCAGATGCCCGGGACCGTCGTGTCCCATCAGGACGAAGTGCTCCTTCAGGTCCATCGCGTAGAATTCGGTGAACGACCCGCCCGCCCCCAGGCGGTCCAGGATCATCATCGCCAGGCAGTTCTTCAGGTCGCCCTCGCCGCTGGCCGGGACGCCGCGCGCCGTCAGCAGCGAGTTGCCGAGAATCAAACCAGCTCCCAGGCGCTCGTACGGATTGCCGTCCAAGCCGCGGTAGTAATAGGTCAACCCGTCCAGATCGAACTTCTCCACCAGCCGGTCCAGCCCGGCGGCCACCCTTGCCGCCCATTCCAGGCTTTCCGCTGTGACGTCTTCAAAGGTGAAGATTTCTTCAGCGGCCTTGAGCTTCGCCCGCCACTCGGCTTCAGCGGCCGCACGGACGCAGGCGTCCAGGTCGCACATCTCCAGCACCTCGATGTGGGCGCCGGTTTGTGCGCTCACCATCGTGAAGTCCGAATACATGTCCAGCATGCCCGGGTAGGTGTGGCCCAGAAAGCCGATCCGGCTGCTTCGCAGCGCTCGGGCCACAGTCGCCGCGCTGCACCAGGCTTCGATCTCCCCCCAGGCGGCAGGGTCCTCTCGCAGCGCCCCGGAAACCACGCGGAAACGCACTCTCGCCCGCGCAAACGCGTTCGAAATCTCAGGCACGCAGCACGTCGAACAGTTGGCCAGCCATTCGCCTGTATCGCACGTCTCGTAATCGAGGGCCTCCGCCGGTTGGAGATTCAGAATCAACACGGGCGCTTTCGAGCGCTGCACAACCGGCAAAACCTGCGAGGATGTCGCGTACGTCCCCACGTAGCACACGATCAGATCAAGGTCCGCGCCGGCAAACTGCTGGCCCGCCGCCACCGCCGCGGGCGCCGTGTCCACCAAACCGGCCGACACGACGTCGATGCCCAGCGCCGCGATTCGCTGCTCCACCTCCTTCTGGTATTGCTCCAAACGCTCCTTCAGGCCGGGAAACTGCGGCCAATATGCTTGCAGGCCGATTCCGAACACGCCGGCTCGCCCGCGGTACGTCTTTCGCGGCAACTCCGCAAGCGTGAACTCGCGGCCTGTTTCTTCAAGGCTTTGGGATGTGGTCGGCATGCTGGCTCGCTCGGAGGGAGTATGAAAGACGCTTCACAGTTTCTTCAACGGATATGCGAGTCACATTCATAGTTTCGCCAGTCAAAATTCAAACAGCACAAATTCGTGATGATTAATCGACTGAGATTCAATCAGTTACGGAGGGGCAGCGCCGCCGTCACGGCGAATTGCGGCGCGCTTGGCGTTCGAGTAGAATTTCACTGGGAGAAACAAACCTCGCCAGCCGATAAGGATCGTTACATCATTGACAGCGTCATGAAGGCCTGCGACATCCTCGAGGCGTTCAGGTCCGAGGGCGAACTCTTGCGAATGTCGGAACTGGCCTCGCGCGCGGGTCTGACGCGGCCAACGACGCTGCGGCTATTGCACACGATGGAACGGCGGGGCTTGGTCGAGCGGGTCGACAGCCGCCAGTATCGTTTGGGCATCCGCAAACGGCACCGGCGCGTTGCGCGTATCGGCTACGGATCGCACAGCGAGGAGTTTTCGTTCTCGCGCGACGTCAAGGAAGGGCTCGAGCAGGCTGCTGCGCGCGAGGGGGTGGAACTGCTTGTGCTTGACAACCGGTACAGCTCCCGAACCGCGGTCCGGAACGCGGAGATCTTCGTGCGCGAGCGGATGAACCTGGTGGTCGAGTTTCAGGCCGATGAGCACCACGCCGCACCGGTCATCTCTTCCAATCTGATGGAGGCAGGCATTCCGCTCATCGCCGTGGAGATACCGCATCCCGGGGCCACCTTCTTCGGCGCCAATAATTACGCCGCCGGATTGATTGGCGGCCGCTGCCTCGGCCGCTGGGCCAAGCAACACTGGCACGGCGAGGTGGACGAAGTGATTGTCCTGGAGTTGCGGATGTCCGGACCGATTCCCGCTTCACGGCTGACAGGCGCGCTCACCGGCATCCGCGAGATCCTGCCGGGACTGAGCGACCGGCAGATCGTCCGGCTCAACGGCAACGGGCAGTTCGGGCCGAGCCTGGAAGCGGTGAGAAAACATTTGCGCGGCAGCCGCGCCCGCCGCGTCCTGGTCGCGGCGATCAACGACCCGAGCGCGATCGGCGGTCTCCGGGCCTTTGAGGAGATCGGCGCGGCGGAGCGCTGCGCCGTTGCCGGGCAAAACGCCTCCGCGGAAGGCCGCGCAGAGCTGAGGAGAAAGGGCTCCCGGCTCATCGGCAGCGTTGGCTACTTTCCCGAGAAATACGGCGATGGCGTCATCGCCCTGGCTCTCGACATCCTCGCGGGCAAGCCGGCGCCGCCCGCAGTCTTCACGCGCCATCACCTCATCACCGCCGAAAACGTCGATCACTACTACCCGAACGACGCGATGATGCTGCCCGAGCACCTCGACGCCCAACTCCTGCGCGGTCACTGATCCATGTCCCGGTTCATCCCGGCGTCAGGGTGTTTTGAAAGGGCCCCGAATTTTCGGACCGCGGATCAGCTTCCGGTCAATCGAGGCGGCTTCAGTGCGCACGACTCGTGTGCACATAGCCCGCCCCGCTCTGGCGGCTCTCCTTCAAGCCGTCCTTAGGTCCGCCCGCAGCGCCGCCAACAGCGCAGCCTGGGCGGATTCGACATAGAAGTGCCCCCCCTTGAAC
>JACADU010000195.1 GCA_013388415.1 Bryobacteraceae bacterium
CCTCGAACTTGCCCTTCTTCCGCGCCTGCGCTCCCGTGAACGCTCCCTTTTCGTGCCCGAACAGCTCGCTCTCCAGCAGCGTCTCGGTCAGCGCGCCGCAATGGATGACCACCATCGGGTTGTACCGGCGCGGGCTGAGGGCATGAATCGCCCGCGCCACCACTTCCTTGCCCGTTCCGCTCTCTCCGGTGATCAGCACCGTCGCGTCCGTGGGCGCGACCGTTTCAACGAGCTCGATGACGCGCTTCATCGCCGGGCTCTGCCCGATCAGCTTCGTCTCGGGAAAAATCTGCTCCAGGTTCTCCTTGAGGCGCGACACTTCCTTCTCCGCCGCCCGGTGCGACAGCGCCTTCGAGACCAGGTGCACCAGTTCGTCCGGGTCGAACGGCTTGGTGATGTAGTCGTATGCGCCGTTCTTCAGCGCCCGCACCGCGGTCTCCACCGAGGCGTAGCCGGTCATGATGATCACCGGCATCGCCGGGTCGATCTCATGCAGCTTGGTCTGCAACTCGATGCCGTCCACCCCCGGCATCTTGATGTCCACCAGCGCGCCGTCGAAGCGGTTCGCCGCCATCAGCTCGAGCGCTTGCGGGGCGCTGTCGGCGATCGTCACCTCGTAGCCCTCGCTCTCAAACCACTTCGCGAGAGAGTCCCGCACGACAAGCTCGTCGTCGACGATCAGGAGCTTGGGATCATCCATGTGTCACCTCCACCGGCGTCTGAATTGGCAGCTCGATCGTGAACTCGGCGCCTTTGCCGGGTTCCGAACGGGCGGTGATCGAGCCCCCGTGCCGGTCTATGATTCCTCGCGCCACCGCCAGACCCAGCCCCGTCCGGTGCTGGTCTTCCTTCGTGCTAAAAAACGGCTCGAAGATCTGATTCTCGACCTCCGCCGGAATCCCCGGTCCGTCGTCGGCGACCACCAGCACCACGCGCTCCCCTTCCCTGCGCGTGCTCACCGTGATCTTGCCCTCCTTGCCGATGGCCTCCGTGGCGTTGACCAGCAGCACGATCAGCACCTGCTGGAGCTGCCCCGGATCGCCCGAGATCTCAGGCAGCTCCGGATCGAGGTTCATCTCCAGGGTGATTTGCGCCAGCGTCATCTGGTGAGCGACCAGCTTCGCCGCCCGGTCCACGATCGTGTTCAATTGCACCTGCGTGCGTTGCGGCGGCGTCTGCCGCGAGAACGCCAGCAGGTTCTTCATCAGCTCCCCGCACCGCTTGCTCTCGCGCTCGATGATCCGGAGGTTGTCTTCCATCCGCGCCCGCGTCTTGTCGTCCAGTTCCGGGCGCGCCAGGTCCTTCAGCGCCAACCGCGCGTAAGTCAACATGCCGAACAGCGGATTGTTGACCTCGTGCGCCACGGTCGCAGCGAGCCTGCCCAGCGAGGCCATCTTCTCGGAGTGGATCAGCCCCTTCGTCGCCGCTTCCAGCTCGCTGGTCTTCTGTTGGACCCGCGTCTCGAGCAGCCGCGCCCATTCGGTGACTTCCCGGTGAGCCTCGTCCACCTCCGCCGCCATTTCGTTGAACGAGGCGGCCAGCGCGCCCAGTTCGTCGGAACTCCTGACCGGGATGCGGTAACTCAAGTCGCCCCGCCCCAGCCTTACCGTCCCCTCCTGAAGCAGCTTGACCGGCCGGTGCACGAAATACCAGACGAAAAGCATCGACAGAAGACACATCAGCGCCGCGGCGAGCCCCGTCGCCAGATAGACCTGCTTGCGGTGCTCGGCCAGCCGCGCATCCACGGAGTCCAGCGCCAGATGCACGTCGATCACGCCGAGAATCCGCTTTGCCGGCGGATGCGCGTGGCAAGACGCCGAGGAGCAGTCGGCGTGATTCTCGATCGGACGGATGACCGCCAGTGTGCGGCGGCCGGCATCGTCTACAAAGACGCGCGTCCGGTCGTTCCGCCGCAGTCTCGCCATCGGCTTGGATTGGGCGTGGCAGGCGTAACAGGCTTCGGCGCTCTTGTCGACGACATGCCCCGGCTCGTTTTCGTCCGTGGAGTGCTCCACCAGCCCGATTTCATTAATGATGCGGATCTTCTTGATGCCCGGCTCGCGCCCGAGGTCCTTGATCAGTTGAAACAGGCGCGCCCGGTCGTTGGCCATCATCGCCTGCCACGCCGAAAAGTGAATGATGTCGGAAACCCGCTCGGCCGACAGGTTGACCAGCGCTTCCAGATGGCGCTGCTCCAGCCTCTGGTGGTAATACCCGAAAAGCGTAAAGAACAAGAGCGCCGCGGCCACGAGACACCCCGCCAGCTTGGCCGCCAAGCCAATCCGCGGTCCCCGGGCTTCAGCGCTCTTTCTCACGGAACGGGTTTCAGTCTCCCGGCGTACTCGCCAGGACGGGCACACCCGGCTCGCCGCCCCTCGCTTGAGTCTCTTCCTCCTCGTGCGATTCGAAGATCGGCAGGTGGCTGGCGGCGAACCGGAAGATCGCAAAGCCAAGCCCAATCATCATCAGCGTGATCGCCACCTCCTGCCAGCTTGGGAAGTAATTCACGCCCGTGACTCTCTCGAAACTCGTCAGCCCGATGTTCAGCCGGTTGGTGACAAAGCCCAGGATGAACGCCACCGAGCCGAGATAGATCGTGCGCGGGCTCTTCCGCGACCAGTCGAACCAGAACAGAATCATCGGTCCCGCCATCAGCGCCACTTCCAACAGGAAAAGCCACCGCTCATAGCCGGGCTCGAACAACGCCGTGTAGGCCTTCCGCTGAAGCATGTCCATCCCGCGCAGCGCAAAATACACGGCGATCACCACCACCAGAACGCGCGTCATTCCCCGCACGAGCTTGATCTCCAGATGACGCTTGAACGCCCGCGCGCTGTGCCAGCTCTCGAAGATGGTCATCGCCATCCCCACCCCGATCGCCGACAGGTAGAACAGCACCGGCAGCCAGGGCGTGTACCACAACGGGTGCATCCGGTTCGGCACGATCAGGTAGAGGCTCCCCAGAGAACTCTGGTGCAGAGTCGAAAGGATCACCCCCGCGATCACGATCGGCAGCATGATCCCTTGCAGCAGCCGCTTCGCCGTGTGCAGCTTGAAACGCTCCAACACCACCGGCAAAAACTCGAGGAACAGCACGGTGGTGTAGAGCATCACGCACCAGCCCACCTCGAACATCACCGAACGCGGGTTCCACATCACCAGCGGATGCCAGATCCGGTAGGGTCGCCCCAGATCGAACATCAGCGCCACCACGACCAGCAGATAGCCGAGGAACGCCGTCAGGATGGCCGGCCGCACAACCGGCTCGTACGCCTTGATGTTGAACAGGTGCACCGTCGCCGCCAGCGTGAAACCGCCCGCCGCCAGCCCAACACCGCACAGCAGGTCGAACCCGATCCAGATGCCCCACGGGAACCGGTCGCTCAGGTTCGTCGATGCGCCAAGCCCGTAATAGAATCGCTGGAAACCGGCCACCACGCCAGCCGCCATCACCAGCCAGAACACGGTGCGCCAGAAATGAAAACGGGAAGTTGCGCTCATTGCGGCACCTCCCGCCCCGCCGCCGCGCCCTCCACACGGCTGACTTCCTCCCTCCGGTGCGTGATCCAGTGGATTCCGCCAAGCAGCACCGCACCAACCACCGCAATGTCCGGCACGTATTGCAACGCCGCCCACGTGTAGTTCGGCAGCGCCGCCTTCGCCACGCTCGACGGATATCCGAGTTGCTCGAACGGAACGCCCGCAATCACCAGAACGCTCGTGCCGCCGACCTCCTCAATCCCGTAAATCTTGGGATAGTAGTCGTTCGGCTTCTCCGCCATCCGCTTCCTGGCGATTTCCACCAGCTCATGCCGCTCGCCGGTGATCGTCGCCTCGAAACTGCAGGCTTCACTACACCGCGTCACCGCGTCCGGCGCCGTCCGGTCCGCGCACATGTCGCATTTCTGAATCAGCGGCAGCCGCGCTTCCCACTGATAACTCGGCACCTGATAGACGCAGGCCACCATGCAGTACCGGCAGCCCATGCAGCGCTCCGGATGATAGACCACCGGGCCCGCCGCCGTCTTCTCCAGCGCCGCCACCGGACACACCGATGCGCACGCCGGGTCTAAACAGTGCATGCACAGCTTGCGGCTGAACCGCTCGCCGTGCGTCCGCACTGCCGTCAGCTTGTGTGACGATACCGTTTCTTCGGCCGCCACCTTCTCGTTGTATGGCAGCTTCTTCCCTTCCGAACAAGCTTTCTCACACTCCCGGCAGCCCACACACAGTGTGCTGTCATACAGTATTGCTCGGGCCATGCATCTCTCCGGGACGTATCGGTCCACTATCAGTGTACAAGATCTTCTTGTCTTTTGATCTGAAAATGTAGACCTTTTCTACATTCAGTTCAGCAGGAACCGGCGCGCGGCTTCCTTCCAGACTTCCACCGGAAGGTTCTCTGTGGCGTTCTTCAACGGACGCCCGCCATCCGCCGCGCTCGCCAACCCCATCCGCTGCTGCATGCCAAAGAACCCTTCGGCCGCATCCCGGATCCAGGTCCTCAACAACCCCTGCGGCAGCAAATTGTGCGACGGAGCTTCCTCGTCCGGAGCGAACACCGTCATCAGCCAGCCCTCGCCATATGGGTCATTCCGGAGCACTTCCGGCTTCGACATCAGCTCGGCATTGACGTCCACCACCTCGCCCTCGATCGGCGACACCAACTCGATCTTCTCTTCGCCGCGGTAGAGCGCCACCGCCCGCTGACCCTGTCGAACCCATGTGCCCGGCTTCGGCAGCTCGATCCGATCCACCGGTCCCGCCAGAATGGCCGCAAATTCATCTGCACCCACCCGGTGCACGTTCTTCCGCTCCCGGTTCAGCCAGGTGTGGCCCATGTGGTAGCGCAACTTGGACGGGAAGTGGAAACCGTCGATAATCTCCTCCGCGCCGTGCGTGGCCAAGCCCTCGGCATCCAGTGGAGAAACGGCAGGTTGATTCTTGCGATGGAGAATGTAGTCCACCGTGAGGAAAACCGCGAAAGTGAGAATCACGAAGATGACAGTCATTGTTGAACTCCTTACGCCCATCCAAGTGCATTTCAGATGCCATTATCTGAATTTGCGTCAAGTTGTTCATTCTCAACCGTTTCTCACTCTAACCAACGCCAGCCCGTGTGTTGCGGTTCTCTACACAAACCTTCCATGCCCTCCGGTTTCCTTCGCAACCCACGCTTTTTCTTCACGTTAGACCGGCGTTGAGGAATCCAACAGCGATTGCTGTAATTCTCCACGGAATCACTCCAGCATCGCCGGACCGTCCAGGCTCCGCCACAGATACCAACAGGCGACCGAAGAATATGGCCTCCATGGAGCCGCTACCTTCAACATCCGCTCAGCCTTCACTGGAGCCGGCAACTTGTAGAGTCCCTGCATCGCATTCCGCAGCCCAAGGTCGGCAACCGGAAAGTACACATCCAGCCGCCGCAGCGCGAAGATCATGAACATTTGCGCTGTCCAGACGCCAACCCCTTTGACGGCAGTGAGATGCGTGAGCACTTCCTGGTCGCTCATCGACGCCAGCCTGCCGAAGTCCAGGGCGCCCGATAGCGTCTTCTCCGACAGATCCCTGACGTAGCGGATCTTCTGTGACGAAATGCCAGCCGCCCGCAGCCTCTCGTCCCCAAGCGACAGGACCACCGCCGGCTCAACCTTGCCGCCACAGGCTTCCACCAGCCGGCCATGGATTGTGGCCGCTGCCTTGGTGCTCAATTGCTGCGCCATGATTGCGCGCAGCAGCGACGCGTAACCGGCTGGCCCGTACCTCATCCGGTACGGTCCAACCCTGTCGATCAGTTCCCTCATCACAGGGTCGACCGAACGCAAATGCGCCAATGCCTTCTTCATGCCGGAATTTCGCCCCATTGAAACATACCCTGCTTGGGGCGCATCCTGGATTATGACATGATGCGGAGAATCTCCCGCCGCTGGCTGCTCGCCCAATCCGCCGCTCTGGCCGCGGCCGCGCAGGGCCAAAAACCGTCCGCCCCGCCCCAGACGCAGCCGCCCCCGGAAGAGGCCGGCCAGACCATCAGAGTCGACGTCGATCTGGTGAACCTCTACTTCTCGGTCCGCGACAAGAAGGGTGGCTATGTCTCCACTCTCACCAAAGACGACCTGGAAGTCTTCGAAGACGGCAAACGCCAGGAGCTCAAAGTCTTCTCCCGCGAAACCGACCAGTCCATCACCGTCGGACTCCTGATCGACGTCAGCCGCAGCCAGGAGTCGCTGCTCGAAGATGAACGCCGCGCCAGCTTCCGCTTCCTCAGCCAGGTGCTGCGCAAAAAGGACCTCGCCTTCATCATCAGCTTCGGCGCCGATACCGAACTCCTCCAGGACCTCACCAATTCCCTGCCCCTCCTTCAGCAAGGCCTCGGCCAACTTCGCCTGAACGCCGGCGCCGGCAGCGGACCCACTCCTCCCACCGTCCCCATCCCCACCGGCATGCGCGGCACCGTCCTCTACGAAGCCGTCTGGCTCGCCTCCCAGGATGTCCTGCGCAAGGAAGTCGGCCGCAAGGCGCTGGTCATCATCACCGACGGCGTTGACGTCGGCAGCCGCATCAAAATTGACAAGGCGATCGAAGAAGCCCAGCGCTCCGACGCCATCATCTACTCCATTCTCTTCGAGGATCCGCGCTACACCTCCTGGCAGTATGGCGGCTTTTCCGGCGAAGGCCCCATGCGGCGCATGGCCGAGGAAACCGGCGGCCGCGTCTTCCGTGTCGACCGCCGCAACTCGCTCGACGACATCTACAAGGTGATCCAGGAGGAGCTGCGCACACAGTACGCCGCCGCCTACACCCCCACCAACCCCGCCAAGGACGGAACCTTTCGTCGAATCGAGATCAGGGCCAGAAACCGGGACTTCAAAGTGCAGGTGCGCAAGGGCTACTACGCCCCCAAGGATTCGGCCTGATAGCCGAGATCAGGCCGCGGCCAGCATCCTTTGGCGAATCTGAAGGTAGCTGCGAATCGCCACCTCCAGCGGCGGCATCGCTCCGATTCCCAACGACTCCATGTAGGCATTCGACAGCACCGAGTAACGCGGCCTCCGCGCCGCCGTCCTGTACTCCCGCTCGTTGGTGGCGTGCACGCGGGCCTGAATCCCCGCCTCCCGAAAGATCATCAGCGCGTAATCGTACCACGACAACGCCTGCCCGCCCCCACAGTGAACCACCCCGCTGATCCCCTTCTCCACCATCTCCGCCGTCCTGCCCGCAAGAGCCGGCGCGTACGTCGGGGAGGCAACGTGATCCTCCACCACCCTGATCGTCCGCCCCCCCTGCGCCAGCCGCAGCATCAGCTCAATGAAATTGCCCCTCGCCGTCTTCAGCCCCCCCGGCCCAAACACCCCTGAGGTCCTGATGATCAGCGCATTCTCCAGGTACGCCCTCGCGTAGAGTTCCCCCGCCAGCTTCGACACCGCGTATGCGCCCAGCGGATGCGTCGGATCGGTCTCGACATACGGCCGGTTCGCCTTGCCGTCGAATACGTAATCCGTCGAAAAATGGACCAATTGCGCGTCCGCTTGACGGCATGCCAGAGCGATGTTCCTCACCGCCAGACCATTCACCGCGTATGCCGCCTGCGGTTCAGTCTCCGCGATATCCACCATGTTGTACGCCGCGGTATTCAAAACCACGTCCGGTCCCAGCCGCCCGATGGCCGCCTCTACGGCTGCCGCGTCGGTAATGTCCACGTCATTCCTGTCCCACGCCGCAACGGCCCACCCCCTCGCCTTGAATTCACGCTGCAACTCGATCCCAAGCTGCCCGGCCGCACCCAAAATCGCTGCTTTCTTCGGCATCTCATCCGTCACTATATCTTCTTCGGATGCCCCCTGCGTCTGCTTCAGCCCTCATCCCCGATGCAAAATTTGCACCCGCACCCTATAAAGTTGGTGCGAAGATTCGTCGAAACTGTTACAGTACTGTTACGTCTATAGGAGCAGCATGAGGGACTTGAATCATCCCCGCTTCTGGCAGACCCGGCTTTACCGAAGCCGGCGAGTCGAACGCTTGGGACAGGCTCTCTACGCCCTGCTTACCGGAACGCTGATTGCTGCACTCGCGGTTGGGCTTCAGTCCCTTCACCGCTGAACCCGCCGTCTGCCGCCTCCGAGCGGCGGGCATCCGGCAAGAGCCTCCGGCACAGATTCTCTACGTCTGTCAGCCGGAGGAGACGCTGTTCCACCTCGACTCCAATCAAATAGCCGCCGTTCGTGCCGGCTCGCCAGACCACCTCGCCCAGCCAAAGCTCGTCGTTGACAAGGACCTCCATCGCCGCGCCCACCGGATAGGGGTGCGGAACCAGGAATCGCGCTCCGCGGGCGGAAACATCCTGCATCAGCGCCGGGCAGCGCGCCGGCGGCGCCTCGCTCAAGTCGGAAACAGCGTCCAGCCATCTCAGCCAGGCTTCCTGCTTGGTATTCGTTCGAGGTGATTGTCGGCGCTCCACGCTGGCCTTATCGGCCCGGCATGAGCCGCCTTGCGGGAATTCGCCGTCAGACTGTCAAGAAAGAAACATTCCAGCCGAGTCTGGCCCATGTGAGGCAAATCTATGCTGACTTGCCCTTAGCGCAGCCACGCCCAGACCAGCAGCGCGGTCAACACCGCGCCAGCCGCCATGAAGCCCAAGCCCAGTTGCCTGGCCACACCCAGCGGCAGCGATCGCATGCCCTGCTTTTCGGCCGCGCGTCCCAGCAGCCGCTTCATCCGCTCCAAGCCCTTCTTGTCGGCAATCAAAAGCGTAGCCGCCAGTTCGCCTTCCAGAGCTTCCTTGGCCTGCCGCTTCTGCTTCGCCGGAAGCGACTCAATCGAAGGGTAAAGCCGCACCCGGTCTCTCGTCGCCGCGATCACCACCTTGAACCGGGCCAATCCTGATTGAACGGGCATCGCCGCTTCCTCGCTCACTCCGCTCCCGCAAGCGCTTCGGCATGATCGCCGTTGTTCGCCGGTTCTTTGCCGGCCAGCCGCCGCGCCTGTTCCGTCACAACCTGAATGAACCCCAACCCTGCTTTCGACAGAGCCTTGTCTTTCCTGTAGATCAGGCCAAGCCGCCGGATCAATGGCTCCGGCGCAAGCGAAACCGAGGCGAACTGGCCGTTCTTCACACCCTCCTCGAAGTGCGACGCCGCCATGAACGAGATCCCCAACCCCGCCAGAACGAATCGCTTGATCATCTCCGTCGAGTCCAGCTCCATCGAGATTTGCAGGTTGTCTTCGACCGGCTCGAGCCATTGGTTGATCCGGCTGCGCGTCGAACCGCCCTTCGGCAGCAGCAGCGGGTACGGCACCACGTCGGCAGGCCGGACTTCTTCAAGCCCCTCGAGCGGATGGCCCGCCGGGATCAGCAGCCGGATCTCGTCCGAAAAGACGGGCAGCACTTGCAGCCGCTTCTCCTGCACCGGCAACTGCGTGAAGCCGAAATCGGCCAGGTTGTCGATCACCGCCTCGACCACATGCCCTCCGTAGCTGCGGTCCACCAGCAGTTGAACGTTCGGAAACAGCTTCTTGAACTCGGAAAAGACCTGCGGCAGGACGTAGATGCAGGTGGCTTCGTTGGCTGCGATCACCAGTTCGCCCCGCGGCACGCGGTCCAGTTCGTTGATCGCGTCCTGGCTCCGGCGCCGCAGCTCCAGGATCTGCTCGGCGTACTCGCAGAAGATCCTGCCCGCCGGCGTCAGTTGAATCCTCGTGCCCAGCCTCTCGAACAGGCTCGCGTTCAGCTCCTGTTCCAACTGGCGGATCTGCGCGCTGATTGCCGGCTGCGTGCGATAGCACGTCTGAGCCGCCTTCGAGAAGCTCTTCAGGCGAACAATCTCCAGAAACGTGTGGAGTTGATCGAGGTCCATCGGGTCCAGTCCTCGGCCGGTTGCGGCTCCAGACCACTCAATACTATCATCGCCTTCATGTGTCGTAAGCCTCAACTGGGAACCATCCCGGCTCTTTTGTGGATCGCCGCGGCGCTGCCGGTTGGCGCTCAGCCGCCGGCGCATGAGGACAAGGTCCTGCGCGGCAAGTACCTTGCCGAGGAAGTCGGCAAGTGCCAGTAGTGCCACTCTCCTCGGCTCGAAAACGGCGACTTCGACCGCGAGCGCTGGATGAAAGGCGCGGTCCTGGACTTCGCCCCACTGAACCCCGTGCCCAACTGGCACAAGACCTCACCGGACATCACCGCGGCTGGCACGCTTTGGAAACGGTGGGGCGAAGAGGCGCTGGTCAAATACCTGGAGACCGGCATCACGCCGAAGAACAAGCGGGCGGACCCGCCCATGCCGGCCTATACGCTGAGCCGGCAGGATGCCGAAGCGATCGTAGCTTACCTGAAGACACTGAAATAGGAGGGCGGAATCGCGGCACTTCCCAGACGCCTCCTGATTTCGCCCGTCCTGCTTCTGGCTGCCGGCACGGCGGCGCCGGCGCTCGAGCCTGCGCGGGTGCTGGTCGTCATCAACTCGCGGTCCGCGGTCTCGAAGTCGGTAGGGGAGTACTACTGCGTCCGCAGAGGCATTCCGCGCCAGAATGCCGTGCAGATCTCCGCGCCGGAGGCCGAAGAGATCGACCGCGCGGCATTCGAGCGCGACATCGCCCGCCCGGTTCTGAAAGCGTTGGCGGGGCGGGCGCGGAGCGGGCGCATCGACGCCTTGGTCCTCACCAAGGGCGTGCCGCTCAGGATTCGCGGCGTCCAGCGCGGCATGCGCGCCGAGGGCGCCAGCGTGGACAGCGAACTGGCGGCGCTGCCGCTCAGGCGAAGGCCGGGCAACCCCGCGTTCTCATACGAAGGGCCGCTGCGGAATCCTTACTTCGGCTCGCGCGAGACCTTTGACTCGGATCGTTTCTCCATCTACCTGGTCACGCGCCTCGACGGCTACACGTTCGCCGACGTCAAGGCGGCGATCGACCGGAGCGCGGCGGCGCGGGATACCGGGGTCGCCGTGCTGGACGCGAAATCGGGCAACGCCGCCAGCGCCGGAGATCTCTGGCTCAAGTCGGCCGCCGCGAGCCTTCCGAGGGAGCGCGTGGTCGCGGATTTCTCCGCCGCCGTCCTCACCGGCGTGCGCGGCGTGATCGCCTACGCCAGTTGGGGCTCGAACGACCCGGCGCGCAAAGCGCGGGATCCGGGATTCACCTATCTGCCTGGCGCCATCGCCACGCAGTACGTCTCAACCGACGGGCGCACGTTCACTGAACCGCCCGCCGGCTGGCAGCCGGCCACCTGGGAAAACCGCGCCGGCTACTGGGCCGGATCCCCTCAAGGGCTCGCGGCGGACTTTCTCCGGCAGGGCGCCACCGGGGCGTCGGGTCATGTCGACGAGCCCTACCTGCAATTCACGCCGCGCCCGGACATCCTGCTGCCGGCTTACATCGTGCAGCGGCGGACGCTGGCGGAGAGTTTCTGGGCGTCCATCCCCGCGGTGTCATGGATGAACATTGTGATCGGCGATCCTCTCTGCCGGCTGGCGCCCTGAAATCCCTACTTCTTTTTCGCGCCTTTTTCGAGGATTTTCACGTTGGCCGGAATGGTGAACATCTCATCGGTCAGTCCGGAGTTGACCGCAACCGAGTCCGCGAACATCTCGAAGATCTTCTCGCCGTCCCGCTCGCGCCTGACGACAAGCGGCCACATCACCCCGCCGCCGACGTCGCGGTACTTGGAGTAAACGGTAATCTCCTGGAACTTTCGCTTGGTGACCGGATCCCGGTTCTCCCAGACCTGCTTGACCGGCAGCTTCGTCGATTGCTGGAAGTACACGGTCGTGATCCTGTCCTGGCTGTCGAGAATATCCACCACGTCCACCGGCACGTTCTCGTAAATATCCGATCCGCGGTACTCGAACGTCAGCCCGGGTTCGCCCAAGCGCATTCGCAGCAGGTAAAGGATGCTGTGCAGCAGCCCTTCTTTGAACCGCTCCATCGTTTCCGGCGGCAGAGGCTTGGCGCCCCGGTAGGTGATTTCGAACCCGCCCTGCTCGTTGAAGACGATGTACACGTCTTCCTTCTTGCCGAAAGCCTGGCGCTCGCGCAGCCCGATATAGCCGGGCGGCGGCGGCTCCGGGCGCGTCAAGTACCGCGTGTAGATCTTGGCCCGCGACAGCCCCGAGAGCTGTTCGCGATAGAAAGAGTAGGCCCGGCCCTCCTCCGTGCGGTCCGCCATCTTCAGAAAAGCGTCGCCGCCCAGAGCCTTCAACGCGTCGTCGATCACACGCTTGGCCCGTTCCGGATTCCCGGCGGGTTGGGCCGCGGCGCTCGCGGCGAGTAAGAGCGGCAGGATAATTCGCATTCACCTACGATGATACCGGCGCTGGACTGAGAGCGCCCAACGCCTCCTTGTAGGCGGCATAAACGCCCTCGAACACGCGGTCCCAGCTTGACTCAAGCGCGGTCCTTCTGGCCCTCTCGCCCATCTCGCGGCGCAGCCGCGGGTCGAGGCAGAGCTTGACGACGGACTCAACGAAGCGGGCTTCCGTGGAACAGACGAATCCTTCCCTGCCGTCGGTGACGATCGACGCCGGACCGCCGCTGGCCATTACGACGCAAGGCACGCCGCTGGCCATCGCTTCCTGAACGACATTGCCGTACGTATCCGTCTCGCTGGGGAATGCGAAGACGTCGAAGCCGGCGTAAGCTTCGGCGAGCAACTCTCCCCGCAGAACGCCGCGATGCCGCAGGCGCGGCACATTGCGAACCAGCCAGTCGAGCTCGCCTCCATGGCCAGCGGTTTCGATCCGAAACGGGCCGGCGCCCGCGCGCTCCAGTGCTTCGGCGACCGGCGCCAGCCGCCGCACGCTCTTCTCCGGCGACAACCGGCCGACAAACCCTACGACGAAATCGCCGTCGTCGCGCTTTCGCCGCCCGGGGTGAAACAGGTTGGCATCGACGCCGCGCCGCATCAGCCGGCAGGGTCTTCCGGTCCGCTGCTCGAGCATGGAGACGAGCTCGGCATTGGGCGCCAGGGTCACGCGGGCCAGCCTGTAGAACCGGACCGCTGCGTCCAGGCTGCTGTCTTCCGACCAGCGCGCCAGGCGTTCCCTGGCTTTGCCAGGCATCCAGGAGAGCACATGGGCGAGCCTCCTGCCGGCGTACTCATGGATGTTCGTGTGCCAGGAGGCCACCATCGGCAATTTCATCCGCCACGCCATGATCGCTCCCGCGATCCCGATATGGCTCGGTCCCGTGATGTGGACGATATCCGGCTTGAACCTCTCCATCGCCCTCCTCACGGCGCCCAAATGCCGCGGAAACGCCATGTCGAAACGCAGATCCTTTTCCAGCCCGAAGCTCAGCGCGCTCATCGCCACCTCGCACCGCGCCACTGACCCGCTTTCCGCCCAGGTCCCTCCCCGACCCGTGTGCACGCTCAGCATCGGATAACCCCGCGCCCGCGCAAACTCCTCCAGCGACCGCGACGTCAGCGCGACGCCGTTCACTTCATGAAAGCTGTCCGCGAAAAATGCGACGCGCGGCACGCCGGATTCACTCATCACGAGAATTCTTGCACGGGCGGGAACAACTGCCTCAGCCCGGCTTTCACCCGCCGGTGCTCCATGAGCCTCGAAATCGCCACGAACTGCTTGACCAGCGTCGGCTCCTTGCTCCTCGCCCAGATCGCGCTCAGGCTCTCCGCCTCTCCTCCTTCTCTCTGGTAAAAGACACGATCGCTCCATTTGCGCCACCCGTGCGTGTGCGAGTCGTTGTCCCGCATCACGTCCCCAATGGCCAGGATCACCCGCAGCGTCAGCGGCTCGCGGTATTGCGGCATCACCGCCACCACCGAGTATCCGTCTTCCCGCACCTCCGCCACGAATTCGTCGAACGATCTCCCGTGGCTCAGGTTGATGAGCGCGTTCGGCTCCGACCCATGCCGGTCCCCGCCCGAGATCAGCGGGATCCGCCTTGCCGAGGCCAGGCCCATGGTTTGCCTGTTTTCGCTCCACGGCCTCAATCCGTTCAGTTCGAGCGCGTGGATGTAGCGCCTGTAACGGAACAGAAACGTCTCCACAACCTGGTTGTGCCGCTCCTGCCCGACCCCTTTCTCGTCCCAATAGGGGTGGTTGAGAACGACCAGCGTCTCCGGTATCTCCGCGAGCCACTCCAACAAACCCTCCAACTCCTTCTCCTGAGGGTTTGCGGTGAACCGCGACAGCTCCGCCATTCGCTCCGCGGCGCGCCGCCGCGGCAGGTTGTGAAAGCCGACGTGCAGAAACACGCCCCGGTAGGGCACCGTCCACTCGGTGCTGATCGGAACCTCGCCGCCCTCGCTCAGCACCCTCAACAGCAGCGGCGCTTCGATATTGTCGTGATCCGAGATCGAAACCAGCGCATTGAGCCCCGCCTCCTCAATTTGGCCGCGCTCCACCAGCAGGGCCTCGCGCGGCCCCAACGGCGGTGTCCACCAGGCGGACGTGTAGTCCAGTTCGCGTCCGTGAATCCGCCGGTAGCGCGCTTCGTAGATCCGCAGCGCCTCCCGCAGCAGAGCGAAGTGCGAAGTGATCCGCGGGATGAAATCCAGCGTCTCCTTCGAGTGCGAAGTGTGGCTGTGAAGCGAGACTCCGGTGCGGTGGCCCAGTTCGGAAAGTCTGCACTGCCAGGCAAAGTGAATTCTGGATTTCATCCGGTCTTCTCCTCCGTGACGGATTCGAACAGCAGCCGCAAGAACGCGCGCGGCTGAAACTCGAACGCCCAAGGCGGATCGCACGGCCGCGACGGGTCGTACCACAGGCGGAACTTCGCCTTCCCTCCCCCCGAGATTCTTCCCTCGAGTTCGCTCATTCCTCCCGCAAGCGGCCTCGTCCGCCACTCCAGCGTGTACGTTTTGTCATAGTGCGCGTAAGGTTCGCGCCCGCTTCCCCCTCGCCGCATCGCATGCCGCACCACGCTCAGGAACCCCGGCCTCTCGCCTTCGATGCGCGCCGTTCTCTTCGGGGCGGGCTTCCAGGCCTCCATCAGCTCGCTCTCCACCTCCTGCCACCTCGGCCAGCTCAGCGCCGCGCTACAGGCGACCGACGCCACCCGGGACTCGATCCCCGCCGCGTCTCCCGCCGACTCCAGCATCGTGTACGCGTGCGCCGGCTGCCTGCCGCCCAGGGCCCTTCTGGCTTCTTGCAGGCTCTCCTCGCGGCTCGAAGTCATGAAGCCGAACATCCGCCGCCTCCGCCCGCCCGTGGCCGTCGTTTCCACCACTTCGCGGATGTAGCCCAGCCGGTTGATTCCGGCGCAGCGCTCCGGGTGCGACCCGGCGCCGAACTCCAGCACGGTCGTTCCGCCGGACTCCTCCGCGCGCGCGAAGCCGCTTCCCGCGCCCTTCCGCGTCACCAGCGTGACTCCCAGAAACGTGACCGTCGCTGTCGCCGTGTAGTGCCGGATGCCTCTGCTCGCCTCCGCCGCCGCAGGCCACGGCAATAGCGCCATCAGCAGCCCCCGCCGGCTGTATGTCTGTCCGTCGCGCAGCCTCATCGGCTTCAAGATGAACAAGCCGGTTTACAGGCCGATGGTGCGAAGATGAATTCTTCATCAAACACTTCATCGACGAAATGTTTGATCACGGCGGGGCGGGCCCGGCCTCACCGGTTGCGCCAGGTCTCCGGGCGCCAGGCAGCCATTGGGTCTGAGACGTATGCGAGCTTCCGGGAAGCCTCATGTCAGTTCCGCCGCTTCAGGGCTTTTCGCGCGGGGAACATGCGCCAACCGGAAGTTGGGCCGCCCGCCATCAGTCAGCCGGGTAACGCGGTTTGTGCGATCTGACGCGTCCGGCCAGCCGGCCTTCCGGGACGGCGCGGCGGCGGCGCTATCGGCTCATGCTCCGCAGCACTTCTTGTGCTTCTTGCCGCTCCCGCACGGGCACGGGTCGTTCCGCCCTACCTTGCCCGGCTTGGCCTGCGCCGGCTCCTCATGGAAGAAGACTGGCTTGTGGCCTTCCATCTCCAGCCTGCGGTCGAGCGCCAGCGCGACCGTCTCCTCCTCCGAACCGGTCAGTCCGCCCGCCAACTCCTCGATCTCGCTGAACAGCTTCTCGACACCCTTCTTGTTCGTCTTGCCCGGCGCCGCCATCGCGTAAGCGAACAGCGCATCCTCGCGAAGTTCCTCATCGTCGAACAGCGGAACCAGCCTGCTCGCCAGCGGCGCAAGCCGCAAAGCGCCCACACCCTGAACGCCGTGCCGCTTCACTTCCGGGTCCGCGCTCTCCAAAGCCTCCGCGATATTCGGCGCGAATCTCGGGTCCAGGCTGCGCCACATCGCCTCCACCGCCGCGGCGCGCAGATCTTCCCGCTGATACGCTGCCAAAACCGCCGCGTGAACCTCGGCCAGTTGCGTCGCGCCCGCCAAACCCACCAGCAGTCCGCAACGCTCCTTCGGGTCCGAGACTTCCTTGAGCCGCTCCAGCATCAGCGCCCGCACCTCAGGCTCTTCGACGCGCTCCCCCAGGCTCCGAAACGCCGCCCCGCGCACTTCGGGCGCCGGATCCGACCGGGCCGCCTCCATCAGGCGCGCCCTCACCTCGCCGCCGTACTCTTCGTCGAGAAAGCTGCCCGCCGCCTCCGCCCTGTACCGCGCATCCTCCACCTCTAGGAACTCCAGGACCTGCTGCGGCTTGATCTGCTCGAACATCGGCAGCGCCTCTTCCGGATACTGCCCGAGGATGTCGGCGTCCTGCTGCCGGTCCTCCTGCGATTCCCGGCCCAGCGACTCCAGGCACTCGGCCAGCACCTTGCGCTCTTCAACCGCGCTCTCCGGAAGCGCCTTCAGCGCCGCCTCCACATCATGCTTCAGCGCCGGGTCTCCCGAAAGTCCGACGCAGAGCGCGCCCTCGTAAGGATCCTTGGCGAGCGTCTCGCGCAGCAGCGCCGCGATGCGCCCGTCCCTCACGCCCAAGGCTGCCAGCACGAAGACAACGTCGGCGCCGTGCGCGCCGCCCTCCTCGAGTTTCGCCCTGAGCTTCAACAGCGGCTCCACCGCCGCCTCCCCGTGCGCCGCGATCGCCTCGATCAGCTCGTCCGGGATCTCCCCGGGCTCCCTCTGCTCCAGCAGGCGCAGGTAAAAGGGTAAAGCGCGCGCGCTTCCCAACGCTCTGTATAGGTCGAACGCCTGCTCCGTTATGTCCAGCAGGTCGTCTTCGCGGCTCGACTCCAGAAACTCCTCGAGCGCGTCCAGCGTCTCTTCCGGCCGCGCCAGCAGCGCCCTCATCAGCCGCCGGTCGAAACCGATCAACCCTTGCGCCGCCTCCGTTAAGAGACGGATCGAAGGCGTCGCTTCAAACTGGTCTGGCAGAATAGGCATCGTTCTTCCCCGCTCGTTGGCGTTCGCGGCTCAGTCTGGAGCCCCGGCGGGCGGAGGCGGGGGCGCCGGCTTACTCGGCGGCCGGCGCCGCCTCTTCCTCCCGGTTCACTTGCAGCTTGACCGCCGCTGTGACATCGCGGAACAGCTTGATGTGGACCGTATGTTCGCCGAGCGTCTTGATCGGCTCGTGCAGCACAATCTTGCGGCGGTCGATCTCGAAGCCTTGCTTGGCCAGCAGTTCGGCAATGTCCTTCGCCGTCACCGAGCCGAACAGTTGATCCTGCTCGCCCGCTTTCTGGACAGTCGTCAGGACAACCGCAGCCAGCAGCTTCGCCTGCTCCTCGGCCTGGCCCCGCTCCACTGCCTCGCGCCGCAGCGCCGCCTGCCGCGCCTGCTCCACAATCTTCTTGTTCGCTTATGTCGCCGGCACGGCCCGCCCCTGCGGCAACAGGTAGTTGCGGGCGTAGCCCGGCGCGACTTTCACAACGTCGCCGCGGCTGCCCAACTTCTCGATGTCTTCACGCAGTATCACTTCCATCGGTCGGCCTCCTTAGCGCTCCCGCTCCCGTTCGACGCTGCCCACGAACGGCAGCAGCGCGATGTTGCGCGCCAGCTTGATCGCCTCGGTAATGCGGCGCTGGTTCTGCGCGTTCAACCCCGAGATGCGGCGCGGGACGATCTTGCCGCGCTCGGTGATGAACTGCGAAAGCAGACGCACGTCCTTATAGTCGATGTAGTCGATCTTGTCGATGCATATGCGATCCACCTTCTTCCGGCGGAAATACTGGCGCTTGCCGGTGGCGATCGCTTTGTCGGTGCCGGTCGGCTTCTGGCTCGCCGCGATCGGGCGGCCTCCCCTTTGTTCAGCCATGCTCGATTTCTC
>JACADU010000137.1 GCA_013388415.1 Bryobacteraceae bacterium
GACGATGGCATCGACGAAGACCGGGACCGCGTCACGGGTCAACGTCGACTCCGCTTTCACGTCGGTCACTCGGATCCGCTGATCGATAAAGTTGCTGAGCGTGTCGACAACCGGCACGATCGAGAAGACGCCGGGTCCGCGCAATCCGTGGTACTTGCCGAGGCGCAACACCGCCACTTTTTCCCACTGCCGCGCCACCTTGATCGAAAAAAGCAGATACAAACCGGCCAGTCCCATCGCCAGCATCGGCCAGGGCGTGCGCAGCAGCGCGGTCACAACGCCTCCGAGAACCAGACAGAGGATCAATGCCGTCAGCCCGATTTCGCTGACCACCTGGCTCCGGTTGCCCGTCACGGGCCTGTCCACCGGAGCTTGACCCGTCACACTTGGCATACGCATACCACTCCTTCCGGACGCTCAGCGTCCTCTTGACGAACTCCGGCCAGCCGGCTGGCCACCCATCTCGTTCAATCGCCGTACGAGTTGCTCGACGGTGAAACCCTCCGCCCCGGCCCGCGCGGCGCACTGCGCCGCCAGCCTGCTCAATCGCTCATCGCGAGCGGCTTCGTCCTCAGTCACCTTGCGATCAGCAACGTAGGTGCCGGATCCCTGCTGCGTCTCCAGGACGCCGCGAATCTCCATCTCGCGATAGGCGCGCATGACGGTATTCGGGTTGATTGTCAGGTCGACCGCGACCTGCCTGACGGTCGGCAACTGCATTCCCGCCGACAACAGACCGGAGGCAATCGCCGAGGTGACCTGATCGATGAGCTGCCGGTAAACGGGCACGCCCGACTCCGGATGCAGGCGAAACTGGAAGGTTTTGCCTCGATTCATCTAGTAAACTATTGTATTAGTTAACTAGATCAATACAAGCGTATCTTACGATAGGTCCTGCGCCGGAGATCAGACCAACTTGCAGACGACCCACCTTTCTCGGGATAGTCAACAGTAATGGGCTCAGCAACACTATGGACTCCCCGCGCGGTTCCGCGTGTGGAGAGCCGTTTTCGCCGGATCGCGACGGATTTTCCGGTTCCGGAGTCGATTCCGATTCTGGAGGCGCTGGAGAAGTACGAACTGCGGGCGATGGGAGGGCAGCCGCCGGTGGTCTGGGACAGAGCGGAGGGGTTCCAGGTCTACGACCGGTGGGGGAACAAGTGGCTGGACTGGTCGAGCGGAGTGTTGATCACCAACGCCGGCCATGGCCGGCAGGAGATAGTGGACGCGATCAAGCGGCAGGCGGACGCCCATCTGCTGGCCAACTACGCATTCCCGAGCGAACTGCGGGCGGAGCTTTGCCGGCGGCTGGTGGAGTTGATGCCGGAGCCGCTGAGGAAGATCTTTCTGCTGACGACCGGTTCGGAGGCGGTGGAGTTTGCGATCAAGGTGGCGCGGACGCACGGCCAGAAGGTGGGGGGGCGCAACAAGCGGGTCATCGTCAGTTACGAGAAAGCCTTTCATGGGAGGACGCTCGGCAGCCAGTTGGCGGGGGGAATTCCGGCATTAAAAGAGTGGATCGGGGCGCCGGACGCCACGTTCGTTCAGGTTCCGTTTCCGGACGGCTACTGGACGGAGGACACGAGTTTCGAGTTGTTCGAGAAGGCGTTGGGCGAGCACGGAGTGGCAGCCTCGGACGTTTGCGGGGTCCTCATGGAGACGTACCAGGGAGGGACCGCGGCGTTTGCTCCGCCGGAGTATGTGAGGACTCTGCGGGACTGGTGCACAGCGCAGCGCGCGGTGCTGGTTTTCGACGAAGTGCAGGCGGGCTTCGGCCGGACCGGGAAGATGTGGGGCTTCGAGCATTACGGAGTTGTTCCGGACCTGACGACCTGGGGAAAGGGGATCTCGAGTTCGCTGCCCATCGCGGCGGTTGTCGGCCGGGCGGACCTGATGGATCTTCACCCTCCCGGCAGCGCCTCTTCGACGCATTCGGGCAACCCGGTGAGTTGCGCGGCTGCGCTGGCGAATCTGGACGTCATCTTGAAGGAAGACCTGGCGGGGAATTCCGCGCGGCGCGGCGCGCAGTTGCACGAACGGCTGGCGGCCATTGAGCAGCGGCACGCGGAGCTGGGAGGACTCGCCGGGAAAGGGCTGGTTGCGGGGTTGGCCTGCGTGCAGCCCGGCAAGGGCCATGCGCCGGACGGCGAGCTGGCTCGCAGCGTGGTGATGCGGTGCGTTGAGAAAGGCCTGCTGATGTTCAATCCGGTTGGACCGATGGGCTGCACAATCAAGATCTGCCCTCCGCTGACGATCACGCCGGACGCGGTGGAAGAGGGCTGCGCCGTGCTGGCGGAGAGCGTGGAGGAAGTGCTCCGGGAGAGGATGCCGAGATGAACGTCACGCTGCTGGGCGGGGGAATGATCACGCTCGATCAGCTCCTGCCGTCGCTCTACCAATTGCAGCGGCTGGGCCGCATTGGGACGATTCAGGTTTGTTCGATCCGGCAGGACTCGCTGGACCGACTGGCGGAGGCGCCGGCGCTGAGGAGGGCATTCCCGGGGCAGAGCTTCATTCCGCGGCTGGAGTCCTACGAAGGCGTGCTGAAAGAGCTGCCGCCAGGGGAACTCGTTGTTGTCGCGCTTCCCGACCAGTTGCATTGCGGAGCGGTGCGGGCGGCGATCGCGGCTGGACAGCATGTGCTGTGCGTGAAGCCGCTGGTGTTGACGGTTGAGGAAACCAGGGTGATCGAGCGAGAGGCGCGCGATGCCGGGATGCTGGTCGCCATCGAGTATCACAAGCGTTTCGACGACCGGTCACTGATGGCCCGGGAGGCATACCGCGCGGGGCGTTTCGGCGAGTTCAAGCTCGGCACGGCGAGCCTGCTGGAGAAGTGGTACTACCGGCACTCCAATTTCCAGAACTGGTTCACGCTGGACGCCACCGACGCTTTCACGTATGTCGGGTGTCACTACGTCGATCTGGTGGCGTTCATCACGGGGTTGACTCCGGTGGAAGTGAGTCTTTACGGCATCAAGGACCGTTTCCCGAATGGCGTGGAGGGCTGGTTGTGGACCGATGCCAGAATCATCTGGTCGAACGGCGCCTGTCTGAACGTGCAGAACGCGCTTGGTTTCCCCGACGCGGCTCCGGGCTCGAACACGCAGGGGATGCGGCTCTACTGCTCCGACGGGGAACGCGGCGGCTGGATTGATCACTCGGATCAATACCGGGGTCTGGCGTGGTGCGCGGTGAAGGCGTCAGAGGGCCAGCCGCTCTATTCCGAGCCGAGTCCGGACTATTTTCAGTACGTCGACCGGGGCGGGGTCGGCATGGAACCCGTGGGCTACGGCTACCGGTCAGTGGAATACGCCGTGGCGCGGGCGCTGGAAATCAAGGATCTGCCGCTCGAGAAGCGCCGCGAGCTGCTGAAGACCTGGGACGAGGCGGGCATTCTGGCCACGCCGGCCAATTCCGCCTACAACGCCGCCGTGATTGAAGCCGCGCGGCAGAGCCTGGCCCGGGGCGGCGTTCCCGTCCGCTGCCCGTAGGGGAGCCCGCGCCGCCCCCAACCCGCTGTCCCCAACCCGCAATGCGCCGCCGCTGCAACGGGTTTATAATAAAGACAGAATTGCAAATGAGTTTCAAAAAGAGGAAGCTGCGCCAGAAGTCACTGGCCGATCTCGCGGTGAACGAGGAGGGCATACTCAGCCGGATCGACCTGCCGGCGGACGTTGGCGGCCGCTTGATGGAATTGGGTTTTCTGCCGGGACATCCGGTGAAAGCGGTGCGCTCGGCGCCGAGCGGAGACCCGAGGGTGTACCTGGTGGAGGGTGCGGAGATCGCGCTTCGCCGGGAGACTTCGATCCATCTCATCCTTGAAAGTGAGTAGCCGGACACCGCATGCCAGCCTCGCAGAGTGGAGATGCCGCAAAGACTGGAGTTGCCGCCGGCGCTCCTTCGGCGGCGGCGCCCACCCACCGGCTGGTGGCGATCATTGGCGCTCCCAACTGCGGCAAGACGACGCTGTTCAACCGTCTCACCGGATTGCGCCAGACGGTCGCGAACTTCCCCGGCGTGACGGTGGAATACCATGTCGGCAAGGCGCAACTGCCGCGGCGCCACGACGTTGAACTGGTGGATCTGCCGGGGATCTACTCGCTGAATGCGCGTTCGGAGGACGAGCGGGTTTCGCAGGCTGTGCTGATGGGCCAGATGCCCGGGCTGCGGCGTCCGGACGGCGTCATTCTCGTGCTGGACTCGACCAATCTCTCGCGGCATCTTTCGCTGGCGGCGCCGATTCTGGCGCTACGCCTGCCGACATTGATCGTCCTGAACCTGGCCGACGATTTGCGGAAGCGCGGGGGAAACGTGGACACGGGGGCGCTGGCGAACGAGCTGGGCGCGCCGGTGGTTCTGGTGAGCGCCGCGACCGGAGAGGGCGTGAGCCTGGTTGCCCGCTTCCTGACGGGCGGGATCGCGGTTCCCAAGCCGGTCGAGCTGCCGGTGATCCAGGACGTGCCGGCATGCCGGCAATGGGCGCGCGATGTCTCGCGCGACGCGGGCTACGAGCATCCGGCGCCGCCGGTGTGGACGCGCCGGCTGGACAGCGTCTTTCTCCACCCGGCATGGGGTCCATTGGCGTTTCTGCTGGTGGTGGCGACGGTGTTCCAGTCGATCTTCGCCGGCGCGCAGCCGCTGATGGACGGCGTGGAAGCGCTGATCGGAGCGAGTGGAAGCTGGCTGCGCGGGCAGTTGCCGGACAACTGGGTGAGGTCGCTGCTGATCGATGGCGCCTGGAGCGGAGTGGGAAGCGTGGTGGTTTTCCTGCCGCAGATTCTGCTGTTGTTCCTCTTCATCGCGATTCTGGAAGACTCGGGCTACCTTGCGCGCGCGGCGCTGATCGCCGACAGGACCATGTCGAAAGTGGGACTCCAGGGCAAGAGCTTCATTCCACTTCTGTCGGCGTATGCCTGCGCGGTGCCGGCGATCATGGCCACGCGGACGATCGAGAACAAGCGGGATCGCATTGCGACGATTCTGATCGCGCCGTTCATGACCTGCTCGGCGCGGCTGCCGGTTTACACGCTGATCATCGCCGCGTTTATTCCGGACCGGCCTTTCCTCGGTCCGGTGTTCAGGACGCGCGCCGCCGCGCTGCTGGGGCTGTATTTGCTGGGCTTCACTGCGGCGGTTCTGACCGCGCGGCTGTTGAAGTCGTCGGTCCTGAAGAGCGAACGGGCGCCTTTTGTGCTCGAGCTTCCGCCCTACCGGCTGCCGGACCCGCGTTCGGTCGGGCTGCGGCTGCTGGACCGCGCCAAAGCGTTTCTGAAACGGGCGGGCACGGTGATTCTGGGCGTTTCGGTGCTGTTGTGGATTCTGGCGAGCATTCCGCCGGGCAAGGCAGGCGCGCCTCCCATCGAGGAGTCACTGGCGGGAACGCTGGGGCGGGCGATTGAACCGGTGATCGAGCCGCTGGGTTTCAACTGGAAGATCGGCATCGGTCTGGTGACATCGCTGGCGGCAAGAGAGGTCATCGTCGGCACGCTGGGCACGATCTACGGGATGGAGGGCGAAGACAACACAGCCGGTCTTCAGGCGGCGCTGCAACGGGACTTGACCCTCGGCGGAGCGGTGGCGCTGCTGGTGTTCTTTGCCTTTGCGATGCAATGCATGTCGACGGTGGCGGTCGTGAGGCGCGAAACAGGCGGCTGGACCTGGCCGCTAATCCAATTCGCCTACATGGGCACGCTGGCCTACATCTGCGCTTTTGCCGTCAACAAGCTTCTGGGATAGGCTCCGGGCCTATTTGAGCAGTTCGCGGCTCATCCGGGCGAGGGATTCGAGCATCGACTGAAGCGCGGCGTTTTCCGTTTCGCCCTCCCCGGCTGCAAACAGAGCGGCGCTTTGAGTCACGAAGTTGGGTTCGCGGACCATTTCGCAGAAGACGCTCACAAGTTCCGGGTCGCGCCAGCCCATCTCGGCTTCCTTCTCGATCATGGCGACAGCCTCTTCAGGGGTATAGGCGGACTTGTAGCTGCGCCGGGAGGTTAGGGCGTCGTAGATATCGGCCAGTTGGAGGATGCGAGCGAGCAGCGGGATGGCTTCGCCCGCCAGCCCGTCGGGATAGCCTGTGCCATCCCATCGTTCGTGATGGTTGCGGATGATCGGCAGGACCGGCTTCAGGCTGCGCATGGGGCAGCAGATCTGCTCGCCTTTCCAGGTATGGGATCGCATGACGCTCCACTCTTCCTCGTTCAGAATCCCGCGCTTGAAGAGGATGGCGTCAGGGACGGCGACCTTGCCGATGTCATGCAGGTAGCCGCCGCGATAGAGAGCGATGAGGTCGTCGCTGGGCAAGCCGAGCGCTTTGCCCAAAGCGACGCTGAGGGCGGCCAGCCGCTGGCAGTGGTTGCCTGTCTCTCTGTCGCGCTGCTCGACGGTCACCGCCAGGGCGAACAGGATGGACTCGGCCTCTTCGAGAGAGTCGACGACGCGCTTGTTCCGGAGCATCGTCTTGACGCGGGTCCGGACGATGGCCGGCTGCAAGGGCTTGATCAGGAATTCGTCCGCGCCCGAGTCGAGGTAGGCGACTTCGTTATCGAAGCCTTGCACGCTGGTAATGATCAGGATCGGTATGAGCCGGGTGCGGCGGTGTGACTTGAGGCGGCGGCAGAAGTCGAGCCCATCGCCGCCGGCCGGCATCATGTCGGCGACAATCAGGTCCACCGGTTCGCGCTCGAGGATTTCAAAGGCCGACTGCGGATCGCGCGCTTCAAGCATTCTGTAAGGGCCGGCTTTGAGGATTCCCTTGATGAGTTGGCGGTTGATTTCGGCACGGTCGACCAGAAGGATGGTGGCCCGCCCGAGGGACTCGCTTTCGCCCAGCAGGACCCGCGGCACGGCGGCATCGGAGAGCAGACCGCAAAAGGCAAGCTCACAGGGGGGGCAGGCGTCCGGAGCGCCAGCCGGAGTGATTTCCACTCGGTTGATCGCCGTGAGGTTGTTGCTGAGGCGCTCCATCTCGGTCATTAGTTCCTATCGGCGAAATTCATGAGGCCCTTTAGCGGGATCTCCCGGACGGATTGTGGGGTTTGGTACTGTAACTTCATGGATCGACGAGGACAATTCGCGGCCATCCTGGCGCTGACCGCGGCTCCATTCTGCCGTGCGGACGGGATCAGCGAGGGCGATCGGAGTTACGCGCTCAGCGCGTTGCACGCCTCCAGGAAGCAGTTGCTCGACGCGACGTCGGGGCTGAGCCGGACACAATGGAGATACAAGCCTGCTCCGGACGCCTGGTCGATCGCCGAGATCGTGGAACACCTGGCGCTGCTGGAGGAACAGTTTCCGAAGATTCTCGCCGAAGCCATGAAGACCCCTGCCGCGCCGGACAGAAAGCTGAAGAACGCCCGCGCCGCCGATGAGAAGATCCTGGCGATGCTGCCCGACCGCAGCCGGAAGGCTCAGGCTCCGGAACAGTTCAAACCGAGCGGCAAGTTCAAGGACGGTCCGGCGGCAGTGGCGGCGTTCAAGGCAGCCCGGGAGAGGGTGCTTGAATCGATGAGGAAGACGCAGGAGCCGTTGCGGGAGCACTTCTATCAGCACCCGGCGCTGGGGGATCTGGATGCCTACCAGTGGTACTTGATGGTTGCCGGCCACACGGAGCGCCACGTCAACCAGATGCTGGAAGTGAAGGCTAGTCCAGGCTTCCCAAAGAAGTAGCGGCAAGACCGGCGCGATCGAGCACACTCCTTACATAGGCCTGAGTTTCGGGGATGGGAGGGACCGCGCCAAACTCGTCCACGCGGCGTGGGCCGGCGTTGTAGGCTCCGAGGGCGAGCGCCAAATCGCCGTGGTAGCGGTCGAGGAGTCCTCTGAGAAAGCGGACGCCGCCATCGAGGTTAGACTCCGGCTCGAAAGGGTTGTCGACGCCGAGGGTGACGGCGGTCGAGGGCATCAACTGCATCAAGCCCATCGCTCCCTTCGGGCTGAGGGCGCAGGGGAACCCGCCGGACTCCTGCCTGACAACCGCTTCAATCAAGGACGGTTCGATGCGGTGGCGGGTGGAGGATCGCCGGATCATCGCATCGAGGCTGGGAGAGGGGACAGGGGCGCACGACAGCCGTGAAGCCACCGCCGGTTGAGCCGGCTCAGCCGCTTCGGGGACGGTCAATGACCGGTGCCGCTCGGCGGAGGCATGCTGGATCTGGATTGCAGCCCATTGCTTTTGGATGGATTCGAACTGAGCCTTTGAAGAGGGCGGGGCGGATTGGGCCTGAGCGGTTGCGGCAGCGGCGGCGGCAAGTAACGCGGCGAGAACCGGACTCCTCACGTTGGGCTTATCGGCATTCGCGCTGAGACCTTGAGCGGGTTTACACTACTTTCATCAACGTTGGCGGCTGGGGTGATTTGCCACGTGCTGCAAACCCCACCCGGCTCGGTTTAGAAAGGTGGGCTATGAAGATCGCAATCACTGTTTCCCTTTTCGCACTTGTGGTTCATCCTGGCGCCTCGTTCGCTCAGACTTCGACTTCCGCTATCAGCGGCGTTGTCTCGGACGCCTCCGGCGCGGTCATTCCTCAAGCCCGCGTCCGGGCGACGCACGAGGCGACGGGCGTAAGCCACGAGCAGACGACCACCGACGCCGGCTACTTCGCGTTCCCCTCGATCCCGGTGGGCTCGTACACAGTCTCGGTCGAGATGAAGGGGTTCAAGGCGTTCAAGAGCACAGGGAATCTGCTCCAGGTTGGTTCGCCAATCACCGTCAACGTCACGCTGGAACTCGGGGAGACGACGGAAACGGTGACGGTTGTCAGCAGCTACGAGCAGCTTCAAACGTCGAACGCGACCATCGGTAACGTCGTGGAGCGCAAGGCGATTGTGGATTTGCCGTTGAACGGCCGCAACCCGCTGAATCTGCTGGTTTTAGAGCCTGGCGTGGTGCAACGGGGGCAGGGCGGCGCCGGGACGGGGGTGCATGTCAACGGGTCGCGCGATTTTGCCTTCAACACGACGATCGACGGCATCGAGGCGAACGAAAGCTCGGTGCCGAACCCGCTCAACAACGTTTACCGGCTAAACCCGGACAATGTGCAAGAGTACAAAGTCACCACTAACAATGCGACGCCCGAGGAGGGGCGCAACTCGGGCGCGAGCGTTTCCATCGCCACCCGGTCGGGGGGCAATGAGTATCACGGCACGGTGTTCGAGTTCCTCCGCAACACCTCGCTGAACGCCAACGCGTGGTTCGCGAATGCGTTGGGCAATCCCAAGCCCGACATGAAGCTGAATCAGTTCGGCGCGGAGATGGGGGGGCCGATCAAGAAGAATAAGACGTTCTTCTTCGGCAGCTACCAGAACGTCATGCTCAACACGGCACAGCCGATCAATCAGATTTACAGCGGCGTGCCCGTGGTGTATACGCCGGAGGCGCTGTCGGGCCGGTACAGGTACTTGAAGACGGACCCGAGCAATCCGTTCGTGCTGGATGGGGTGCGGATCACGCAGAATAGCGGTCTGCTGGTGGATCCGGTCACGGGCGCGCTGCGGCCCGGCGTCCGCAACTGCGGCAGCCCGACGGACTCCAACTGCATCGAGACTTACAACATGTACGCCAGCGATCCCCGCGGCATCGGCGGCGACCAGAAGATCCTTTCGATGTTGAACACTTTCCCGAAGCCGAACTCCTATGCCTCCGGCGACGGGTTGAACACGGCGGCTTAC
>JACADU010000262.1 GCA_013388415.1 Bryobacteraceae bacterium
TCTTCTGGCTCGGCCAGAAGGCGAGCAGGAAGGCGATCGGTGCCATCTCCGATGCCGTTGCCAACGATCCCGAGACCGAGTTGAAGAAGAAGGCCGTCTTCGCCCTCAGCCAGCTCCCGAAGGAAGAGGGCGTGCCGCTTCTCATCGACGTCGCCAAAAACAATCGCAACGCCGCAGTCCGCAAGCAGGCCTTCTTCTGGCTCGGGCAATCCAAGGACCCGAAGGCGTTGGAATACCTCGAAGCCGTATTGACGAAGTAGGCGCGTCCCTGTACCATCGCTTCACCGATGGCAGTCAGGGAGGCCCTGTCGTATGCAACCTCACATTCTTCAAGAACAGCACGCCGGGTCTCGACCACTTCTGTGTCGCGATCGAGGACTTCGAGCCGGACGCCGTAATGAGCAAGCTAAGCGCCCGCGGGTTGAATCCGCGCCGACCCAGCGGCACGGACCGTATCTACTTCCGCGACCCGGACGGGCTGGAAGTTCAGTTTTCGCCCGTCGGCCACATGGCCTGAACTCATGCCTTCGGCTGGTTGGCGGCGCGGTGGATCCAGCGGTAGGCGCGGACGGAGTTGCGCCAGAAGTACTTCTCGGCGGCGGCGGGCCCCTTGGCCGTGAAATACTCTCGGACGACAGTGAAGACTTCCTGGTAGGTGCCCCAGTTGTCGCTGTTGGGCCAGTCGCTGCCGTACATGAGACGGTCCTCGCCGAAGATGTCGAAGATCTGATCGAGGCGCGGCTTGTAGAAGGCGGGGTCGGTAGGGACCCTGCCATCGACGCGGCGGAGGACCGCCGAGACCTTCACCATGATTTGCGGGCGTTTGGCGAGTTCGCGCAGAGTCGCTTCATAGTCGCGGAAGGCTGATGGTTCCCTGGGCGGTTCAAGAGAGGGCAGATGGTCGATGATGAAGCGCAGGTCCGGGACCAAATCAGAGAGCCGGACGGCGTTGGCGAGCACGCGGGGGCTCGAGGCGACGGTATCCATCGACATGTTCGCCGCGGCAAGCGCTTTGAGGTCCCCGATGACCTCCGCTTTGCTGACGGCGGCTTCGAAATTGCGGCCCCAGAGTGTGCCGTAGCGGATGCCGCGGAAGAGCCTGTTCTTCCCGAAGCGCTCCAGGTTCTTCCTGAAATCGGGCGTGCCGGGCTCGATGTTGCCGACGACGCCGACGATGATCGGATCCTTCTCCGCGATGTCGAGCACCCACTGATTGTCTTCAAGCCAAGGGCTGGCTTCCACCTTGATCGCGCCGACGATGCCGAGCGGAACCGCAAGTTTCCGGTACCGTTCGGGCAAGGCGGGCATGTAGAGCTTCTTGTTCTCCTTGGGCGGCCATGGGACGCCCTGCGGGCGTGTGGGATCAAACAAATGGATGTGAGTGTCGATGCTGGGCAGAGGAGCGGTCACTTCTTCATGGCTCCTCTCAGCACCTCGATCGCCTTGACAATCTGTGCGTCGCGCCCGGCGAGGAAGTCCGAAGGGGTGTTATCGACGAGGACGTCGGGCGCCACGCCGTAGTTCTCCATGTTCTCGCCGGTGGCGGTGTAGACGCCTGCGCCGGGCGTGCGGATGGAGGAGCCATCGAGCAGTTGGTAGGAGCCGGTGCCGATGACGGCGCCCATCGTGGGCATTCCGACAAGCTTGCCGAGCCCGAGGCGGCGGAAGCCGTCCGGGAACATTTCTGCGTCGGAAGCCGAGCGTTCGTTCTGCATGACGACCATCGGGCCGAAAAAGGCCTTCTGCGGGCGGTCTTCGGAGATGCTGTTGCGGCGTTGGATCCGCTGATACATGCGCTGCCCGAGCACCTGAAGGAGCTCTTGGTCGATGCCGCCCCCGCCGTTGAATCGCTGGTCGATAATGAGCGCCTTCTTGAAGCGATTCTCGGCGAGGTCTAGCTCGAACTTGCGGAAGGAGGGAGCGTCCATCGCCCGGATGTGAAGATAGCCGACCTCGCCGCCGCCGAGCTTGTCGACCATCTCTTTGCGGTCGTCGACCCACTTCTGGTATTTCAAGTCGGCGGCGGCTTGCGCGGAAGCGGGGTTGATTTCGACCTTCCACGCTCCATCGGCCGAGGGTTTGGAGTTGACGAGGAACTCGAAGCGCCGGGCGGTCGTGAGGGTGTAGAGCTTCCAGTAGTTGTCGGGGACTTTGAAATCCTGGCCGTTGAGGGCGAGGACGAAGTCGCCCGGCTTGATCTTGACGAAGTCCTTGTCGGCTGGCCCCTTTTTATAGATGAGTTTTACCCTGTAGAACCCGGAGGAGTCGGCTTCGAGCTCAAATCCTGGGTGGCGGGTTTGGGGCGCGGAGCGCTCTGGCGCGCCGCCGCCGCTGACGCCGGTGTGCGAAGCGTTGAGCTCGCCGATCATTTCCATGATGACGGTCTGAAGTTCCTCGCGGTCGGCGACCCAAGGCAGGAGGGAGGCGTAGTCGTCCTTGGCGCGGTTCCAGTCGACTCCGTGCATTTTGAGGTCGTAGAACCGGTGCTTCATGATGCGCCAGGCTTCGTCGAAGACCTGGGCCTGTTCGGCGGCGCGGTCCACTTCGACCTGAAGATTGAAGCTGACGCGGCGGCGCTGCGGGGTGGCGGCGGTGGAGACGCCAGCGGTGGAGGGCGCGCCAGCAGGACCGCCGCGTCCGGAGGCGGGTCCGCCGCCGGCCTCGGGGGGAGCGGAAACAGCGACCGAATAGATTCCTTCGCCCTCGCGGAAATAGAGGCTGCGGCCATCGCGGGCCCACTGAGGCGAAGAGATGCCGCCGCCGAAACCGCCGCGTCCGCGCTCGGGCGGGCCGCCTTCCCCCGCGGCAGGCGGCTGCGCCTGTGCGACGCGGGTGAGCCCCTCGCCGTTCTGCTGCACGGTCCACAAAGAGCTGACGAAGCGGCCGTCCTGTTGGCCGGAGGCGACGAAAGCGATCTGGCGGGAGTCGGGCGAAACCGCGAAAGAGCTGACATTATCGGCGAGGCGGG
Organism: Bryobacteraceae bacterium; assembly: GCA_013388415.1. Lineage (GTDB taxonomy): Bacteria > Acidobacteriota > Terriglobia > Bryobacterales > Bryobacteraceae > JACADU01. Next base: position 2,969 of record JACADU010000262.1, read on the forward strand.
TCAACTGGCGGATGCGCTTCGGCAAGCCGTCCCAATCGATCTTGACCTCGACCTTGGCCGCCTGCTGCTGGCCGCGGCCCGGGGGGCCGCCCGCGGCTTGGGGAGCAGAGGCGGCGGCCTCTTCTTCACTGTCGATGCCGCGGTCCAGCGGGTCCTTTTCTTCCTTCTCAAGGTTGACGGAATACAACTGAAGGTTGGCGCTCCGGCCCAGCGTTGCCATGCCCATCTGTATGACCCCAGCCGAGAGGTAGAGCCGCTTGCCGTCAGGCGACCACCGGGAGGAAGTGGCGGAGAACAGGTCGTCCGTGCCAATGCGGCGTTCGTCCTTGCCGGGCGGCGCCGAGGCGGGCTTGATGTAGACGTGCGGACGCATGTCGCGGTCCAGCCGCGTGAACGAGATCCACTGGCCATCGGGCGAAAACTGCGGGTCGCTCGGCGCGCCGGCTTCGCCGCTGGCGACTTCGGTGAGCTGCGCGGTTTCGACGTCCACGCGCCAGAGCTTGTTGTCGCTCGAGGAAAACAGGATCGACTTGGAATCCGGAGCCCAAGTCATGGCGCGCTTCTCGGTGTCGGCGTCGGTGAGTTTCTTGCGCGTTTTGCCCAGCTCGTCCGCGAGCCAGATCTCCTCGCGGCCGCTTTCGTCGGACAGATAGGCGATCCACTTGCCGGAGGGCGACCACATCGGGTTCGTGTCGCGGCGATAGCTTTTCGTGACGCGTTGCGGCTCGCCGCGGTCCGCGGCGACGGTAAAGATCTCGCCGTGGGCGACGATGGCTATGCGGCGTCCGGAGGGGGAGAGGTGGAAGCTCTCTGCGGCGGAAGGGATCGACCGCCATTCGATGGGATTGGCAGCCGGGTCAGCGGAGATCTTGACCGGGACTTCGCGCGACTTGCCGCTGGCGGTGTCCAGCAGCCAGAGCCCGTGGTTGTATTCGTACGCGATGGTCTTGCCGTCCCACGAGATGGAAGGCCAGGCGAGGCTGTTGGAGGTGAGTTTGGTCACCTGCGTCCACGCGCCGCCCGACTCGGGAATGCGCCAGATGTTGTAGACGCTCTTCATCACCTCGGGCGAGCCGGGCTTGACGCCCTTTTCCTGCGCGAGGCGGTCGGCGACGAAATAGATTTCGCCTTTCGCGCCGTACATGGGCCACATCATGTTGCCCTGATAAGCGGGGTCTCGGAGGTCCTTGAAGGACTTGGCGGCGGCGTCCATGACCCAAAGATCGGCGGCGTAGGAGCCGCGATAGTGTTTGCGGGTCCAGGCTTGCGGGTGGCGGACAAAGGCGAGCTTCTTGCCGTCAGGGGACCATGAGCCCCATGAGCCCCAATCGGTGGGGATGGGCTGCTCGATGCCGCCGGCGGCATTCACTTCGTAAAGATTGCTGACGGTGGGGAAGGCTCCGTCGCCGCGCATGGAGGTGAACAGAATCCGGGCGCTGTCGCGGGACCAGCCGGCGACGGTGTCGGCGCCGGAGTGCCATGTCAATTGCTTCGCCTCGCCGCCGGTGGAGGGCATGACGAAAACGTCATTGTTGCCATAGCGGTTGGAAGAGAAGGCGATCCACTTGCCGTCGGGGGAGAACCTCGGAGCGGTGTCCCGCGCGGGGTGTGTAGTGAGGCGCAGGACTTGGCTGCCGTCTTCTTTGGCGGTCCAGATGTCGCCTTGGAAGGAGAAAACGACGGTTCCGGCATGGTAGTGGGGCTGGCGGAGCAGGCGGGATTGCCCGGAGGCGAAGGCGCTCAACAGGAGAACACTGATCGCGAGACGCATAATGAAGTGCATTATATGCCCGTTCGTGAACGGCGCACGATGTGCTTAAGGCGGCAAATCTTGAGAGAATAGACTCTGATGCTTCGAGTCTTTGGTTTTCTCGCTCTCTCCGCCTGTGTGGCGGCGCAGTCGCCGCTGGGCACAATCAGCGGTCTCGCTACGGACCCTTCTGGCGCGCCCGTTCCTTCGGTGCAGGTGGTCCTGCAAAACGAAGCGACGGGCGTGAAGACGGCCACCGTGTCCAACCCGGCGGGCAACTACCTGCTGCCGAACCTGACGCCCGGGAAATACACGCTCTCGGCGGAGGCGAAGGGGTTCCGCAAGATCGAGTTGACCGGTTTGGCGGTGGAGGCGTTCAAGACGCTCCGGCAAGACCTGAAGTTCTCGCTGGAAACGGCGACGACACAGGTGACGGTGACGGAATCGGCTTCGTCGGGCATACA